>CANGCX010000175.1 GCA_947452315.1 Opitutia bacterium | reverse complement strand
TTCGTTTTGACCGCTAGCGTTGGTTTGTCCGTGACGACAACTTCACGCCCTAATTTTGTCTTCATCATCGGCGACGATATTAGCGCCGAGGACTTCGGCTGCTACGGCAACCTCGGCATTCACACGCCCAACATCGACCGTCTCGCCGCGCAGGGCTTGCGCTTCACCAACGCCTATCTGACCGCCTCGAGTTGCAGTCCGAGTCGGAGCAGTATTTTCACCAGTCGTTATCCGCATAATCTCGAAACCGCCGCCGAACTACACGGGCTCTTGCCTGAGGGTATTCCAATGTTTCCCAAGCTGCTCCGCGACTCCGGCTACTATACCGCCCACGCCGGCAAAGCCCATTTCGGCGGCGAATCCGATGTCCTCTCCGGTCCGGCGGTCGCAGCCTTCGACCTCGGCGGCGATGGCGAACGCGATGATCTTAAAGGCGGCCGCGGCGGTGAAAACCAATGGATCGCGCGTCTGCGCGGACGACCACAGCAGAAACCGTTTTTCATGTGGTTCGCCGCTCACGACGCTCACCGCGCTTGGGACGCCGATTCGTTCGCCGGAATGCATCGCCCTAGCGATGTGCGCGTGCCGCCTTACCTCGTCGACACGCCCGAGACGCGCGCCGATCTCGCGCATTATTACGACGAAATCACTCGCCTCGACTACTTTGTTGGCGAAGTCGTGCGCGAACTCACCCGCCAAAAAGTCCTCGAGAATACCATCATCATCGTGATGGCCGACAACGGGCGCCCGTTCCCGCACTCTAAAACGCAATTATTCGATGACGGGATTAAAACACCACTCATCATCCGTTGGCCTGCTGGCATCGCGCAAGGGGCAACCTCGGCGTCGCTCGTCAGCTCGATCGATATCGCGCCGACGTTCCTTGAACTCGCTGGCGTCGAGCGGCCGGATTCGTTTCAAGGCGTGAGCCTGGTCCCGATCTTGCACGACCACAAAGCCAGCGTGCGCGATTATATTTTCGCCGAGCACAACTGGCACAACTTCACCGCACATGTGCGTATGGTGCGCCACGGCGACTTCGTCTACGTGCGCAACGCCTGGCCGCAACTGCCCCAGCCTGGCGCAGCCGACACGTTTTACAATCCCAGCGCCGACGCGCTCAAAGCCCTGCACGTCCAAAACAAACTCACGCCCTTGCAGTCTATTGTCCTGCAGCCGAAGGCCCCGGCCGAGGAATTTTACGATCTGGCTACCGATCCCAGCCAAGCGCGCAACCTCGCACTCGAGACGTCCCCGCCCGCGGCACTCGCTGCGCTGCGAGCGATCCTCACGCGCTGGACGGAAGAAACCGGCGACACCGTTCCAGTAAAACCTACGCCCACTAATGTTATCTACGAAACGGGCATGAAAACCGCCGAGTTTTGGCGAGGCGACGCCCCTGGTGCAGCATCTCAAGCCGCGAAAATTAATCGCCCTGGCCCCGTACGTGATTCGGCGTCCAACCCAAAAAATTAAAAGCATACGCTGCCTTTCGGTAGCATGTTGAACTCGTATTCTACATTTTCATGAAATCGCGTCTCCGCATTTTTGGTCTTTTCGCACTTCCTTTCGCCCTCGTTGCTGCCACGGCGTCCACACAAGCGGTCGAGCGCAAACCCAACATCCTGATCATCGTGGGTGATGATCTCGGCTACGGTGAACTCAGCGGCCAAGGCTTTACCCAACAAGTTCCCACTCCACACATCGACAGCATCGCCACGCACGGCGTACGTTTCACGAGCGGTTACGTCACCGGTCCTTATTGCAGCCCCACGCGCGCCGGGCTTCTCACCGGTCGCTACCAACAACGCTTCGGCCACGAACTCAACCCCGGCCCCGCGCACTTAACCCCACCCAGCGTCGGCTTGCCCGTGACCGAGACGACGATCGGTGATCGCTTTCGCGCGACGGGTTATAAAACCGGCTGGATCGGCAAATCACATCTCGGCTACGCCCCGCAATTTCACCCGTTAAAGCGTGGGTTCGACGAATTCTACGGTTTTCTCGGTGGCCTGCATGACTACCTCGACGCCGCGAGCGACGCGGAAGATCGCATCTATCGGGGTACAACGCCAATTGAAAACATCGACTATGCCACCGACACATTTGGTCGTGAGGCCGCAGCCTTCATCGAGCGGCACAAGCAAGAGCCTTGGCTGTGTTATCTGGCCTTCAACGCCGTCCACGCGCCGCTTCAAGCCACCGAAAAATATCTCAAACGCTTCGCTCACGTCGAGGATCCCAAGCGGCGCGTATTTTGCGCGATGCTATCCGCGATGGATGATGCCGTGGGCCACGTATTGGCCAAACTTCGCGAACACGGACTCGAGGAAGACACCTTGATTTTTTTCATCAGCGATAACGGCGGACCGACCGGCGGCACTACCTCCGGCAATGGCCCGCTCCGCGGGGTAAAATCCCAAACATGGGAAGGTGGAATTCGTGTACCCTTCATGATGCAATGGAAAGGCCGCATCCCAGCCGGCCAGATCAACGACCAACCCGTGATCCAACTTGACCTCCTCCCGACCGCACTCGCGGCTGCGGGCGTTAACGTAATGGCCGAGTGGAAAATCGACGGCGTGAACTTACTACCTTTTCTCAGCGGCCAACAGAAGGGCGCGCCGCACGCCGCGCTTTACTGGCGCTTCGGCCCCCAACTCGCGCTGCGCATGGGCGACTGGAAAATTGTGAAATCCGTCGGCGCGGGCGTCGCTGCCGAAAATCCACGCGCGGGCAAAGCGACCGTCGACGGCGTGCAACTTTACAACCTCCGCCAAGATCTTGGCGAAAAAGAAAATCTCGCCGAAAAAAATCCCGAAAAATTACACGAGCTCGTCGCCGTATGGGAAAACTACAACCGCCAGATGATCGACCCACTCTGGCAAGATGGTCCCGCCGAGCGCGGCACCGCCCCGAAAGGCGCCAAAGCTCCGTCGGCAAAATCAAAATAACGGTACGCTTCGGCGCTAGACCAGGAGCTTAAGGCGCCAATTGCTGAATCTTGAGATTTTTTACCACGAGGTGACTGCGCACGGTGCGAATCGCGAACCATCCGCTTTGCAGCGGC
>CANGCX010000174.1 GCA_947452315.1 Opitutia bacterium | reverse complement strand
CAGCACATCTCGAACTTCCGGATGGTTTTCGATGTAGCGCAGCCCTTGCTCAAGCTCAGCGTGAAAATTGTAATCCTGGGCGTTGGAAACCAGACGGCTGCGCGTGCAATAGCGGCAATATGCGGCGCACCGATCCGTCACCAAAAACAACACGCGGTCCGGATAACGGTGGACCAAGCCTGGGACCGGTGAATGTTCGTCTTCACCGAGCGAATCGAGCGTCTCTTCATCGCTGAGAATCGCTTCGCCGCCCCGGGGAATCACCTGTTGGCGGATCGGACACTGCGGATCGTTGCGATCGATGAGGTTGAAAAAGTACGGCGTGATCGCCAGCGCAAGTTTGTGGCTGGCGAAGAGGCAACCGGCCTTCTCGTCAGGTGTCAGCGTCATGTGCTCTTCGAGCTGAGCGACGCTCGTGAGGCGGTTCTTGAGCTGCCAAACCCAGTCGTTCCAGTCGCTCGCGGGGACATGTTGCCAGAGGCCTTGGCCTTCATACCAGGCGGAGCGGTCTTCGGTGTAGGGCATCGATGGTGGAGAAAAGAGACGATTAGGCGCCTAACCATCGCTGTCAAATGGCCAAAGCGATTCCGCGAAATTCATCAACGACTCGCGCGGTCGAAATTTTCTGCGGCAAGTGACACGTCGGCACACAAAACCCTTGGCACGGGGCACACGACGTCTTTTCGTTCGGCTTTAATGTCCACGTTCAAACCCGGAGTCCTAGCCCTTGAAGATGGCAGCGTGTTTCGCGGCCGTGCGTTTGGCGCCGCCGCCACCATCGCCGGCGAATGCGTTTTCAACACCTCGATGACCGGTTATCAGGAGATCATCACCGACCCGTCGTACTTCGGCCAGATCGTCACCATGACCGCCGTCCAAGTCGGCAACTACGGTCTCACGCCCGCCGACGAAGAATCCTCCGGCCCGAAATGCGCCGGCTTCGTCGTCCGCGAACTTTCGCCGGTGGTCTCCAACTGGCGCAGCGAAATCTCCCTCGACGCCTACCTCGCGAAAAACGGCATCCCCGGCCTCGCCGAGATCGACACCCGCGCCCTCACCAAAAAACTCCGCGTCGACGGAGCGATGAAGAGCTGCCTCAGCACGTTGCCCCTCTCCGACGAAGAAGCCGTGAAACTCGCCCGCGCGTGGCGCGACATGGCCGGCTCCGACTACGTCAAAGACGTCACCTGCAAAGCCCCCTATCTCTGGTCCGCCAGCGACGCCTCAAACTACAACGCCGCTTACCTGCCCGTCGGCACCACGTTTAAGACCCCGCCGCCACCGGCGAAGCGCTTCAAGGTCGCCGCCTTCGACTTCGGCGCGAAACACACCATTTTTCGTAAACTCGTGCGCCACGGTTTCGACGTCCACGTGTTCCCCGCCACGACCCGCGCCGAAGAAATCCGCGAGCATAAAGTCGACGCGGTGTTCCTCTCCAACGGCCCCGGCGATCCCGCCGCCCTGAGCTACGTCCACCAGACCGTGACGAAGCTGATACCCGATTACCCCATTTTTGGCATCTGCCTCGGCCACCAAATGCTCACGCACGCCCTCGGCGGCACGACGTTTAAACTCAAATTCGGCCACCGCGGCGGCAACCAACCGGTGAAAAACCTCGAGACCGGCAAAGTCTCCATCACCGCCCAAAACCACGGTTTCGCCACCGACCCCGCCAGCCTCGAGAAAAACGGCGCCAAGGTCACCGAGATCAACCTCAACGACCACACCGTCGAAGGCCTGCGCCACATCAAGCTCCCGGTCTTCAGCGTCCAATACCACCCCGAAGCTGCCCCCGGCCCGAACGACGCCGACCCGCTCTTCGTCGACTTCTACAATATGGTAGCCGCCCGCAAAGCCGGGAAAATCTAATTGTTCGGGCCGGCCCTAGCCGGCCCGTTCGATTAAAAAAAACGCGCACGCTAAATCGCGTCCGCTCGGCGTTCAGCCGAGCCAACGCTCGAATTTCTCCGCGTCTTCCGGCGTATCAACGCCGATCGTCGGATCTTCGGTCAGCCCACACGCGATCGTGTAGCCGTTTTCGAGCACGCGCAGTTGCTCCAGTTTCTCGATTTGCTCCAAACGCCCGACCGGTAAGCTCGCGAATTTCTGCAACAGCGCCGCCTTGTACGCGTAAAGCCCGAGGTGCCGGAAACACGGATTCGCCCGCACCCACGCATCGTCTACCCGCCCGCCCAAATCTCGCGCATACGGGATCGGCGAACGCGAAAAATACAACGCCTGCTGAGCGCTCGACGCCAAGACGACTTTCACCTGATTCGGATTCGCAAAGTCCGCCGCCGTCGTGAACGGCGTCGCCAACGTCGCCATATCCGCCGGCCCCGCAATCAGCTCCGCCAACGCCCGGATCTGCCGCGCCGAGACCAACGGCTCATCCGCCTGCACGTTGATCACGTGATCGGCGCCGATGACGGTATTCGCCTCCGCCAAGCGATCCGTGCCGCTCGCATGGTCCGCGCGGGTCAAAATCGCCCGAAACCCCCGCGACTCCACGCAATCACGCAAAAGCTCGTGATCCACAGCGAAATACAAAGGAATCTCCGGCGCCTCACGCGCGATCTGTTCCGCCACCCAAAGCAGCAGCGGCTTGCCCTTAATCACGTGCAAGAGCTTGCGCGGGAAGCGGGTAGATTCGAGGCGGCAGGGAACGACAAGCGCTAGTTTCGACATCGCCCCGCCACCGTAGCGTCCGGCTTTGAGGTTGCAAGCCGAGGCCAGCATCTCGATGTTGGTCCCTCAGTCCCGCCACTCCAGCATGAACAAAAGCGACGCCACACCCACTGCCACCCAACCCCTCACCAAGGAGTTAATCGTGCAGAACAAGATGGGCATCCACGCCCGTCCGGCCGCGATGATCGTCCGCATCACCAACAAGTTCAAAGCCGACGTCTTCGTCGAAAAGGACGAGGAACAGGTGAACGGCAAGAGCATCATGGGCCTCATGATGCTCGCCGCGTGCAACGGCTCCAAGGTCAAGTTCCTCGCCACCGGCGACGACGCCGCCCAGATGCTCGCCGAACTCGACGCGCTCTTCGCCAAAAAATTCGACGAAGCCT
>CANGCX010000173.1 GCA_947452315.1 Opitutia bacterium | reverse complement strand
CGATCCGGCGTTTCACGGATTTGGAAGGCGACAACTGCATGTTCAAATACACCGGCGCATCGTCGCTTTGGTCGAGCGCGGGCGATGGCGACCAAGCCTTGCGCTGGATTCAACGTGCCTTGCTCATTCTGCCCCCGCAGAAAAAACCAGTGCCCACCGTCGGTGCTAACACCCTTTATAGTGAAAATGGCTGGCCGACGTTTGAGTCGCCGATCTCCGCCGCGCGAAATCTCCTCGATCTTATGGTGCAAGATGGGGCGGGTGTGATCCGAGTGTTTCCGGCTATGCCGTCGAATTGGCCGGACGCCCGATTTTTTGGCCTGCGCGTTGAAGGCGCATTTTTGGTCAGCGGCGTGCGCGAGGCTGGCTCCACGCGGTTTATCCACATCAAGAGTCTCGCTGGCGAACCCTGCCGGATTCAGGCGACTTTGCCCGGAATACTCCGCTTCGAAGGCCCCACGACGGCGAATCTGCGCCAGCACAACGGACTGATCGAACTCGATCTGAAAAAAGGCGAAGAGGCGGTTCTTTACAGCGGTGAAAAACCAGCCGCTTGGCTGGTTGAGCCGCTACCGTTGGCGTCGACCGAGGCTAATAGTTGGGGTGCAAAAAATCCGTCAAAAAAATAAAAACCTTGTCGGCGTGACGTCGCTCAAAAAGAGAAATTCACAAGCGAAACACCGAGAAAGCGGTTGAGCGATTGGCTTGAATGCGTTCCTCGCTGCGAGGTGGCGTTGACCGCAGCGAAACCTTACACCGAATCCAACGGAGATATCTTGGCGTCTGCCATCGCCGGGCCGGTTTTGAGCCAGCAGATATGCGTGGCGCAGGCGGCGAGGGCGAAGAAGACCAACAGGTGACCCGTGAGCAGGCGGACTTGGATGGCTTGCGCGTGGCGAAACCCCTCGGGCGTCAGCTCGCGGATGATTTTTTCGGACGTCTTAAGGGCGAATTTATTTTCAGCGAGGCGGGCGGGTTCGCCACCTTCGTTGAGCCGCAGGCAGAGGAAAAAATTAATAAAAACGTAGGCCAGCAGGAGCGCGGCGCCGAGTTTAAGGGCGTTGGGAATCGGGCCAAAAATTTCGGAGAAAATGTTTTTGCGCGGAATGCGACGCAGTTGCCAGAGCACGAGCGGCCAGACGAGAAACAGCAACGGCACGAAAATCAGGATCGGATAAAATGCGATGTCGACGAAGGTGAGGACGTGCGCGGCGGTGCAGGCGGCGGTGCCGAAGAGCGACGTCAGAAACAAGAGGCGCAGACTGGTGGGCATCGGCGAACGCTCAGCGCGTGAGATCGTAGAGGGCGTAGCCGGCGAGCAAATTGGGCAGAGCGGGGCACGGTGTTTTCCAGTCGCCCAACAAGTGGGCGCGGCGCGTGATGCGGATGCCCTCGGCGGTACAAAAATCTTCGAAGTCGGCGACGGAAACAGGATTGGCGGGGCGGCTTTCGGCCCAAGCGGTGGTGTAAACAGCGTTGCGGGCTTTGCGACCGCGCACGAGCAGATCGAGGCGATTTTTCCAGAAGCCGTGGTTGACGAAACCGACGGTGACCGAGCGGGCGACGCGTAGGGCTTCGGCGATGACGGTGGCGGGGGCGTGGAGTTCTTGCACGGTGCGCGAGCAAATGACGCGGTCAAAGTGACGCGCGGGAAAGGACGCCATGCAGGCTATCATGTCGCCTTGATAAGCGGGGACGCCGCGGTGGACGCAGGCCGTGATTTTCGCGAAATCGAGGTCCACGCCGAGGGCGGAAACGTGTTTCGTCTGGACGAGGTAATCGAGGAGTTCGCCGCGGCCGCAGCCGAGGTCGAGGACGCGCGTGTGCGGCTCGACCCAGTCTCCGATGATCTGCATGTCTACGGTGCGTTTTTCGACGGGCTGGGTCATGGCTAGATCGCGAAGTCGAGGGTTGGGGCGGGCGCGCGCTCGAGGAAACCGCGGATGAGCGCGTAGAGTTCTTCGCTCTCGAGTAAAAAAGAATCGTGGCCGAGATCGGTGGCGAGTTCTGCGTAGCTGGCGCGTTTGCCGGCTCGCAGGAGGGCTTGTGCGATCTGGCGGTTTTGCTCGGGAGGGAAGAGCCAGTCGCTGGTGAAGCCGACGATGAGCGATTCCGCGAGGACGGGAGCGAAGGCGTTTTCGAGCGAGCCGTACGCGTGATCGAGATCGAATTGGTCGAGCGCGCGCGTGATGTAGAGGTACGAGTTGGCGTCGAAACGATTAATGAACGTCTGGCCTTGGTGGCGCAGGTAGCTCTCGACTTCGAACTGGAGGTTGAAGTCGGCGGTGGCGGGTTGTTGCGCGAGTTCGGCGCGGAGTTGCGGGCTTTGTTCGCGAGACTGGATCGTGCGTCGGCCGAATTTGCGGTCCATTGACGCGTCGGAGAGGTAGGTGATGTGCGCCATCATGCGGGCGATGGCGAGGCCGACGCGGGGACCGCCGTCGCGCGCGTAATCGCCGTTGAGCCACGCGGGGTCTTGCATGATCGCTTGGCGGCCGACCTCGTTGAAGGCGATGGCTTGAGCGCCCTCGCGCGCGGTGGTGGCCATGGCGAGGAGGCGACGGGTGAAGCGAGGAAACTCAATCGCAAAGAGCATCGCGGTCATGCCGCCCATCGAACCGCCGATGACGGTGTGAAGCTCGGCGACGCCGAGATGATCGAGGAGAAGTTTCTGCGCGCGCACCATGTCTAGGATGGTGAGCGCGGGGAAACGTAGGCCGTAGGCTTCGCCGGTGGCGGGGTTGAGCGAGGATGGACCCGTGGAGCCGGAGCAACCGCCGGGGACGTTGGCGCAGATGACGAAGAAGCGGCGCGTATCGACGGCTTTGCCGGGGCCGATGAGGTTGTTCCACCAGCCGGGTTTTTTGTCGGCGGGCGTGTGCCAGCCGGCGGCGTGATGGTTACCGCTGAGGGCGTGGCAGATGAGGATGGCGTTGTCGCGGGTGGCGTTGAGCGTGCCGTAGGTTTCGTAGCGGAGGGTGAGACCGATGAGCTCTTGGCCGTTCTTAAACGTGAAGGCGCGCGGGCACACGAAATCTTGGGGCGCGACGAGTCCGACGTCGTCGGCCGCGAGGTAGGGCGGCGTGGACGCGGGGGCGGCGGGGGCCTGGGTTTCGTCGGTCATGCGTGG
>CANGCX010000172.1 GCA_947452315.1 Opitutia bacterium | reverse complement strand
TACGGCCTCATTTGCGTCCAAGGCTCCGGCAAGATTAACGGTGAACCGCTCGTCAGCCCGAAACTCATCCGCTTCCACGAGCTCACCGAAGACGAATATTTCTGCACCGAAGACGGTGCCAAAGCGGGTGTCACCTTCGAGAACACCAGTAGCACCGAGCCCCTCGTCTGCTTGCGCTACTTCGGCCCCGAAGTGAATCCCGACGCTCCCAAAATGGGCGCGTACCGGAAAAATAAATTCTAACTAAAAAACCGTCGTTTTTACCGCCTGTTTTTTCCTCCCACCACCACCCTCATCTCCAAATCCCCTCGTCCCCATGGCTGAAAATAACTTCCCCAAACTCCATAACGCTGCCTGGCCCGGTCTAGTCGGTAAAGGTAGCCCCGGCGCCGAGCCGTTCATCGACCTCGACACGATGCTCGATATGACCGCCAAAGCCGAAGTTGGCGGCGTCAAGTTCGACGGTATCGACCTGTTTTTATACAATCCGCACACCGACATCGATATCTCCGACGACGGAATTAAAGCCCTCGCCGCCAAAATCAAGTCCAAGGGCCTCGTTGTGGGCTCCGTCGTCGCCCCTGTGTGGTTCGATGCCGCCGCTGGCGGTGACGCCACGGCGCGCGCCAACTGGGTAAATCACGTTCGCAAAGCCGTCCGAATCGCTAAAAAACTCCGCGACCTGGGCGTGCGCCCTTACGGCGTTGTTCGGATTGACAGCGCCACCAGCGTCAAAGCTTGGGACGCGGATCCTAAGGGCGTCACCAAACTCATCGCTCAATCTTTCCGCGAGGCCGGTAAGATCGCCAAAGACGCCGGTGAACGCCTCGCGGCTGAAGGCGAAATCTGCTGGGGCGGCATGCACAGCTGGAAGAACATGGTAAATCTGCTCGAGGCGGTGAACATGCCCAAAGTCGTCGGCTTCCAGGCCGACATGTCGCACACCCTCCTTTACACGCTGGGTGAAAACGCCGAAGCCCACCGCATCGTCCCCAAGAATTACCATTGGGAACCCGCTGAGTTTCACAAAGCCATGGTCAAACTCACCGCCGCGCTTCGCCCCTGGACTATCGATTTTCACGTCGCGCAAAACGACGGCACCGTTTTCGGCTCCGGCTCGCACGAAAAGACTGGCCGCCATTGCCTCGCCACCGATCCGAAGGGCAAACTTAACATCCCGCGTGACTCCGGTTACTGGCTCCGCGACGGCAAGGGCAAGGTCACTAAGAAAATCAAACACATCTGCTGGGATGGTTGCATGTTCCCCAACGAGGTCATGATGAAACAGCAGACCTGGAACGACATTCTCGCCGCCATGATCGAGGTCCGCAAAAATCACGGTTGGGTCGGCTGAGTTTCGCCCGGTTTTATTTTTTAACCTTCAAACGTTCTCAAATCTCATGGCCAAAAAACAACTCCGCGTCGGTCTCATCGGTTACAGCTTCATGGGCCGCGCACACAGCAACGCCTTCCACCAAGTTAACCACTTTTTTCCATCCACCTACGAAGTTATCCCACAGGCCGTCTGCGGGCGCGACGAAGCTAAGGTCAAAGAATTCGCCGCTAAGTGGGGCTACAAATCCGTCGAGACGGATTGGAAAAAACTGATCGCCCGTGACGATATCGACGTCGTTGATATCGCCACGCCTAATAACTTGCACGCGGAGCAAGTCATCGCTGCCGCCAAAGCCGGCAAGATGATCCTCTGCGAAAAACCTCTCGGTCGTAACGGCAAAGAAGCCGAGAAAATGCTCAAGGCCGTCGAGAAAGCCGGCGTCGCCAACATGGTGTGGTATAACTATCGCCGTTGCCCCGCGGTCGTTCTCGCTAAGCAGTTCATCGACGCCGGCAAACTCGGCCGCGTGTTCCACTACCGAGCTAACTTCTTGCAAGATTGGACGATCAACCCGGAGCTCCCGCAGGGTGGTACCGGCCTGTGGCGCCTCGATGTCAACGTCGCCGGTTCTGGCGTCACGGGCGATCTACTCGCCCACTGTATCGACACCGCGCTCTGGCTCAATGGCGGCATCAAAGACGTTAGCGCCATGACCGAGACCTTCGTCAAAGAGCGTAAACACAGCCTCACGGGCAAAGTTCAAAAAGTCGGCATCGATGACGCCTGTCTTTTCCACTGCCATTTCAACAACGGCTCGCTCGGCCTGTTCGAATCCACCCGTTACGCCCGCGGCCACAAAGCCCTCTACACCTTCGAAGTGAACGGCGAAAATATGTCGCTTAAGTGGGATCTGCATGACCTGCATCGGCTTCAAGTATTCGATTACACCGACAATGGTCCTGAGCGCGGCTGGAAGAGTATTCACGTCTCCGATGGCGATCATCCTTACTGCGGCAATTGGTGGGTCCCTGGCCTCCAACTCGGTTACGAACACAGCTTCGTCCACGCGATGGTTGAGTTCATCCGTGGCCTCGAAAGTGGCAAGGGCTGCACGCCAAACTTCAAGGACGGCCTGGCCACCGATTACGTCACCGACGCCGTGCTCAAATCCGCCGCCACCGGCCGTTGGGCCAAGGTGAAACAAGTCTGATTCATTGCAGGGTGGGGCGGGTCCTCTTAGGCCCGCCCCCTCTTTTTTAGTCTTACGAATTCCGCCGGCGCCATCGACTTTTGCGCCCCATTTAACATCCGCTTTTCTCTTATGCCTAAACTCGGTTTCAATCTGCTCGCCTGGACCGCATCGATCTCCGACGATTTTTTCCCGCATATCGAACGCCTCAAAAAAATCGGCTACGACGGCATCGAGATTTGCAACGGAGCCCAAGACCCCGCCGCTTATAAGCGTCTCAAAAAATTACTCGCAGACCTCAATCTCGGAGTCACCTGCGTCACCATCGTCGGGGCCGATGCTAATCCCGCCAGCTCTGACGCCGCTGTCCGCGCCAAGGGCCTCGACGCCATCAAGTGGAATATCGACCGCACCGTGGATTGCGGCGCAAAATTACTCTGCGGGCCTTTTCATTCCGCCTTCGCCACGTTCACGCGGGCCGACATCAACCCCGACGAATACAAACGCAGCGCCGAGATTCTCCGCGCCGCCGGCGACTACGCCAAACAAGCCGGCGTTATTCTCTGCCCTGAAGCGCTCAACCGTTTTGAGTGTTACCTCTGTAACACGATGGCG
>CANGCX010000171.1 GCA_947452315.1 Opitutia bacterium | reverse complement strand
TTGCTCGAGACCATCGATGGCGTAAAAAAACTTATCCCGCTTTTCAAAACGCAGATGCCCGAGGGGATTAATATCGAAGTAAGTCGTGACGACTCGGCTTATATCTCCCGCTCGGTCGCGGAAGTTTACAAGACGCTATACGAGGCTGCGATTCTCGTCGTGCTGATGATTTTCCTGTTTCTGCGCAATTGGCGCGCGACGTTGATTCCACTCGTCGCGATCCCCGTCTCGATCATCGGATCTTTTGCCATCATCGCCGCACTGGGATTTTCAATTAACATTCTGACGCTCCTCGCATTTGTCCTTGGTATCGGTCTCGTCGTGGACGACGCGATTGTGATGCTGGAAAATATTTACCGGCGCATTGAGCTCGGTGAAGAAGTGATCGCGGCCTCTATTTTCGGAGCGCGCCAAGTCGCGTTTGCCGTCATTGCAACCACGCTCACGCTTGCCGCCGTGTTTGTGCCAGTGGCGTTTCAATCCGGCCAGACCGGGCGCTTGTTTTACGAATTTGGTATCACGCTCGCGGTCTCGGTGCTCGTCTCGGCCTTTGTCGCTTTGACGCTAACGCCGATGCTGTGCTCGCGCCTACTTCGCGGTCACGGACCGAAGGGAGAAGCTCACGGTTGGTTTTATACTAAAACTGAACCCTTCTTTGTTTGGATGACGGCGGTGTTTGCCCGATGGCTGCAAATTTCGCTGCGTTTCAAATTTGCGGTGTTGTTTTTCGGACTTTGTTTCGCGGTAGCTGGCGGTTGGTTCTACACGCAACTGCAACGTGAACTCGTCCCGATGGAGGATCGCGGTATTTTCACGATTAACATGGTACCTCCGGTCGGCTCCACGCCGGAATACCTTAAGCTTTACTCGGCTGAGGCTGAGCAAATGGCGCTTACGATACCCGAGATCGACCGCACGTTCATGCGCATGACCGAGACGAGTTCGTACATCAACGCCACGCTTAAGCTTTGGGAAGACCGTAAACGGAAATCGCAGGAGATCACCGTGGATATGCGCAAAATGCTTCAAGCAAAAATGACGGGCGTCCAAGCCTCAGTCGCCGCGGGTCGGCCTTTCGGTGGTGGCGGTACGAAAGGCGCGGGAGCCGTCCAGTTGGTATTGCAGGGGCCGGAGTTCGATCAACTTCAGACTTCCGGGCAGGAAATTTTGCGCCAGATGCGGGAGAGTGGGATTTTTGCGCAGCCTCGATTGGACCCTTCGCCGACCAAACCCCAACTGGATGTGCGCGTCGATCGCGCTAAAGCCGCGGACTTACGGGTCTCGGTTAGCGACGTGGCGTCGACGCTGGAAACGATGCTTGGTAGCCGGCGTGTGACCCAATTCCAGCGTGGTAGCCAACAGTATTACGTCATGCTGCAAATCGAGGATGCCGAGCGTGTCACGCCCAACGATCTTGGCCGCCTTTATGTCAAATCCGGTACGGGCCATCTCGTGCAATTGAGTAATCTGGTTACGTGGTCTGAGAATACGGTGCCCGAAAATTATCCGCACTTTAATCGTCTGCGCTCGGTAACGGTTTCTTCGCAACTGGCTGACGGGGTGACGATCGGTGATGCCGTCGACTTCTTGCAACGTCAGGTCAAGGACGTGCTGCCCGTGGGCTATTCGTATTCTTGGGACGGTGAATCGCGTCAATATGTCGAAGGAGCCAGTGACACATCGAAGCTCTTTGGACTGGCGCTGTTGTTCACGTTTTTAATTTTGGCCGCGCAATTTGAATCTTGGATTCATCCACTCACCATTTTGACCGGAGTCGTCTTCGCCGTCGCGGGTGGGATTACGGTGCTTTATTGTTCTAGGTATTGGGGCGTGGCGATGACGGACAATATTTTCTCCCGCTTCGGACTGATTCTACTCATCGGTCTGGTGGCCAAAAACGGCATCCTCATCGTCGAGTTCGCCAATCAGCTCCAAGTGGAAAAAGGCGTCGATGCGGCGCAGGCCGTGTTTGAAGCAGCGACGTTACGTTTTCGGCCGATTTTGATGACCTCAGTCGCAACCATTCTGGGAGCCGTTCCCATCGCCTTTGCCCATGGCGCTGGCGCCGAGACGCGTAATCCCCTCGGTTTGGTCGTCGTCGGCGGGCTCAGCATCGCGACTGCACTCACGCTATTCGTGATTCCGATCGTTTACACATTGATGGACAAAGCGTGTTTGAAATTCACCGGCAAAACGAGCGCCGATGGCCTTAAACAAGCATACCGGATCGAGCAGGAGACCATGGCTCCGCTTCACCCGCAATCGAACGAATCTCGCTGAATTTGATCCCGCTGAGTGTGAGTGCGGAAACCTCGCGAGAGGTTCGCTGTTTTATTTGAGCGAATTTGGCTCGGCGGGCTCGAGGTTTTTCGGAAAGGAAACTCCCTCCCAGCGTGCGATTACTGCGGGAGCTGTGCAGTGGCCTAAGACATTTACGCTCGTGCGTATGGGATCGATCAGCGCGTCAATGCCGAGCAGCAATCCCAGTCCTTCCATCGGTAAACCGAAACTTTGAAACAAGGCGGTCAGCACGACGAAATTGGCGCGGGGAATTCCGGCGACGCCCTTGCTGGTAAGTTTCAATGTGAGCAAAATCAGTAATTGTTGATCAAACGAGAGCGGAACATGCGCCGCCTGCGCGACAAACAACGTAGCGAGCCCAAGGAACAGCGTGCTGCCGCACAAATTCAGACTGAGGCTCAAGGGCGCGACGACGCCGAGAATGCGGCTGGGAACACCAAAGCGCTCCATGTTTTCCAGCGTCTGTGGCAACGCGGCCGCACTTGAGGTTGTGCCAAAGGCGATCAGGAACGGCTCCCGCACAAAATGCACGAACCGGCGTAGCGGAACTCCGAAAAGCACGAGCGAACCACCGAGAAACAGAATTAAAAACAGAAGTTCGGCTCCCCAAGCAGCGATAAAAAGGCGCAGTAATCCGACCAAAACGTCCAAGCCTCCAGAAGCGACCGTGCCCGAAAGCGCTGCGAAGACGGCGAGTGGCGCCAAATACATGATCAAGTGAGTGAATCGGAACGCCACCCCGACAACCGCGTCCGCTAATGCTAAGACAGGTTTGGCGCGCTCACCCGCGGACAAACACGCCACGCCGAAGAGAAAACTGAAAACTACAATCTGGAGCACATCGCCTCGAGCCATCGCATCAACGATGC
>CANGCX010000170.1 GCA_947452315.1 Opitutia bacterium | reverse complement strand
CCAACGGTCTTGCGCGGGCCCTTGCGGGTGCGGGCGTTGGTGCTGGTGCGCTGACCGCGCACGGGGAGGCTGCGACGGTGGCGAACGCCACGGTAGCAATTGATCGCTTGGAGGCGCTTGAGATTGGCGGTGTGGTCGCGACGAAGATCGCCTTCGACGATCCACTTGTGATCGGTGATCACATGGAGGATTTTGTTGAGCTGTTCTTCGCTCAGATCTTGGGCGCGGAGGTCGGGATCGATGCCGACTTCTTTGACGATAAGGTCAGCCCGTTGGGGACCGATACCGTAGATGTAACGGAGAGAGAACGCGATTTTCTTCTTCGCGGGGATTTCGACGCCGAGGAGACGTGGCATAGTAGGATGGGTTGGTGTTAGAGAGTTGAGAGTGAGGAAACGGAAATGGAAAAATTATTGAGGGCGCGGGATCGTGAGGATCTCGGGGCCGGTATCTGTGGTGAGCACGGTGTGTTCGAAATGCGCGGAGGGCTGACCGTCGGAGGTGACGTGGGTCCAACCATCGGCGAGGGTCTTGGTCTTAAAACCGCCGAGGTTAACCATGGGCTCGATCGCGAGCGTCATGCCGGGCTTGATTTTTTCGCCAGTGCCGCGCCGACCGAAGTTGGCGATCTCTGGGGGTTCATGCATCGCGGTGCCGACGCCGTGGCCGACCATGTCGCGAACAACGCTGAAGCCGTGGCTTTCGCAGTGGGTCTGAATCGCATGCGAGATATCGCCGATACGATTGCCGACTTGCGCTTGGCGGATGCCGAGGTCGAGGGCTTCACGCGAGACGCGGAGAAGTTTTTCGAGGGCGGGCGAAATCGGGCCAACGGGCAGCGTGGTGGCGTTGTCGCCGACGTAGCCGTCATGCCACACGACGATGTCGAGTGAAACGATGTCGCCTTCGCGTAAAATACGACGGAGCGACGGAATGCCGTGAACGACTTCTTCGTTAACCGAGATGCAGGTGTGCGCCGGGTAGCGGCGGGAACCGTGCTGATAACCGAAACAGGCGCTGCGCGCGCCGAGGCGGGCGATCCAATCGCGGCCTGCTTCCTCCAAATCCTGCGTTGTGACACCGGGGCGAACGAGGGGCTTGAGTTGATCAAGCACCGTCGCGGCGATGGCACAGGCCTCGCGCATTTTAGCGATACCGATTTTGTCTTTAATCGGGATCATGCGGCGAGTGCGGCCTCGTCATGTTTGAGGAGGCCTAAGGTGCGATAGTGTTCGATTACCGATGCAGGAGCATCAGGGGAGGCATAAACGGCGACGATATTTTCGTCGCGAGCGTCCATCCATTCATCGAATACCAAAGCTTGGAGCAGCGTAGCCGGGAAGTCCGTGAGGACAAATCCCGCATCAGGTTTGCGCGCAAAGAACCACTTTCGCAACAAGGCGAGAGTAGCGGCTTCAGTCGCCGCGGCGGAGCCGGGGCGGCGCGAAATCTCCCGGCGCGACAGGCCGGCGGGAGAGACGTGCTCAATGTGCAAAGAACGTTCCAAGTTCATCAGGTTTTCGGTGTGAAAAGCAGCTGAACCTAGGAGAATGATTTTGGCTTTAGCGGGAGGCCCGCCAAGCGCGTAGAGGTCGTTGATGGAGGCCATCGAGACCCGAGTAAAGAACTTATTTGACGAAGTGGCGGTAGGCGGCAATGCCGACGCCCAAGAGCAACAGGCCGAGCATCGGGAGCGCGAGCTTCATGATAGCATCGGAGCTGAGCGCATCGCCCGTCATCCCTTGCGGGTTGGCACTGCGAGCGCGGATACGTCCCTTCTTGAGGAAACCGTCGTAGTGACGTTGCAAGAGGAAGGTCTCGATCTGGCGCATCGTGTCGAGAATTACGCCCACGGTGATCAACATGCCCGTGCCGCCGAAGAAGACGGCGATGCGTTGGGGGACGTTGAGTTCGAAAAGGAGCACGTCGGGCATGACAGCGATGACGGTCAGGAAGATCGCACCCGCGAGGGTGAGACGGGTCATGATGAAATCGAGGAATTGGGCCGTAGGTTCGCCCGGACGCACGCCAGGAATGTAACCGCCGTACTTCTTGAGGTCATCGGCGATCTGGATGGGTTTAAACATCACGGAGACCCAGAAATAGCTGAAGAACATGATCAGCACCGTATCGATAAGGTAGTAACTCCAGTGACCGCGGAGGAGGTTTTGCGAAATCTCGCTCAAAAACTTGATATTAAAAGCCGCCCCGAGTTGAGAAAAGATTTGCTGGGGGAAGAGCAAAATAGCGCTAGCGAAGATGACGGGCATGACGCCCGAATAATTCACCTTAAGCGGAAGGAAGGAGCTTTGACCGCCCATGACTTTGTTGCCCACGACGCGCTTGGCGTACTGGACGGGGATCTTGCGCTGGCCTTGCACCACCATGATGATGCCCATCGTCACGGCGACGAAGAGGACTCCCATCACAACTGCCTGTGGCAAACCGAGACTTTGTCCGGTGCCGACGGGGCGGAAGAATAAGTTGTAAGTAGCAACGGCCGCATTGGGGATATCAGCCAAAATGCCGACGGTGATCAGCAACGAAACACCATTACCGATGCCGCGTTGGGTGATTTGTTCGCCCAGCCACATCAAAAGCATCGTGCCCGCGGTCATGAAGATTACCGATGTGATTAAGAAACCGAGCTTACCGACCACGACAATAGCTCCATAAACGTTCTCATCGTAACCAGGGAAAAGGCGACCGGGTTGTTCGAGTGCCCAAATCAGGAGCGTACCTTGCACCAAGCAGATGATCACCGTCGCATAACGCATATATTGCGTGAGCTTCTGGCGACCGACATCACCTTCTTGTTGAAGACGGCTCAAAGCGGGGACAACCGCCGTCATGAGCTGGAAAATAATCGAAGCGCTGATGTAGGGCATGATGCCCAAAGCGAAAATGGCTCCTTTCACGAGCGCGCCGCCCGTGAACATGTTGTAGAGACCGACGAGGGCCCCACCCGTCCCGCCGGCTTGTTCGGCGAAGAACTTCTGCAGCGGTGCCGGATCGATGCCGGGCAACGGGATATGCGCACCGACGCGCGCAACGAACAGCAGCGAGAGCGTGTAGAAAATACGGGAGCGGAGCTCAGGGATTTTCAGCGAATTCGTGAAGGCGGAAAACATTGCGATGAGGCGAGGGACTGGAGAACGCGGACTAGGTAAAAGACAAGAAAAGCGCGCCCGAAGGCGCGCTCAATCTGAATTAGGCGACGATGGCTTGGCCACCGGCTTTTTCGATCTTGGCTTTGGCGGATTCGGAGAATTTCGCCGCGGTCACTTTGAGCGCGCGGGTGATTTCACCGTCGCCGAGGACTTTGAGGAATTT
>CANGCX010000169.1 GCA_947452315.1 Opitutia bacterium | reverse complement strand
GATAGGTGCCGAGTCCGGTCATCGGGTAGCCTTGCACGGCGGCGAAATCCTGAATGCCGGCGGACGTGGGAACCCAGTTGAGGCCGGTCTCGCTCCAGCGCATCGCTCGGTTCCAGCCGCGCATGGGAATGATGGTGAGTTTGCCGGCGGCACGTTGGGCGTCGGTGACATCGATGCCGTCGGGGGCGCGGGCCTCGCGGACGAGACGGGCGAGTTCGCCCATGGTGAGTCCGTGGACGTAAGGGACGCGGAAGGCGCCGACGTAGCTCATCCACGCGGCGTCGAGGGGCGGGCCGTCGACTTTGAGGCCGCCGAGGGGATTGGGGCGGTCGAGGATGATTACTTCTTTGCCGTTTTCGAAGCAGGCTTCGACGGCGAGTTTCATCGCGCTGGTAAACGTGTAACTGCGCGTGCCGATGTCCTGCAGATCGACGACGAGGGCATCGATGTCTTTGAGTTGGGCGGGCGAGGCCTTGAAGCTTTTGCCTTTGTAGGCCACGCCGCTGTAAAGCGAGTAGACCATGAGCCCGGTGCGGGGGTCGATCTGATCGGGATATTTTTTCTCGGCCGGAAGATCGCCGTAGACGCCGTGTTCGCCAGCGTAAAGCGCGACGAGTTTTACGCCCGGGGCGCGGCGGAGGACTTCGACCGTGCTGACGCCTTGGCGGTTAACGCCGGCGGGGTGGGTGAGGAGCCCGAGGCGTTTGCCTTTAACGGCGGCAAAACCATCGGCTTCGAGCACGTCGATGCCGAGCATGACGCGGCCGGTGGTTTCGGTGCGAGCTGCCGAAGAAACGGATTTGGCCACGGGCGCTACGGCGGTGGCGGGCGCAGGTTTTTTGACGGCGGGCTTGGTCGTGCTGCAACCGAACAGGCCGAAGGTAGCGGCCAGCAACGTGAGCAGGATTTTTAGCGATGAAGCGCGCGCGGTCTCGGCCATAATAGTGATTTTTATCGTGTCGCCTGCGTCGAGCCCGTCGAGTCGGAAGGTGTGGCGCGGTCGGCTGGAAATGCCTGGGCGATGGTGGCGGCGAGCCGAGTCGGGGTCTCGCGTAGCGCGGTGGAGAGTGGCAGGTGGGGCGGGGTGATGGCGTGGAGTTTGAGACCTGCGAGGGGCGCGGCGTCGACGGCGCCGGCGAAGACGTGGGTGGGTTTGTCGAGGGCGCGGGCGCGGGCGGCGAGCGCGCCGGGTCCTTTGCCGTTGAGCGAACTGGCATCAAAGCGGCCTTCACCGGTGATGACTAAATCAGCCGCGGCGAGTCGAGTTTCAATGTCGAGCCAAGCAGCGACGAGAGCGTAACCGGGAATGAGTTGGGCGCGAGCGGCCGTCATGAGCCCAAAGGCGATCCCGCCGGCAGCGCCGGCGCCGGGGGTGTCCATGAGCGTGTCGGGTTGGTCGCAGTGGTGGCAGAGCAGTTGAGCGAGGCGGGCGGATTGGTGGTCGAGGCGCGCGAAATCGGCGGGACGCAGGCCTTTTTGCGGAGCGTAAATCGCGGCCGCGCCTTGGGGACCGAGCAGGGGATTGGCGACGTCGCAGGCGATACGGAGGGCGGGAAAAGAAGCGGGGAGGGCGCCGCGGAGTTTTGCGATTTCTGGCCAACGCGCGGGAATCGGGGGAGCGACCGCGGTGCCTGCGCTGGTAAGTGCTTCGATGCCGAGGGCGGGCAAGGCGCCGTAGCCTAGGTCGTGGGTGGCGCTACCGCCGACGCCGAGCAGGATCGTCGTGACGCCTCGAGCGGCGGCGAGGCGGATGAGTTCACCCGTGCCGCAGGACGTGGCTTGCCACGGATCGCGTTGGTCGAGTGGTAAGAGCGCGAGGCCCGAGGCCGCAGCCATTTCGATCACCGCAATAGTTCCGGTGTTCGTGGTGTCGAGACGGAGAAGTTGGCGGGCGGCGGCGGGGATTTTTGCCGGTGCGACGAAGCCGATTGGCGCGACCACTGGGGTGCCGCGCGGGCCGGTGACGGTGAAGGTTTCCATCGTGCCGTGCGCCGCTTGCGTGAGGATGGCGCAAAAGCCTTCGCCGCCGTCGGCCAGCGGACATATGTCGAATTCCCAGTCGGGATGGAGGTCGCGCAGAGTAGCCGCCGCGATCGCGCAGGCTTGAGGTGCGGGGAGGGCATCCTTGAATTTGTCGAAGGCGATCAGGGCGCGCATGCGTGGTCAGAGTGGGGCTGGATAGGGGCTCGGCGAAAGCTCTTTTCGGTGATACGAGAGGTTAGTTTGTGCAACAGTGTGCACGAAACAGCGTTTGTGGAGGGTGAGGCTTAGTCTTTGGTCATATTTAACCCTAGAGACGTGCTGAGGCACAGGCCTTGCCGTCCCTGAACTACACTATGACTATGTATATGACCGCATCCAGCCGTTCTCTTCACAATTTTAGCCGCTCCCTAGCTTTGTGCGCGGCTTTTTTATCAGCCACCGCTGCGTTCGCTCAAACCTCCGTACGTTTGCCGGAGGAAAAAGAAGCGATCGTTTTGCCCGAATTCAACGTAGCTGGCACCGACGAAGGCTGGAGCGCATCTAACACGCTTTCTGGTACACGCACCAATATGAATCTTCGCGATCTGCCGCGCTCGATGCAGATCGTAACGAGCGAGTTTTTGAATGATATCGGCGCGCTCACGCTCACGGATGCCACGGATTACATCAGCGGCGTCACTAACGTCGGCAACCAAGACCAAACCAACGACGCCAACACTTACCAAGTTCGCGGCTTCCGCCAAAATAAAGTCTATCGCAACGGCCAACGCGAACCCTTCGCGGGCATGCTCTATGACGCGGCTACGGTCGATCGCGTTGAGATTCTCAAAGGCCCGAGCTCGCTCTTGGCGGGCGTCGTCGAGCCTGGCGGCATGATTAACTCTATTTCTAAAACCCCACGCGCACGTCAGGAAACCAACGTCAAAGTCCTCGGTGATAAGTGGGGCATGCGCCGCGGCGAGCTCGACACCTCCATTCCGCTCAACAAGCGTCTAGGCCTCCGTCTGGTCTGGGTGCGTCAAGCCGGCGACACGTGGCAGCAATACGCGTTCTCCAACCGCTCCGTCTACTACGGCGCGCTTTCCTACAAGCTCACCGAAAACACCCGCCTTAACGGCAACCTCGAGTATTTTAACTACGACGCCAATCCGCCCGCCCCGCGCAGCACCGTCGCATCCTCCTCGCCGCTCAACGCCTTCACGTGGCACGGCAACGGCGACATCAACGGCAAAACGCTCAACGGTGTCTATATCCCCTGGGACTTCAATCCCCTCGGGCCGAACAACCGCCGTCTCGAGCGCATCCTGCGCGCCGGCCAGCAGATCGAACACCGTTTCAACGACATGCTTTC
>CANGCX010000168.1 GCA_947452315.1 Opitutia bacterium | reverse complement strand
TTACGCCGACCAAAACGGCATCGAATTCAGCCCCAGCGCCGGTCTCATCTGGCGCACCACGTCCGAACTTCGGTTGCGCGCCGCCGCGCAACAAGCCTTTCGCCGTCCGACGCTCAACGAACTTTATCGTCCCTTCCGCGCCGGCTCGACGGTGACCGAAGCGAATCCCGCGCTCCGCACCGAACGTGTGACGAGCGCAGAAGTCGGCGCCGATTGGACGCGCGGCGCCTTCGGGCTTACGGGCGCCATTTTTTGGAACGAGCTCCGCGATGCCGTGGGCAACGTCACCGTAGCGCGCGGGCCGGGTACGTTTCCGATTGTCGGTACGCTCGCCGCTGGTGGCCTCGGCCGCCAACGCCTTAACCTCAACACGACCCGCGTGCGCGGCATCGAATTTTCGACGAACTATCGGTTGAACGAGCGCCTGCGCTTCACCGCCGAAGCGTTGTGGAATGATGCCACGCTACGTAGAGCCGATGTCGCCCCGGCGCTCGAGGGTAAACGCGTCGCCCAGGTCCCGCGTCACACCCTGACCTTCGGTGGCACTTGGCGCGCGCCCGGTGGCATTACGCTGACGCCCCGCCTGCGCTGGATCGGCGCGCAATCTGAAGACGATGAAAACACGCTGCGGCTCGGCGAGGTCACCGTGATCGATTTAGGCGCGGTTTATCCAGTTGGGCGGGGCTGGGAGCTTTTCGTGAGTGCAGAAAATTTAGGCAACGCCCGCATCGAAACCGGCCGCAGCGCCGATGGCGTGGTCAACACCGGAACCCCACGACTGGGATTGGCCGGCGTGAGGGGCTCATGGTGAGCGAGCTTGCAAGGCGGCTTGGATGCTGGCCGCAACGTGTTTCGCGAGTAGCGCCGAGCCTTCCTTGGTAAAATGGACATTCGCGGGCTGCTGGATCTCGGTGATCCGCGTCATCGCGAAGGAATAAAGATCGTCGATCAAGACCTCGTTTTCGACCATCACGTTTCGAGCGATCTGGTTATAAATTACTTCGTCACCCGGACGGCGCAGCGGGTCGAGTTTTCCCTTGGGAATGGGTGTGGTGGAGCACCAAATAATTTTTGCGCCCGTCCGCTTCAGTTTGGCCACGATCAGACGCAGGTTGCGCTCATATTCATCTTGGGAAACTTGGTGCCCGTCGGCGCTAGGGTACGGCTTGTTGTCTTTGCCGCCGGTGCTGAGTTTCAGGTCGTGCAGCCCGAAATTAAAATGAATCACGTCCCAATGACCGTTGCCGGAAGCGATCCATGCATCGACCTGCTGGACGCCGCTGCTGCTGGGCCCTGCGTTGCCTTGGACGCGGTAAACATTGGCCTTCCCGGCCAGCTCAGCCCGCACGCCGTCAGTGTAGCCGACGCTGATCGAGTCGCCGATGAGCATCACCCTCGGCAGCTTTGGATTGTCCGAGTCTGGAGTTTTTCGGGCGTCCACGGTCGCCCCCGGTTCGGCAGCAACGAGGGCGCTCCCAAAAATTAGCAAGGTGATCCACAGGAGTTTCATAGGAATGCGAGCGCGCACGGGCGGAGGTTATTTGGTTTAGGGTATTTAGATTAAAAAACGGAAAATACGCCGAAAGTATCGCGCCTGGAAATACGGATTTTGTTAGGAGCAAATTCAGCGCTAAAACAAAAAAGCTCCAGCTAACGTTTTCGTTAACTGAGGCTTATCTTAAAATGGAGCGGGCGAAGAGACTCGAACTGCTGCGCTCACTTTTGCAATCGCACGTGAGCGAAAAGACTTACAACAGCCTCATTCACGCCGGTGCACAAGGAGATGCACACGCAGAAAAGGCGCCGGAATCTGACCCCAAATTGGAGGCGTTGGTGGCGGAAATGGAGGAAGTCATCACAGCCTAGCCGAAGATCGAGCCGACTGTGCGCACAGGCCTGTTTGCCATCGTTCGCTCGCAGCGCGAATCTGTTGTTCGCGTGTCGTGATAATTTAACCGATCCGAGGAGGGCACCGATGATCAGGCGCGGTCCCGTGCGGCTCAAATATTTCCTTTTTCCGGAATACGGTAACCACCTATATATCATTGGAAATAGAATTTAGTTATCGACATTTTCCAATTTCTGGAAATTTGTAAGGCGTGATATCGCAAGACGTAGTTGTCGCCCTCAAGCTGCTAGAATCGCCCCAGTGGCCGGGATTCGCACGGCTATCCGAAGCACTCGGCATGAGCCTTTCCCAGGTGCACCGCTCGATCGCGCGGTTGAGTGAGTCGCGTTTGTTTGTGGAGTCAGAGCAGACCATCCAACGAGCGAATCTCGCGCGATTTATTGTCCACGGACTGCCTTTTGCTTTCCCCGCGCGGCTCGGCGAGGTCACTCGAGGGATTGCGACGGCGTGGGCGTGTCCGGAGCTGAAAGACACCAGTCTTTCCAGCCTGATCTCTGATGATCTCGCTCCCGTCTGGCCGCATAGCGACGGCAAGATCAAGGGCCGCGCAATCGAGCCGCTGCACGATCGGGTACCAACTGTTGTGCAGAGCGACAAGGAGTTGTATGCGTTGCTCTCGCTCATCGATGTGTTGCGGGTCGGACGTGCACGGGAACGCGAGTTCGCTGAAGCCGAGCTGCAAAAGAGGATTCTCAATGTCCGTTCCTAACCTTGGCGCCATGCGGGCCGTGGCGGAGCGGCTTGATCGCGTTGGGCTTCCTTATGCCTTCGTCGGCGGATCCGTCGTGAATCTCTTGATCGATCATCCGGAGCTGACGCCGGCCCGGCCGACCGACGACGTGGACGTCATCATCGAGATCATTTCGGGTGCGAGATACTCCGACGTGGAAGCCAAGCTTCGAGCGGTCGGTTTTAGCCACGACATGCAGCCCGGCGCCCCGAAGTGTCGTTGGATGCTTGGCCCCTTGACCGTCGATATCATGCCAACCGAGGGAGCAGCCCTTGGACTGAATACCGCTTGGTTTGCGGAAGCGCTGGCCAGTTCAAGGTTACAAACTGTCGCGCACTCCGAGTTCCGACTCATTTCGCCGGTAGCATTTCTCGCGACGAAGTTCACCGCCTTCCTGGATCGGGGTGACAGAGATTACCTCAGTGGGACGGCACGAAAGCCCGGCCGTTTAGGGCCGGGAGAAGTGCCGCCCGGCGGACGGCGTTTTGCTGGAGCGCGTTGGTTCTCGATGTAGCGCTTGATGGTGGCGAGAGTCGCCCCACCGGTGGTCGCCGCAAAGTAGCTCGGGGTCCAGAAGTGCGTACCCCACAATTTCCGGCGCACCTCAGGAAAATTGCGCTGTCGCAGGAGCCGGGCCGAAACGCCCTTGAGGGAGTTGACGAGGGTGGCGACGGAGTATTTGGGTGGAAACGACACGAGGAGATGAACGTGGTCGTCCTCGCCGTCCATTTGGCTTAGCT
>CANGCX010000167.1 GCA_947452315.1 Opitutia bacterium | reverse complement strand
GTGTCGAATGAGCACACGCCCAAGATCACGACGTTTTGATCGGCGT
Source organism: Opitutia bacterium (assembly GCA_947452315.1). Classification (GTDB taxonomy): domain Bacteria; phylum Verrucomicrobiota; class Verrucomicrobiia; order Opitutales; family Opitutaceae; genus Tous-C4FEB. The sequence continues at coordinate 3,379 of CANGCX010000167.1, read as the reverse complement.
AGCGGTGCGAAAGCTCTTCGTAGTGCGGCATCGCTTGTTGGCAGGGGCCACACCAGGTGGCCCAGAAATCGAGGACCACGGTTTTGCCTTTAGCGAAGTCGGAGAATTTTCCTTCGGTGCCGGTAGAGGTGATTACGTTGAAGTCAGGCAATACGTCGCCGGCTTTGAGTTTGCCGTAAGCTTCACGGAAAGGCGCGGGAGGATTTTTGGCTTTTTCCGCGGCAGCCGCGGCGGCGACTTTGGCTTTCTCGGCGGCAGCTGCGACGATGCTGGCATCGACTTTGATGCCGGCGACGGCGAGGGCGGCTTCGGTGCGAGGATCGGTGGCGCCGCCGTTGCCGACGATTACGCCAACAATTTTGCCGTCACGGCCGATGACAAATTGGGTGGGAATGCCGGTGACCCCGTACAACTTGCTGGCGGCGCGTTCGGCGAAGGAGGCGGAGTCGCGCTCGTTGGGGTCCCAAGCGAAAACGAGGTTGGGATATTTCGGCTGGTTGGCGGGAATCCACTCTTTGAATTTGGCGACGGTGTCGCTGGTGCCGGAGGCGAGGACGACGACACCTTGGTCTTTGTATTTGGCGGCAAGGGCTTGGGTGTGCGGGAAGGAGGCGATGCAGGGGCCGCACCAGGTGGCCCAGAAGTCGAGGATGATGACCTTGCCTTGATAATCGGCGAGGCGGACATCGCTGCCCGCGAGATTTTTCATGGTGAAGTCGGGGGCGAGGACTCCAGCGGTGAGGGTGGCGGGCGCGGCGGCGGCGTGAGCGGCCGGGGGCGTCAATACGCTAGCGGCAACGAGGCCGGCGCTGACGAACAGCGAGCGAAGAAAAGTGGTTTTCATGGGGGATTTGATTTTTATAAAAAAAGCAGCCCGCGCGAGCGAGCGGGCGCGGGCTGCTAGATAAGGGGAACGAGTTGAGAAGATGCGGCAAACGCGGATGTCGCTAAGTTACTCAGCGCATGGCGTCGCGGTTGGCTTGATCCAGTTTGGCTTTGGCGAGGATCTCGGGGGCGACCTTAACGCCGGCTTGGGCGAGGGCGGCTTCAAGGAGGACTTCGCCTTTGAGGTAGCCGGTGCAGAGGGCGGCAATTTTGCCGTCGCGGCCGATGATGAATTGCTGCGGGATGCCGCCAACGCCGTAGAGTTTATGGGAGGCGCGATCAGAGCCACGTTCCTGCGGGTCGTGGGAGAACACCATCTCGGGATAGGTGGCTTGGTTTTTTTTCACCCAGGCTTCGAAGGCGGCGCGGGTGTCACTCGTGCATGAAGCCAGGACGACAACCCCTTGGTCTTTGTGATGAGCAGCCACTTCGTTGGTGTGCGGCATCGAGGCGATGCAAGGGCCGCACCAGGTGGCCCAGAAATCGAGGATCACGATCTTGCCGCGGTAGTCGGAGAGTTTTACCGCCTTACCATTGACATCGGTGGCAGGGAAATCAGGTGCCGTTGCGCCGACTTTGATCATTTCCACTTTTGCTTCTGGAACCGCAGGTTTGGTCTCCGCGGCGCTCCAAACTTTTTTCGGCATGTCCTCGGCCGCGAGTTTGACGCCGGCGCGGAGGAGCAGGTTGCCGATACCTTCAGCGACATGGGCGCCGCCACCGACGACGATGCCGACCATGTTACCTTTGGCGTCAATGACGTAGGCGTGGGGGACGGGCGCCATGGCTCCGCCGGTGAATACCAGCGGGGCGACTTTCTTCATGTGCTCACGTTGAAGGGTTCCGAATGCCTTTTTTTCCTCAGGAGTCATCTCGTTAAAATCTTTCGAGGGTTGCGGGCCCTTGCCCACGGAATCGAAGTACACAGGGAAGCTGAATTTACCGGCGTTTTTCTCTCTCCACTGGTCGAAGTCCTCGCGCGTGCTGTAGGCGGAGAGGGCGACGACTGTGACGCCTTGCCCGGCATATTTACGCGTGAGGTTCTCGTAGAAGGCCAAGCCGTCAGCGTACAAACCGCCGCCGGAGCTGATGGAGAAGATGGCGGTCTTGCCTTTGATCACTTCAGATAGATTTACCGACTGGCCATCGACGGTTTGTAGCGTGACGTTAGGCACAGGCTGGCCGGCAACGAGCTTGGCGAAATTTTCCATGAACGGTGCCCGCGGGGGCGCCGAAGCTGCCGCCTTGGCGGCCGCGGCTTCGTCCGCCGCGGCTTTTACGAGTGCCGCTTTGCCGGCGGTGGCAGTGGCTTCGTCGATTTTCACGCCGGCGAGGGCCAGGGCGCCTTCGGTGCGGGTGTCGGTTTCGCCGCCGTTGCCGACGATGCTGGCGACGACTTTGCCGTCGCGTCCGATGACAAACTGCGTGGGAATGCCCGAGACGCCGTAGAGGCTGGACGAGGCGCGTTTATCGAAGGTATCGGAACCGCGCTCGTTGGGGTCGAAAAAGAACTGCATCGCCGCATATTTGGGTTGATTGGCGGGAATCCATTTTTTGAAGGCGGCGATCGTGTCGCTCGTACCCGAGGCTACGACGACTACGTCTTGGTCTTTGTACTGGGCGGCGATTTTCTGGGTGTGGGGGAACGACGCGATACACGGTCCACACCAGGTGGCCCAGAAATCGAGGATGACGACCTTGCCTTTGAAATCAGCGAGGTGGACTTCCTTATCGTTGATGTCGCGCATCACGAAATCGGGGGCGACGGTGCCCGGGGCGAGTAAGCTGGGCCGGGCGGGCGCAGTGGCGCCGGCAGCGGGTTTGGGTGCGGCGTTGATGGTGGAAGGAGCAACCGTGCTACTTCCGCCTCCGCCCATGCGCAGGGCGCCGCCGGCGGCGACGAGGGCGTCTAGATGCTCGTCCGTCAGCTTGATGCCGTTGCGGGCCAGCGCGGAGTAGGTCATCGCGATGACTTTTGGACCCATGCCGATAAAGCCGGTCCACAGAGCGCCGTCGGCTTTGACGAACGCGGTGGCGGGATACATGCCGACACCGAAAATCGTGTTGGTGACGTTTTCCGCCCAAGCTTTGCCGGCGGAATCCCAAGCGACGGCGAAGCCGGGGTTGGGGTGGGCGGCGACCCATTGATCGAAGTCGGCTTTCTCGGTGGCGGAAAACACAGCGAGGGCGATGAGGCCTTGATCTTTGTAGGTGGCGGCGGTTGAGCCGAACCAGGGTTGCGGGCCGTTGCTGGTGCAGAATTGGATTAGGAGCGGCTTGCCGCGCAGACTTGAGAGTTTGAGCGGTTGGCCATCGGTGCCGGTGACGGTGAAGTCGGGGACCTGGGCGCCGCGGGCGACGTTACCGAATTTTTCGGGGGTGAAACCGCCGCCGGCGGGAGCGGCGCTACCCATACCGACCATGCCGACCATGGCGGTCTTAGCGGGCGCAGCCATGGCGGGGGTCTTCATCATGGCGGGGATCGATTTTGGTG
>CANGCX010000166.1 GCA_947452315.1 Opitutia bacterium | reverse complement strand
GCCCTGCTCGTTTCGATAAGCGGCGGGCAACGGCAGATGATACGGGACGTTGACCGTTTGTTGTAATTGATAGCGTCCTTCGGCGGCGTGGAGGCCGTTGCTATAAAAAAAGCCGGTGCTAAAAAACGCAGGTGTCATGCGCACGGACTCAAGCACCGCCGCGCCTTTGCGAAATTTAAAAAACGTCGGATTAGTCGCGAGCCCCGATCCGAGGCCAAGGCCTGTGGGCGCGTCGCTACCGCCGAAGATCGTCGCACTCGTAGACTCACGCCGCACGCGTGCGAGCGCCATGCTGGGAAACACGCGCGTGTATGTTTCCGGCAGCGCAGTCGAAGCCGGCAACTCGTGGGCCAATTCTGAAAAATCGAGCCACTGAGCCAGAGGCGCATTGGGACTACGAGTCACCATGGTACTAGCCAAAAAATCACGCTCGATCCAGCGGGTCACGGCAGCGAATACGCCATTACGGTCGCGCAATGCCAGCAAACGATACGGCACGTAGTGGGCCCAGATGTACTCGCGCATGCCAGCACGCTGATCCTGACGACGCGAGGCCACGGTTTCCAATTCACCATCAGGCTCGAGCAAATACAGCTGCGCCTCTAAACTGCGACGCACGGGATCAAGGAGCGCGGGACGATCGAGCAACAAAGCCAACGTCACCAATGCAGGATTCACGACCTCGGCGGTGTAATGCGGGCTGCGTTCGGCGTATTGGCCGTCGGCGTCGAGGTCGATGCCTTCACCGAGCCAATCATCAATCCGCGCGACCCATTTGGCATCGGGATAAAGCCGATGCACGTGCGCCAGCGCGGCGCACACGTGCCAGCGGTGATTCGGCGTATGGATGCCGCCCGTGCGCACGCCTTCGGCGGTGTTTATAATCACCGCGCGCAACCGTTCGCGCAGGGCGATGGTGGTGGGACTCGCATCGTCCACGAGTTGCCGTTGTGCCTGACAGAGCGTTTCGAGAATAAAAGCCGAGTCGGGCGGTGAATCGAGGTTACCGCTGTCGTAGAGCCCGTCGGGGAGTTGATTTTTCTGCATCGCCTCGACCAAGTTATTCATCGCTGGCAGTAAGCGCGTGTCGTGATGAAAGCGGGAGCCGGCACTGGCATAACTCGCCGATAGCGCTAAAAGCCGCCCACCATTCGTGCGATTTTCCATGCCAGTGCCATGCGGTGCGAGTGGACGCTCGAGCGCAGCCTCAACCTGCGTATCGTTGATTGCCATCAACGCACGCAGGACTTGTGCAGCATTAAGCGGTTCCGCCGCACGCGACGTACAACCTAGTACCATGCAAAACCAACCCGCTAACCAGCGATAGGATTTCACGGCGGATAATGGAATGTGAACGACCGGAAGAGACGCCGGCGCGGGAGTTATTCGCCGACGAGATGTTCGATTTCCTCGCGGGTCAGCGTCTTCATATCGATGTCTTTTTTGATGGCCCCGAGGCTGACAAGACATTCGGTGAAGAGCTCACGCGTGCGCAACTCAAGCGCCTTGGCGTCGAGCTTGGTCATTACTTCCAAAATCCGCGTGCCTTTGCGCACATGCGTGCGTTCGTCGGCGCGGATGTAATCGGAAATGTGACGGAGCAGCTCGTCGTTGCGGCTAGCTGCGGTGTCGATGAGGTCATTGATCGTCTTCAGCACGCCGACTTCGCCAAATAAGTTAATCTCCGCCATCGCGAAAGCAGGCTCCATCGGGCCACGGCACGTGGAGCTTGTGAGGCGGTTGCGCAATTCGTAAGGGTCGTAGCCCGACGCGAGCATGGCGCGGTGTCCGATCTCCGTGTGGCGGGCTTCATCCCATGTGATGCGAGCAAGATCGTATTCGGCGTTAAAATCTTTGAATCGGATATCCCAGATGAACGTACCAAACGCCTCGATCGCGTCGACTTCATCGCGTTGCGTCCGAATAAAACGGAGGCGAATAGCTTCATAGGAATGTTTATCGAAGCGAGTCGCGGCGTCGGCAGTGTCATAGTCGCCGGTGTGGATAAACGTGTCGAAGCGCGAATCGCGATTCGGCACGGTGCCGCGCTCGTAAGGTTTCGTATCAATACGGAGCGGCATCGGCGCTTCACCACGGGGATCAGCTCCCGTTACGCCGCCAATCGAGGCTAGCAGGCGCGTGATATGCCAACGCCACGTGGAAAGTTTAGCTTCTTCCACGCCGCCGGCGATGTAGGCATCGACGGCTTCGTCAGCCCAAGAAAGCATCGGTTCGTAATCGGTGAGGATGCGACGCAAGCAACGAATCGTGGGGACATCAGTCACTTGATCAGTGTCGTCAATGTGGTGGCGGTAAGTGGTCGCAATGGCGCGGCCAAGGACTTGATGCACGCCCACGAGCAACTCGGCAGCGGATTCGGCACTGAGGAGTTCGTCGATAAAACGATCCACTTCGGCATCACGATGCGCGTCGACCGCCGGCGGGCGCATCTCTTGCTCGGAAAGACGTTCACGTAAAGCGCGGGCGGCATCGGCGTGATAAAAGATGTGGCGGCCCGTTTCGAGTTTAACCTCGTAGTCCGGGATCCCGAGCGCCCAAGAGCCGAGTCCATGCATCAGACGACGCTCAAGATAGAAAAAACGGAGCAAGCGGCGGCTATTTTCCTTCACCGTGAACTTGCCGCCGAGTTGACGACGGTCGACTGGGAATCGAAACGGATAACGCGCGCGGCGCTCGGCGGCGGCTTCGCGTTGGCCGGCGAGACTTTGCGCGGCGATAATAGATTTATCAGCAGGGGTGGAGGTATTTTCGGGGAGTTTCATGGAGTTAAGAAAGAAATGTCGGCGCTCAACCAAGCGATGATAACGAACTGCGGAGAGCAGTTTAGCGCCCGTGACCGATTTTGGAGCGTTCAGTAGCTTCGGGATCCAGCGGGAGCGGTTCGAGCGGGGCGAGGTTTGGGCCGGCGTCTTTGATGCGCACGCCGGAGTGAGCCCAGCGCACGCTGTTGGCGATCACCTGTTGGATCTGGGGGTTGTGATAAGTAGGGTAAGTTTCGTGGCCCGGGCGAAAATAGAAAATATTGCCGTGACCGCGTCGCCAGGTGGCGCCCGATCGAAATACTTCACCGCCCGTAAACCAGGAGATAAAAATTAATTCATCGGGTGTTGGAATACCGAAGGGTTCGCCGTACATTTCCTCGGACAGAAGTTCGATAAACGGCCCGAGTCCCTTCGCGATGGGATGCGCGCGGTTGATGACCCAGAGGCGTTCCTTGTCGTTGGCCTCGCGCCAGCTGAGTGAGCAGGTGTCACCCATGAGCGATTTGAAAATTTTTGAATAATGCGCGCTGTGCAGCACGATGAGTCCCATGCCCTCGAGGACGCGGGCGCGCACTTTGGCGACGATCACATCGGAGACTTCACTGTGGGCGAGATGGCCCCACCACGTGAGCACATCCGTCTGATCGAGGACGGCGTCAGTGAGGCCGTGCTC
>CANGCX010000165.1 GCA_947452315.1 Opitutia bacterium | reverse complement strand
TAGTGGTGGATACAGTCTTAGCTCCTGCCACCCGTATTTTCGCCGCTCGCCTTGGCCGACGCGCAATCTGGCGCTCTGCGGTAATTTTAACCTCACCAACACGACGGAGTTGAATGAATCGCTGACCGCGATGGGCCAACATCCAATCTTCGCCACGGACACCCAAGCGATCTTAGAAAAAATCGGCTTCTTCCTCGATGAAGAACATGAGGATATTTACCGTTTCCTGAGGACCCGAAACCTCGCCGGCGACGAACTTTCCCGTCGTATCAGCGAAGACCTCGACGTAGCCCGCGTTATTCGACGCGCCTCTGAGAAATGGGACGGCGGCTACACACTGTGTGGACAAATCGGCAACGGTGACGCCTTCGTCGCTCGCGATCCTTCAGGTATCCGTCCGGCGTTTTATTTTCAAAATGACGAAGTTATCGCTTTTGCCTCTGAACGCGCGCCGCTAATGACGGTGTTCGACCTAGCGGTGGAGCAGGTCCAGGAAGTTGAGCCTGGGCACGTCGTCGTGATGAAGCGTCGCGGCACGATCACCTCGACCCAATTCACTGCATCCCTGCCTCGCACCTCGTGCTCGTTTGAGCGGATTTATTTCTCCCGCGGCAACGATTTGGATATCTATCGCGAACGGCAGGCCCTTGGCGGCGGTTTGGCGAATCAGGTGATCAAGTCGATCAATCACGACTGGGGTAACACCGTTTTCAGTTTTATCCCCAACACGGCGGAAGTCGCATACTACGGCCTGATGTCTGAGTTGCGCACGCGTAGGCGCGACGAGGTTAAGACAGCTATTCTCAAAGCCAGCGCGGCGGGCCAGCTCAATGAAGCGCTCCTAGACGAACTCATTTTGCGCAACTGGCCGCGCGGCGAGAAGGTTGTTAGTAAAGATATCAAGATCCGCACGTTCATCGGCCAAGAAGGCATGCGCAATCAGCTTGCTAGCCACGTGTACGATATCACTTACGGCTCAGTGAAACCCGGCGATAATTTGGTCTGCGTGGATGATTCCATCGTGCGTGGTACGACGTTGAGAAAATCGATTTTGCGCATCCTCACGCGGCTCAATCCGAGGAAGATCGTGATCGTGTCGACTGCGCCGCAGATTCGTTATCCGGATTGCTACGGCATTGATATGTCGGAGCTCGGCAAGTTCGTCGCCTTCGAAGCGGCCGTGGCGTTGCTTAAGGAACGGGGCCAAACAGCGGTGCTCGATGAAGTCCACGCCCTTTGCCGAGCAGAAGTCGCGAACCCCACCGGCACCAACCACGTGCGCAAAATTTACGAATCGTTTACGCCGGAGGAAATCTCGGCGAAGATCGTCGAGCGCGTGCGCCCTCGGGACATTGAATGGAATGGCGAAATCGAGATTATCTTCCAGACGATCGAAAATCTGCACGTCGCAGTGCCGGAGCATTCCGGTGACTGGTATTTCACGGGTAAATATCCCACGCCCGGTGGATACCGCGTCGTCAACCAAGCGTACTTGAACTATTTTGAAAAATCAGAGGGGCGGAGCTACTAAGTAGTTCTGACGTTTTTATCCGAACATGTCGCTTTCTTACGAATCCTCTGGGGTAAATTACGATCAGCTCGATGCCTTCAAGCGAGCGTGTCAGCGCGCGGCTCGAACGACAGCACCGCTGTTAACGAAACACGGTTATGCCGAGCCCTCCTCCACACGCGGTGAAAGCTGTTACCTCATGGAAGCGGCTGATCATTACCTCGCCCACGTCGAGGAAGGACTCGGCACCAAGAATCTTGTGGCCGACGCGGTGTACGCGCAGACGGGAAAAAATTTCTATCGAGAAATTTCTATCGATACGGTCGCCACGATCGTAAACGACCTGATTACATGCGGCGCGTTGCCTATTTCGGTGGCGATGCACGCGGCGGTAGGTGAGTCGGCGTGGTTTACGGACGAGGCCCGGATGCAAGCTCTGGTTGAGGGCTGGGCGGCGGGCTGTCGCAAGGCCGGCGCGGTGTGGGGCGGCGGCGAAACGCCGACACTGCGCGGTATCGTCAACTCTAACGCCATCGTGCTCGCCGGTTCAGCAGTGGGCAAAATTCAGCCCAAATCACTGCGCATCACCGGCGATGTGCGAGACGGCGATTCGATCATTTTTCTGGCTTCGACGGGGGTTCAGACCAACGGGCTCAGCTTGTGCCGTTTGATCGCGGAGAAATTACCGCTGGGTTATCAGACACCTATCGGTCACGGCGATTCGCGCACATATGGCGAGGCGCTCCTCGCGGCATCGGCGATTTACGTAGATTTCGTGGGTAGGTGCCAGGAAGCCGGTTTGAAACTCAATTATGTTTCACATGTGACGGGCCACGGCTGGCGTAAATTAATGCGACTCGACGAACCTTTTGTTTACGAGATCACCGAGCCACGCGCCGCACCGGCCTTGTTTAAATTTTTGATGGAAGCTGGGCCAATTACTCTGCGTGAGGCCTACGCGACCTTTAATATGGGTATCGGTTTCGCCGCCTATGTGGCGCCGGAGTTGGCCTCAGCCGTGGTCTCGGTCGCAAAGGCATGCGGTCATGAGGCTTGGATCGCGGGCCATGTGAAAAAAGCCGGCGACAAAAAAGCCGTCGTCATACCTTCGCTGGGGTTGGAATACGACGGCTCGACCTTGCAGGTGCGCTAAGGCCGCGGCGGATTAACCGCCGTAGCACTCGAGATATTTTAGGCCCGTACTCGTGTTGAAGATCACGACGGTGTCATCGGGCTTCACTTGGTTGGCGGCGAGTAAGGTCTTAAGCGCGGCGTAGCAGGCGCCGCCTTCGGGGGCCGTGAATACACCTTCCGTGGAGCCAACTTCTTTGGTGCAGGTGATCATTTGCTCGTCGGAAATTGCGATGGCTCCACCGCCGGATTGGCGGAGAGCGTTGAGCATGATAAAATCACCAATTGCCTTAGGTACGCGCAAGCCGGAGGCACGGGTGTGCGCACCGAGGTGCTCGGCGGCAAACTTATCGCCTTGGGTGAAGGCGCGCACGATCGGCTGGCACCCTTCGGCCTGCACGCTGTACATCCTCGGGCGCTTCGCATCGATCCAGCCCATGCGCTCCATTTCGTCGAAGGCTTTCCACATACCGACGAGGCCGGTGCCGCCGCCAGTGGGATAAAGAATGACCTCAGGCAGGGTCCAGTTCAGTTGCTCCGCTAGCTCGTAGCCGAGCGTTTTTTTGCCTTCAGCTCGGTAGGGTTCTTTTAACGTCGAAACATCGAACCAACCCTCGGCGACTTTGCGTTTAGCGACTTCGGCACCGCAGTCGGTAATGAGGCCATTGATCAGCGTGACGTGGGCGCCCATCTGTTCGCATTCAATGATGTTGGCCTTGGGCGTGTCGCGCGGCATGAAAAGATGGGCTTCCATCCCGGCGCGGGCCGCGTAGGCGGCTAAAGCGCCAGCGGCATTGCCGGCGGAAGGAGCGGCGAGTTTTTTGAGGCCATATTGCTTGGCCATGGAAACGGCGGCGGTCATGCCGCGGGCCTTGAAACTGGCGGTG
>CANGCX010000164.1 GCA_947452315.1 Opitutia bacterium | reverse complement strand
GTGAGTTTCAGGCGATCCAACGTCGCGAGGATTTGGCCGACGCTGTCGTCGAGTTCATTGATGAAGTCGCCGTATTTTCCGTAGGGGCTGCCGGTGAAACTTGGGTTGGGTTGGATGGGCTCGTGGACGGCGTTTGGCGCGTAGTAGACGAAGAAGGGTTGTTGGTGGTTGGCTTCGATCCACTGGTTGGTTTTGGCCGTAAGGGTCGCCATCACGTGATCGACTTTCCAGGTGTTGCGCACCGCGGGTGCGGCCTCGGTGGTGGTGCTCGGTTTGGCCGTGGGACTCGGTTCGCTGGGGAAGGGTACGTTGACTTCGTCGTTTTCCACAAAGCCGTGGGGAACGGCGGGGAGGTTAGCCACCATGCCGTAAAAGTGCTCGAAGCCGATTTGGCGAGGGCCGGGCGCGAGGGCCTGGGACCAATCGGTGACGTTTCCAGCGGTGAATCCGAGGTGCCATTTGCCAAACATCGCGGTGTGATAGCCTTGGCTGCGGCAGAGCGAGGCGAGGGTGAGGCGAGTGGTTTCAATATGAAGCGGTGCGTCAGGCGGGAGCACTTCGCCGTCTTTGATATTCGTGCGCCAGTAGTAACGGCCAGTCATCAAGCCGTAGCGTGTGGGCGAGCAGACAGAGCCGGGGGCATAGGCCTGAGTGAAGCGGCGGCCCTCTAGAGCAAGGCGGTCGAGGTGGGGCGTTTTCAGGCCCTTGGCGCCGTAGGAACCGAGACTGCCGTAGCCAAAATCATCGGCGAGAATCACGATGATGTTAGGGCGGGTGGCAGAGGATGCGTGGACTTGTCCCGGCGATAAATAAGATAAGAGTGTGGCCGCGAAAAGAAGCGTCGGCTTCGAGCGAAACAAAATCATGGCGGGGTCATGGGGTTAATGAGGGGACTTTATCTTTATCGCGCCATAGCTGGGGTACTCAGGATTTCTTTTTTTGCTTCGCGAGGTTTTCGGCACGGTTTTGGTTTTTAGACGTTTTTACCTCGGCAAAGGCGCGGGGCTTTACGTCGTCGGCCAACATTTCGGCGATCAAGGGGTCGTGATTTTCTACGCCCCATTTCCTGAGCCGTTCGCGCAGGGTGAGCAAAATTTGACGATGAGCGGGGTCGCGGGCGAGGTCAGTCATCTCGCCGGGATCTTTGCCGAGATCGATCAGGGATTCGCGAGTCTGGCCGTGCGCGTACACGCAATATTTGTAGCGGTCGGTGCGAATCATGCGGCCTTCCGTCGTGGGGACGTTGCCATCGACGGGGAAAGTTTGGGACATGTTGTTTTCGACGACGACGTCGTCGCGCCAGACGGATACGGGCTCGTCGTTGACGAGGGGGCGCAGGCTGAGGCCGGTGAGTTTGGCGGGGCAGGCGACTTGAGTGAAGTCGAACATCGTGGGCAAAATATCGGTGCCTGTATTTGCGAATTTATTGGAGAGGCGTGCGACGCGTTGGCCGGGCGCGCTGACGATGAGCGGAACGCGGGCAGCTTCCTCGTAGAGGACGGTTTTTTGATTAAAGCCGTGGGCGCCGGCGCATTCGCCGTGGTCGGCGGTGAAGACGATGAGGGTGTTGTCTTCGAGTCCGGCGGCTTGGAGGGCGTTGAGAACTTTGCCGATCTCGGCGTCGACCTTTTCGATGAGACGGTAGTAACCCCAGCGTAGGGCTTGCCACATCTCGGGGCTAAATTTGGCGACGGGGAATTGGGGGTTGGCGTGGTAGCCGCTGCGGATGCGTGTCATGGAGTCGGGCTCGTTTCGCGGCGGGGCGAGATTGGCGGGCGCGGGTGGGCGCTGAGCGACGGGCGGGGGTTCGCCGATGGGGCCGTTGTTGAGCTCTTGCCCACGCGCCAGTTCGCAGACGTTGTGGGGATTAAGAAAACTGACGACGAGGAGAAACGGGCGGTCGTGTTTGCGGGCGATAAATTTACGGGCGAGGTCGGCGTTTTCGGCGTCGATGTGGCCGGTATCGAGGGTTTGAAAACCGTGGGTTGGAGTGGCGGATTCGTCGTAGGCGAGGTGCCATTTGCCGAAGTAGGCAGTCTGGTATCCGGCGCGGGCGAAGTACGTGCCCATGGTCACGAACTCGGCGGGATCGAGGGTGATTTTCGAGTTGTCAGTGACGCGGGTCTCATGCGGCAGGCGTCCGGTGAAAATGGAGTTGCGAGCGGGCATACACAGAGGGTTGGGCGTGTAGGCTTTGGTGAAATACGTGCCGCGCGCGGCGAGGCGATCGAGGGCGGGAGTCTTGATGTAGCGATCGCCCATACGGCAGCTCATGGCATCGGCCGATTGTTGGTCGGTCATGATGAAGAGAATGTTGGGCTGAGCGGCAGACGCGGTCGCGAGCATGGCCGCGACGGTGACGGCGCGAAGGATAAGGTTTTTCATGGGAAAGCGAAAAGCGGGCGGGGTTTAACGCACGCAGAGAGTTCGGTGCGTGGGTGAGTTGGTGATGAGCTCTTAGGAATCTTCGTCGTCGAGACCGGCTTTTTTGCGGCGCTTGGCTTCGGCTTTGGTGCGGGCTTTGGGCATGGCTTTGATGGTCTCGAGGCGGTCACCTAAGTGGCTGGCTTCTTCGGCGGGGCGACCGATTGCACCCTTCTCGCCGATGAGAAACATCGGGTGATAGAGGTGCTCCTGTTTCGGGTCTTTGGAGCAGATGAGCATCTCGGCGTCAGGGTGGGCGTTGCGGGCGAGGACGGTGGCTTGAAAGCCAACGTCGGGACGCGAAAACAGGGTCGCGCCTTTGGCCCAAGTCAGACCGCCGTCGGTGGTTTTCCACCAGTTGAGTTCGGCTTTGCCGTCGTGATTTTGAGTGAGTAAGGCGCGGGTGGTGAGGGGCGAATCGACGATAAAATCGCCGTCGCTGCCCTTGCTGTAATCGACGCCGATTGTGGTGGGTTTTTGCCAGGCTTTGCCGTCCCAACGGTAGTAGCGGATCTGGCCGGGGAAACGGAAGAAAATGTGCGGATGGCCCTCGGCGTCGACGTGGCAGGAGCCGTGGTTGGATTTTTCTGTGCCGGTGGCTTGGATGAGCGTGAGTTTGTCGGCGGATTCTTTGGTCACGGGCATTTTTAACGCGGCGCCTTGGACGTTGGTCCAAGAACCGTCGCGGCAATCCATGAGCATGTAATAGGTATTGTTGCGATGGGCGTTGTGGCCGGGATTAGCGCAGGGGTGGTAGACGTAGGAAGCGGTGATCGTGTCGCCCTTGCCTTGGTCGAACCAAGCGTACCAAGAGTCGTGAACGGTGAGGCTGCCGGCGGCGGTCTTGTGTTTGATGATAGATACTTCGGGTGCAAAGGTGCGGCCATCGTCGACGGATTTTTGATAAACCCAGTCACTGCGGTGCGAGCCGTGGCGGTAAAACAGGTACAAGTCGCCGTTGCTCATTTTGACCCATTGGCTGTAGGTGCCGAAGGGGGAAATGTTTTCCAAGGTCTCCCACGCGGAAATATCGCCGGGTTTTTTGGAGACGATGTGGATCTGGCGGCCTTTGCCAGGAGTGCCGAAGTTGTTTTCGCCGAACTTGGCTTCGCCGCCGTGGCCACCGAAGATGAGATGAATG
>CANGCX010000163.1 GCA_947452315.1 Opitutia bacterium | reverse complement strand
GAGCATCTGGTATTCCGGACCGGGCGCGGCGGGGCGGGCTTCGGTGACGAAATATTTAACGCCGTTATTGCCGGCGAGCGGGAGTTTCCATTCCCAAGCGAACTCGAAGTCGTTAAATTTTTTCTCGGTGATGAGCTCGGTGCCTTTGACTTTGGCGATGGCGTGGAGCGTGCCGTCTTTGACTTCCCAGCCGCCGGCGGGCTTGCCGGCGTAGGGGCGCCAGCCGTTCAAGGTTTGGCCGTCGAAGAGGAGCGTCCAGCCGGCGGATTTTTCGGCGGCGGTGAGTTGGTTTTCGGCGGCGCTGAGCGAAGTTAATCCGCCGAGGGTGACGAGCAGGGCAGGGAGGAAATGACGAAGCATGGGTAAGGAGTTGAGTTGAAGGGCAGGGGAACAGTTAAAGACGAACGCGATGAACGTTGGATGTGGAGAAAATTCTGTAGCGCTGGTCCAGTGCGTGGCGGGCGCGGCCACGGCCGCAGCGAGCGTGGAAGCGGTGGAACTAACTTATTTTTCGGGCAAGAGCGCTTGGCGACTTAGCCCGGCTCCGGGCGCGCTTTGGCCCGCGCACCAGACCCCACGCACGAGTTGGAGACGCGGGCTGCGCGGCGAACCGGTATCCCAACGCTGCAGTTTCTCGACGAGCAGGTCGATGGCTTCAGCTCCGATTCGAAACTCGTCTTGGCGGATGCCGGTGATGTGACTGTTGTCATGGACCGACAATGAAATGAGCCCTGTACCGACCGGGGCGCAGCTCATTTTCTTTTGATCGCGTAGGGCAAAAATTACGGCATCGAGGCGGTGGCGGGCGATCCAAGCGTTCAAGCCTAGAGGGATTTCCTCGCGCGTTTCGGGCATGAATACCTGAATGCGTGTGCGCGGGGAATGTTGTTGTTGGGCCACCAGGTAGCCTGAAAGCCAGCGATGCTCGAGTCGCCGGCTGATATCAGCGGCTAGGGCAAACCCGATGCGGCGATAGCCGAGGCCACGAGCTTGATTATAAGCCAAATGCGCGGCGTAAAAATGATCGTCGGCGACGCGATCAATTTCCGGTGCTTGCACGCTGGTTCCTAAGCCCACGACGGAAAAACCGGTTAAATTGAAAGGGAGCGTGTTTTTCTGGCCCGTGAGTGGCGCCACCAGAATCCCGTGAATGCCGCGGGCTTGAAGCAGATCGATGAGTCTTTCCGGGCGCATTTGGGGGTCGCTGGCGGAAAATTCCTCGAGGCTAAAGCCGCGTTCGACCGCTCGGGTGGTGGCGGCGGCGTAGAAATTACGATGCGTGGTCGCGTCGCGCCAGCGGTCCGTAGGTGCGTCCGCGGTCAGAAATCCCAACGAAGCTCGAACCGTGGAAGCGTGTGTGACCGTCCGACGACTGCGCATGAGTGCGGTGACGAGTGGATTCGGGCGGTAACCCAGTTCCTGCGCGGCCGCGCGGATGCGGTCACGGGTGGAGGCGGGAATGCTGGGGTGGTGTTGGAGAGCGAGCGACACCGCTGAGCGCGAGACGCCCGCGTGTTCCGCCACCTGCTGCATCGAGATGGGCCCGCTGAGACCGTTCACCGGCTTGGATCCGCGCTTTATTTTGACCGGCATGGTTCGAGTTGCGAAAGCACAAATTGGGGCCCTGAAATAGCAATTTATTTTAGGGCTCGGGTTAATGATATCAGCAAAATAGATTAACTCATTATTTAATAAGTACTAAATGCATAAATAATAGCTAAATACTCAACGATGCTAGTGATGGGAACTTTGCTGCCACGAAGGGTTGGGTTTTTGATGTGCTGTTATCCCCGTATACCCCATGAAATTACCCGCTAATTGTGTGAGTTTCGTTCGAGCTGTAGGGCTGTTTCTCGTGTTGATGCAGGTCGCGCCTGCCCAAGTTGCGCCGGCGCCATCGGGCACTTCATCCATTAAAGAGGAAGCCGTCAGGCTTTCGCCGTTCGTCATTGCATCCGAGCGTGAGACGGGTTGGTCGGCTAATGACACGCTATCGGCCACGCGCACGAAGCAGGCGCTGAAGGACGTGCCGGTGAACATCGATGCGATCACCGCTGATTTCATGGAAGACCTCGGGCTCTTTTCTGCCGACGAAACGGCGAAGTTTGTCGCCAACGTCTATGCCTTGCCGGTGATGGAAAATGATAATCAAGGCGGCAATTTCTCGTTCCGCGGTATGACCCAGACGAACAACATCAGTCGTAATTACTTTCGTTGGTTCATCCCGAGCGATACCTACAACGTCGAGCGCATTGATTTCGGCAAAGGCTCGAACTCGCTGATTTTCGGTGCCGTCGAACCGGGCGGGCAGGGTGCAGCGTTCACCAAGCGCCCGTTGTTAAAAAATTTCGGCGAGATCTTCGCCAACCAAAACAGCGAGGGCGCCTACCGCTACCAGATCGATGTTAACCGTAAGCTCCGCTCCAATCTCGCTCTGCGCTTCAACGCCGTGCGCAAACAGGACAAGACGTTTCAAGATGCTTCCGCGTACAAATTTGAAGGCGAGACGCTCGCCGCCGTCTGGCAACCCTTTGCCCGCACTTCGATTCGCGTCGAAGGTGAGCGCGGCAAATACGATAACACCCGCGGTTTCGCCGGCATCAACGTCTGGGAGCAATCCGCTCGCTCCAACGCTTGGAGCACCGCGGGCACGTATTACACCTCGGACAATGTTTGGGTGCTGCAAGCCGCCCAATCTGCGGCGGATCGATTGGCGGCCAACTCGGTCGCGGGCGGTACGCCCTCGCTCATCGAAGGCAGTTTCGTCGATGTCACGATGCGCGATGCGGCCGGCCTCGCCGTGGGCACCAAGCGAATCAAAGGTTTTCCCAAGCACTACAACATCCGTGGCTCTTGGGACAAACAAGCGCGGCCGTTCGACACCTATTCGGTTACCATCGAGCAGGGCATCGGACCGGTTTCGGTTGAGCTGAGTTACAACCGCCAAAATCAGGCGTCCGATCGCAACGATAATTCTTTCGACACCACGATCAGCGTCGACGTCAACGGCCGACCGTTCATCGATGCGGCTTCAGATCGAAAACATTTCGGCACGGACACGGATGCGTTTCGCGGCTCCGTGGTTTATAATTGGGACAAGTTAAAATGGATGCAGCAGATCTTCGTCGCCACCGCCGAGTACAACGAAAGTTCGCAGGACAACTATCGCCTCCAAGGCTATAACGTTAAAAACGTCCTCAATGGCGCCGCCACGGCGATCAACACTGCCAATGATCGCGGACGTCTGCGTCTTTATCTCGACGATCCCGCTTTTTACTCGCGGGCTATCTTCGATCGTCTGCAATTCAACAATCCGCCGGTCACGAATACGGTGGATATGCGCATGTTGGGCTTCTTTGCCTCGGGCACCGATGCGGCCAGCGGCACGCAATTTGTGCGGAGTGCGGCCGCCTCGTTTTCGGCCAGCGGAAAATATTTTGGTGGTCGCCTGCTGTCGTTGGTCGGCGTGCGCCGCGACACTAACCGGGAATATGATTACACGACCACGCGCTATTTCGGCCAATTTCAGGAAGCGATTCGCCCTCCTAAATATCAGGACGCGCTGAAGGGTGATTACACGGAAAACCTCTCGCAGAATCTT
>CANGCX010000162.1 GCA_947452315.1 Opitutia bacterium | reverse complement strand
ATGGGCTCGCCGACAGGCACGCCGTAAAACGAATCGTAGGCGTTGAAAGCGACGCCGAGGTGGCCGAGCGCGCCGAAACGCGTGACGCCAATGGAGGCGTTTTTGGTCGTGCGCGCGGAGTTGGACAACGTGCCGTAGTGGCTCGGGTCGGCGGGATCGGCGTAGCCGGGGATAGCGACGTCGTCGGTCTCGGTGCGGAGTCCATTGACTTGGATCGCCGTGGTGGCGTTGCCGGCGAGGGCAGAGACGATGCCCGTGCGCTCGCGGGCGGCAGATTCGTAGCGCAACTCTGCGCGACCGGAGAACGGCGTGGTGGGTGCGGCGGAAGGGATGCGGTTGTCGATGACATTGACCACGCCGCCGACGGCGGAGCTGCCGTAGAGCAACGTCGCCGGACCCCGCAGCACCTCGATGCGCTCGACTAGGAGCGGTTCGACGCTAACGCCGTGATCGGGGCTGATGCTGGAGGCGTCGAGTGATCCCACGCCGTTGTCGAGCATGCGAACGCGTTCGCCGCTGAGGCCGCGGATGATCGGGCGATTGGCGCCGGGACCATAGTAAGTGCCACTCACCCCGGCGGTATCCGCGAGGGTGGCGCCGAGGGTGGCCGCAGCGCGGCGTCGGAGTTCGTCGCCGGCGAGAATGGAAGTGCCTTGCGCAAGATCGAAGGCGGTTTTGCCATCGATCCCTGCGGTCACGAAATACGTGTCGAGCGGATGAATGTCGGAATGATCCGGACCTTTTTGGGCGTTAGCCAAGGTCAGGACACTGAGGAGAGAAAGAGGCAGAGAACGAAAACATGACATGGAATGATGAAGCTGAGTTTTGGAACGTAACTGGGGGCCGTACGCCGCAGCGTGGCACCTTGAGTAATAAGCCACGTGAGCGCTCGCAGGCGCCGCACGGAAAAGATCCTGATTCAAACTCAGACTAACGGCGGGCCTCGCTCCGGCTGATGCAGGTAGTGGGGTGGGCTAACAAAAATCTCGGAATGCGGACTGAACTCCGCGCGGAGGTGCGCCTGTGGCGGTGCGACGACGGCCAGCGGAGCGGGCGCAGCGGTGACACCGGCGGCGAATAACGTGACGACGCAACCCTCGTCCTGAACGTTGGCGGCGGCGGAGTCGTCGCAGTGGCCGTGGAAGGCCGTGTGCAACTGAGGGCTGACGGCGAGCACCGTGAGCAACAGCACCAACGCCGCCGCGCCGAGCGCCAAGAGGCGGCGGAACGGATGGACCGTTGAAGAGCTGGAGGACAAAGTGCTCACGAGACGAGGGGTGAAAAACGAGATTAGGCCTTATGGGTCAAGAGCGGCGACGTTGTAAGAGCGTGACGACCAGCAACAGCGCGAACGACAAGGCGAGTAACGTCCCCGCGAAGGCGTGGGCCGAAGCGTAATCGAGGCGTTGGACCTCATCGTAGAGTGCGATGCTGGCGACCTTCGTCACTCCGGGGATCGCTCCGCCAATCATCAGCACGACGCCGAATTCACCGAGCGTGTGGGCGAATCCCAAAGTTAGGCCTGCGGCAATTCCTCGCCATGCCAGTGGTGCGTGCAGGCGAAAAAACACACGCGACGGTGAGGCGCCATGAGCCGTGCCCGCCTCGAGTAATTCGCGCGGTACGGCGCGCAACGCGGCTTGAAACGGCTGCACCGCGAACGGCAGTGAATAAAACACCGAGGCGATCACCAGTCCGGTGAACGTGAAAACCAGCGGTTGACCGGTGAGGTCGCGCCACCACGAGCCTGGGGGGTGTTGAGGTGATAGCCCGACCAATACGTAAAACCCTATGACCGTGGGTGGTAACACGACGGGCAACGTGACGAGTGTTTCGAGAAATGGCGCAAAGCGCGTGCGCGTTGTGTTGAGCCAGTGTGCTAGCGGCAGGCCGATCACGCCTAGGACAAGCGTCGTGATTGCCGCGAGTTGCAACGTGAGCGCGAGCGATTGCCAAAGTGCTGGAGCGAGACCGAGGAACGTGGCGGTGGATTCGGGCAAGACGGTGAATGTGTAGTAGGAATCTTCAACGCGGAAGGCCGCGCGCTCAACGCTGAATGACTAGTGGGTGTTGGGTGTCGGTGGCGCGTAGCCGAAACGAGCAAGAATGGCCCGGGCGGTCGCAGATTGGAGAAACGCGAGGTAATGCCTAGCGGCCGGGTTAGCGGCGCCGCGCGTAGTTAAGATGGCTCCTTGCGTGAGCGGCGCGTGGAGTGTGGCGGGGACCTCAAGCCAATGGCCACGATTTTTTAAATTCGCAGAAAGAACCAGCGACAAAGCGACGAAGCCCGCATCGGCGTGGCCACTTTCGATGAACTGGGCGGTTTGCGCGATATTTTCGCCGAAGACGATTTTGGGTTGGGCATCGCGCCAGAGGTTGAGTTGAGCGAGAGCCTCTTGCGCGGCGCGGCCGTAGGGCGCGGTCGCGGGTTGGGCTAGTGCGAGTTTTTTAACGGAGGGATCGCGCACCGTGGCGGCGATATCGTTGAGCGGGAGATCGCCGTGCGAGGTCCAAAGGACCAGGCGGCCGGTCGCAAACGGCGTGAGCGTGCGGGCGTCGGCCTGACCTGCGGCAATGAGGGCGTGCGGATAATCGAGATCAGCGGAAAGGAAGACGTCGTAAGGCGCGCCGTTTTTGATTTGAGCGACGAAAGTGCCCGAGGCGCCGAGGGCCGTGGTTACCGTGATCTCTGGGGAGGAGGCGCGGAAGGCGATATTTAGGGCTTCAAGGGCATAGACAAGGTTGGCGGCGGCGGCGATCGAGACGGAAGAGGGAACCGCGGTGGATGTCGGGGCCGCGGCCTGCGCTGGGGTGAGGGCGTGAAACTTAAGGATTAGCGTGAGGATGAGGCAAAAACGAGGCATCGACGAACATGTTGAACGGATGCTTCCGGGCTGGCCACGCGAAAGGGAGGGGGTTGTGGTGACGGATATGGCTGCGCCTATTTTTTTACCCTCGGTGACGGTCTTGAGTGGCTTCCTCGGAGCGGGGAAGACGACGCTTTTGCGCCATCTGCTCGGGCAGGCGACGGGGCGAAAGTGGGCGGCAGTGGTTAACGATGTGGCGGCGGTCAATGTCGACGCTCAACTCGTGGCCGGTGCTGGAGCAGCACGCGTCGTGGAGCTAGGGAATGGCTGCGTATGTTGCACCGTGCGCGATTCGCTAGCCGAGACCATTGCGGAACTGGCGGCGCAAAAAACCTACGAACACATCTTGGTGGAGACGACCGGGGTGGCCGAGCCGCGGGCTGTGGCAGACCTGTTTACGCGCAAAAATACGTTTTGGCGCAGCCTCGGCGATTTCGCACGACTAAGCTCGTTGGTGACAGTGATTGATGCGCGTAGTTTTTTGGCAGAGCAGCATGCTAGCCGAACTCGCTCGGCTGGAAACGAAACAACGCGCGGCCCAAAACCGATCTTTGAACTTATGGTGGACCAGGCGGAGTGCGCGGATGTACTCGTATTAAATAAATGTGATTTGGCGGACGAAGCGGAGCTAGCAGAAGTCGAGACGATCTTGCAGACCTTGAACCCTCGGGCGGAGCTGGTGCGCGCCGAGCACGGTCAGGTCGCCAGCGAGTTTTTGCTGGAGCGCGTACGCTTCGATTCGGAGAGGACCGTGGGCGCGGCGCAGTGGTTGCGGGTGAT
>CANGCX010000161.1 GCA_947452315.1 Opitutia bacterium | reverse complement strand
GTCTTGTCGTCGAAGCGGGCGATGACGTCGCTGGCTGGCGTGTAGGGCAAGTAGTTCAGCCCGCCGAGTTGAGAAAAAGCGGAGTAGACGCTGAGGAAGTTATAAGCGGGGCGACCGTAGCCGATCGGGTGTTGGGAGAAACCGTAGTCCACCATGTTGACCAGTTGATTGCCGGTGATGGCCGAGGTGCCCCCGAAGCCCGTGGCGACGCTCGTGCCGGTGCGATTGAACACGCGGTTGTCGAGGTTGCGGGTGGTGTCATCGAGACGACCACCGACTTTAATGGTGATCGGGATTGTGGTGTTGAGCGGAGTTTTGAAGTCGAGCGAGAGACCGTCCTTGGTGTCGACGCCGGTCTGCGGACGGGCGCGGATTTGGGTCATGGAGTATTGCGAAACGTCATTCAAATTGACCGCCGCGCCGGTGCTATCGGTGGCGCTATAATCAGGAGCAGCGCTGCCGACGTTCATGAATTTAAGGGTGAGCCCGGTGCGCGTCATGGTCGCATCGGAGAACCAATTGCGCGAAACGTCGCGGTATTTGCTGTAGGCTTGGCTCCAGTAAGTGCTGGCTTCGAGTTTGGAGCCGCCGCCAAAATCGTGAGTCAGGCTGGCGCCGCTGCTCCACGTCACACCGGACTTAGAGCGGTTAATGGTCTGAAGTGCCGCGCTGCCGAGGCCGGCTTGGCCGATGTAGGTGCCACCGTAGCCGTAGGTGACCGGGGCCGCGAGAGCGAGTGCGGCCGAGGCGTTGCCGGGCGTGAGGGTGATGACGCGGTCCGTGAAGAGCAGATCGTAGTAGTTCCACTGGCCGTTGAAGGATAGCTTGGTGTTTTCCGCGAGTTTGTAATCAACCTGACCAGAGAGCGATTGGCGGCGGGTATTCTTTTGCTCGTTTTGGATGTTCCAACTATTGAGCCAAGGCGTGGTGGGTGAGCCGCCGCTGGCAGGGTTGTATTGCCAGGAGTAGGACGAGCGTGGGTAGTCGTTGTATAGCTGGGAATTTTTGTAGCTCAGGTTGATGCCGAGATTTTCGCGCAGTCGGGCGGCGTAATTAAAATCAAAACCGGGGAGGATTTTGCGGGTCTTTTCTTGGCCCCAACCCTCGGTTTTTTCAAAGGTGAGGGCGGTACCCGTGGCTTGCATATAAGTGCGATAAGTAAAGAGGCTGCCGGCGCGGTCGAAGGCGCTCTTCGTAACGAGATTGATGGAGCCGCCGGTGCTGGTGGCCTGCATGTCGGGAGTGAGGGTTTTATAAACCTCGATGGTTTCGACGTTGTTAATGGCTACTTGTTCGAATTCGAAGCGGCGGTTTAAGTTGCCGGAGGTCGCGCTGGCGACGGGGTTGCCGTTCATCGTCACATTCGTGAAGGCGGTGCTCATGCCGCGCAGGGTGACGGCGCGGGCGTCGTTGGCGTTGTAGTCGACGCCGACGCCGGGCATAAACTTCAGGTATTCGGCGGCGTTGCCCTCGGCAATGTCGCCGTATTGATCGCCGGCTGCGACGATCTTGGAGTTAACGGCGGCTTTCTGCAGGGCGACGGCCTGTGCCATACCTTCTTTGGTGCCGGCGACTTTGAACTCCGTGAGCGTTACAACATCGGAGGCGACGCCGAGGCGCACGGGTAGAGTAGCAGTCTGTCCACCGGTGATCGCGACGGGAAGCGTGACTGAGTCCATGCCGGGATAATTCACCGTAATTTTCTGCGCACCGACGGGGACGTTGCGTAGTTCAAAACCGCCGGAGCGAGCGCTAGTCGCGCGCAAGCTGGTGCCCTCGACGCTGACGTCGGCGCCCTCGAGGTATTTACCGGTGTTATTATCGACGACGGTGCCGGAGAGCGTGCCGCCGGTTTGTTGGGCTTGGAGCGGATTGGTGAGGCAAACGAGCACGATCGCAAGAAACGTCGCGATCGACTTGAGTAAGCGTGGCAGTTGGAGGGATGAGTTCATGGGGTGTAATAAAAAATCGGGGTCAGCTGGATTGGTCACGCGGAGCGGATTTAATAGCGACGGAACAAAGGGGGGTGTCGGTCGGAAAGGTGGGGGTGCACCGAGCCAGTGTCGGCTTCAAGGTGTATAACGAATCGGATTGGGTCTGGGTCAAACATTAAAAGACACGTGTCCGTAAAATGCGCTCCTTGTTTCACGGACAAAAAAAGCCCGCGCAACCAGTGCGCGGGTGGGTGGGTGCTAAGGAGACTCGGCGCGATTATTTTTTCACATCGTCCCAACCTTGCCCCTTAGTGAGGGCGTCGAGCTGGGTTTTAGCAGCGTAGGGTGCGGCGATAATTTTATTTTTCTGAAGGTAAGCGAAGGCGCGCTGGACGGATTTAGCTTCGCCTTTTCTCGCCTCGAGGGCGGGGCCATTTAGTTTTTGCAGGCCGGCTATGTAATCACTGGCCATTTTCTCGACCGCAGCGGCCGTCCCCGCTTCGTTTTCGTAGCAAAGCGATTCGGCGAGGCGGAGCATTTTGGCAGTGTCGCTGAGTTTGGCGGCGTCGGCGCGGAGGCCTGCGGCGATTTCATGGCGCTTGGCCGTTGTGGCCTCTGGGGTAAGCACGCCATCGGTGCCACCTTCGATGCTGCGGGGTGGGAGCGGGCGATACCAAATGTTGCGGTAACGCACGGGGTTGCCGTGGTCCTGGAGTTTGAGTGGGCCTTGCGCGGGGAACTCAATTGGGATAGAGCGTTTCATGTGTCCGCCGGGGCCTTCAAGGGGCGTGGCGTCTTGCATGAGCACACCGTTGCAAAACACGGTGAGTCGACCGGCATCGACGAGTTGGCCGTTGCGGTAAACCGGGCGGCGGAAAACGATGTCGTAGACTTGGAATTCACCGGGCGCGCGCAGGGCGTTAGCCATGGGCGGATTGATGCCGTAGACCGACGCGGCAAAACCGTCGGCGTAGGTGGGGTTGTTGTAATTATCGAGTACTTGGACTTCGGCGAGGCCCATTAGAAAGATGCCGCTGTTGCCGCGGCCTTGGCTGTCGCCGGAAACGGCCAAGGGGGCGGCCCATTCGACGTGAAGTTGGCAATCTGCGAACTGTTCCTTGGTGCGGATATAGCCGGATTTGGGCACGCACTCGAGGGCGCCGTCGCGCACGATCCATTTGGTGCCTTGCGCGGTCGTGCCAGGTTTCGTGTCGGATTCCCATTTCGCGAGTGAGGCGGCGGTGCCGTCGAAGAGAATGATGGCGTCGGAAGGCGGTTGGCCTGGTTGCGCGGCGCTGCTGAAGGTTCCGGGTTCGACGCGTTTGGGTTGCGGGCGGTTTTGATCGTGGACTGCCCAAGGATGGTGGGCGTCGGGCGCGTCGCCGTAAAAAGGCGAGCCGGTGCTGGGTGCGGCGTGGCTCAAAACCACGAGCGAAAGAGACGCGCAAAGGGCCGAGAAGGCGGGGTGGTATTTCATGGGGATGAAGCGTGAAATTGGCGCTGGGCTCGGTGTATCGCAACCCAAAGCTTCCCGAACGGGTGCGCAAAAACGCCGGTGTGGCCTCGGCTGTGGCGCCGAAAACGAGCGGGCTAGATTTCAGGTTGCGGTGGGCAAGCGCGGCACGTTCACTGACCCCTCCATGAGCCTCGACGCACCTGCACTTAGTCTGGTGAACGGTGCCCCGTTTTCTTTCGGGGTGGCCGCGGCGTGCTTTAACGC
>CANGCX010000160.1 GCA_947452315.1 Opitutia bacterium | reverse complement strand
GTGTCGAGGTGGCCGATCAGGAGGAGACGCTTGCCCTGGGTGCCGCGGTGTTCGGCGACG
Source organism: Opitutia bacterium (assembly GCA_947452315.1). GTDB lineage: Bacteria > Verrucomicrobiota > Verrucomicrobiia > Opitutales > Opitutaceae > Tous-C4FEB. The sequence goes on along the minus strand of CANGCX010000160.1, from coordinate 3,630 downwards.
AGATGACCGGCGCGACCGCTCGAGGCGGGGAGGGCGGCGAAACGGTAATCGAGGCCGAGTGCGGTCAGTTGAGCTCCGAAGAGATCGGCTACTTGGCGCACGCCGGCGAGGTTTTCGCTCGGGCTGTTGATCTGGACGACCTGTTCGAGGTCGCGGCTGAACGTGCCGACTTGGGCGTTTACGGCGTCGACGATTTTTTGCTCGGCGGGCGAGAGGGCGGCGGAGGCGGCGGGTACGATGAAGGCGAGTACGGCCAGGGCGAGGAGGTGTTGGGGCGACATGAAGGAATAGGGTGCGGTCAAAGCTGGGGGTTGATGGGCGAGTGGTTGATTGAAAAATTAGATGCGTTCGAGTTTGAGTGGATACGTTTTGCCCGAGGCGAATTGGGCGACGTAGAGGCTTTCGTCGGTGTCGACGAGCAGATCGTGCGGGTGCAGAAACGTGTCTTCGCGGTGCCGCATGGGTTGGAGTTTGCCCGTGGCGTCGTACACGGGCGGGGAGCCGGCGATGTTGGAGACGACGCGGAGCTCGGCGTCGAGGACGGAGAGGAAGCCGCGGCTGTTGCGATCTTGGGGCCAGTTGTCGGCGAGGTGGGCGACAAAGTAGTGGTCGCGGTGACGGCGGATTTGGCGGGGGTTGCCGCCGGGCAGAGGCGTGCGCGCGAGCGGTCGACCGTCGAGATCCAAGCGGAGGAGATATTGTTGGTCGCTCATGGCGATCAAGAGCGAGGGCGCCGCATCGGGCGCGCGGGTGTCGATCATGCCGGCGTGCGGGCCCCAGTGAACGATGCCGCCCTCGGCGCCGCCGAAAATGCGGAGGAATTTTCCATCGGCACCGTAGTGGAGGATGTAATCGCGGCCGTAGCCATCGAGGACGTAGAATTCGCCGTTGGGCAAATGGAGCGTCCAAGACGGGCGGTATTGGTCTTCCTTATCGTATTTGCCAGTGTGGACCGGCCAGTGCCATTCATCAAGGAGTTGACCGTCGAGCGTGGTTTTGGCGACACGGTGCGTGGTGAGATCGGTGATGAAAAGGACTTCGCGGTAGCCCTCGGTGACGAGCGAGAGTCCATGCGCGCCGGGGAAGGTGGTGCCCCATTTATGGACGAGGCGGCCGGCGCGGTCGTAGATGATGACGTTGTTGGCGGGGTGATTGGTGAGAAGAATGATGTGTCCGGCGCGGTCGCGGGCGAGGCCATGGCAATCGTTGACCGGCGTGCCATTATCGAGGACGCCCCAGCCGGGAACGACGCGGTAGCGAAACTCGCCTTGGCCCAAGACGGGCGCGGGGGAGACGATGGCCGGTGCTTGGGCGTGGGCGGAAACGAATGCCCCGGCGCTCAGAGCACCGGCGGTTTTAAGGAAATGACGGCGAGTGAACATGGCCGAAGCGCGAGGGTGGCGTGGCGAGGCGAGGCGAGCGGAGCGGGGCGAACGGGCTATGCGAGAAGTTTTTGGATGACGTTGCCGTGGACGTCGGTGAGACGGAAATCGCGGCCTTGAAAACGGAAGGTGAGCTTTTTGTGATCGAGACCGAGCAAGTGCAAAATCGTCGCGTGCAGATCGTGGACGTGGGCGCGATCGGTGACGGAATTGAAACCGAGTTCGTCGGTCTCGCCGATGATGGTGCCGGCCTTGGTGCCGCCGCCGGCGAACCACATCGTGAACGCGTCGATGTGGTGATTGCGGCCCGTGGTGTCGCGGTTCTCGCCCATCGGCGTGCGACCGAATTCGCCACCCCAGACAACGAGCGTGTCTTTGAGCAGCCCTCGTTGTTTTAGGTCGGTAACAAGCGCGGCTTGGGCTTGGTCGACTTCGCGGCAACGCGCGACAAAATCAACTTCGAGATTTTCGCCGGGGCCGCCGTGGCTATCCCAGTTGGTGTGATATAGCTGGATGAAACGGGAGCCGCGCTCGACGAGGCGACGGGCGAGAAGACAGTTGCGAGCGAAGGAGGGTTTATCTTTTTCGATTCCGTAGAGTTTGAGCGTGGTCTCGCTTTCTCCACTGAGATCAACGAGTTCTGGGGCACTCGACTGCATACGACTCGCCATTTCGTAAGCGGCGATGCGCGTGTGAATCTCGGCATCGCCCGTGGCGACGGCATGTTGTAGGTTGAGATCGCGGATGGCGTCGATGGCCTGGCGCTGGCGCGTGGCGGTGATGCCCTTGGGGTTGGCGAGATTGAGGATTGGGTCACCGTTACCGCGGAATGGCACGCCTTGGTACGTCGTCGGAAGGAAGCCGGTGCCCCAGTTGACGGCGCCACCGCGGGGGCCGCGTGGGCCAGATTGGAGGACGACGAAGCCGGGGAGATTTTGCGATTCGCTGCCGAGTCCGTACGTGATCCACGATCCCATGCTCGGACGACCAAATTGGCCGGATCCGGTGTTCATGAACAGCTTCGCAGGAGCGTGGTTGAACAGATCGGCGGCGCAGGATTTGACCAGAGTGATGTCGTCCACGATGCCCGCTGTGTGTGGGAATAGATCGGACACCCATGCCCCGCTCTGGCCGTGTTGGGCGAAGGCGCGGCGCGTGCCGAGCAACTTCGTGCCGTGCGAACTGTCCATGAACGCGAAGCGCTTGCCGGCGATAAGGGACTCGGGAACCGGTTGGCCGTTGAGCGAGATGAGGCGTGGCTTATAGTCGAATAACTCGAGCTGACTCGGGCCGCCGGCCATAAAAAGATAAATGACATTTTTGGCGCGCGGGGCGAAGTGCGGGGACTTCGGTGCCATTGGATCGGCGAGCGGGCCAGACGCGGGCGCGGGTGCCGCGCTGAGTTGACCGCGCTCAAGCATTGAGGCGAGCGCGATACCGCCGAGGCCCATGGCGCAACGGCTGAAAAAATGTCGGCGCGAGACCGGGTCGAAAGGTTGCGCTGAGTCGGTAGTGGGCTGCAGATTCATGGTCAGGCGCGGGTGATGGTTTCGTCGAGGTTGAGCAAGACGCGGGCAAGGGTGGTCCACGCTTCGAGCGGCGTGGCGGCCGGTTCGGCGTTGGGCTCGGACGAGGGCATCTGCAGTTTCCGCAGAAGATCTAGAAGTCGCGTGCGCTCGGTGGGGGTGGGCGGACGGGCCACGCAGAGGCGGAAGGCGTAATCCAGACGCGTTGAATCATCTGCTCCGCCTTCGCGCTGCACGCGGGCGGCGAGTGCGCCAGCGAACTCAAAAAATTGAAGATCGTTGAGTAGCGTGAGCGCCTGGAGCGGCGTGTCGGAACGCAGCCGCCTCGTGCACGCGCTAAAACCATCGGGCGCATCGAACACCGCGATGGCGGGGTGCGGGGTCGCTCGCCAGTGGTGCGTATAAAGGGCGCGGCGGTTGCGGTCTGCGCCGGTGCTGGCGACCCAGGCGCGGCGGTTTTGGCCAAGCGTCATGACGCCGTCAGGTTGGGGCGGGAAGACGGGTGGGCCGCCAAGTTTGAGTTCGAGCAGTCCGCTGGCGGAGAGGGCGACGTCGCGGACGAGTTCGGCGTCGAGACGGAGACGATTTTGACGCGCGAGCAGTTTGTTGAGCGGATCGGCGAGTTCTAGGTCGGGACGGGCGACGGAGGCGCGTTGATATGTGGAGGATGTGACGATGATGCGATGGATGGCCTTTATGCTCCAGTTTTGGGCGGCGAACTC
>CANGCX010000159.1 GCA_947452315.1 Opitutia bacterium | reverse complement strand
TTAATGAGAACGTTGAAGGACTCAGGCGTGCCGGCGACGAGGGTATTGTCTCCCTTGACGAGCGACTCGTAGATCTTGGTACGGCCCTGCACATCGTCGGATTTGACGGTGAGGAGTTCCTGGAGGGTGTGCGCTGCGCCGTAGGCTTCGAGCGCCCACACTTCCATTTCGCCGAAGCGTTGGCCACCGTATTGGGCTTTGCCGCCCAACGGTTGCTGCGTGACCAAGGAGTAAGGACCGACCGCGCGGGCGTGGATCTTGTGCGAGACAAGATGGTTCAGCTTCATCATGTAGATGTAGCCGACCACGACCTCTTGATCGATCTTTTCGCCGGTACGTCCATCGAAGAGCGTGCTCTTACCGGAAGTCGGCAATTTAGCCTCCTTGAGGTATTCACGGACGCGCTTTTCGGAGATACCGTCGAACACTGGAGTAGCGACCTTGAGACCGAGCTTCTTACAAGCCCAACCCAAGTGCGTCTCCAGAACCTGTCCGACGTTCATGCGCGAGGGCACGCCGAGGGGGTTCAAGCAGATTTCCACCGGAGTGCCGTCCGGGAGGAACGGCATGTCTTCTTCAGGCACGATCTTGGCGACGACGCCCTTGTTACCGTGGCGGCCGGCCATCTTGTCACCGACTTCAAGCTTCTGCTTGGTGGCGACGTAAACTTTGACCTGCTTGATGGCGCCGTCTCCGGAGCCTTCACCGGCCTCAACCGCGCCGATCTTGCGCTCACGGTCGGTTTCGAGTTCGTCAAACTTAGTCTGATACGAGCCGATGATTTCCATGATCTTGATGCGAACCGGGGACGGATCGATCTGGACGTGCTTGGAAACGGCCGCGAGACGACGAAGTAAGGTCTTCGTGATCTTGCGGTTGGCGGGAATGATAATTTCGCCGGACTCGCCGTTGATTACGTCGAGCGGGATTTTTTCACCGAGGAGGATGTTGGAGAGCGCTTCCGTGAGGCCTTCGCGCAGTTTATCGATCTGCGTTTTGTATTCCTCTTGGATTTGCTTCACCTGACGACGACGGTCGGAGGGCGAGAGTTTTTCTTCCTGATTATCGATTCGGGAAGAAACCTTCACGTCCATGATGATACCGCCGACGCCCGAGGGAACGACGAGCGAGGTATCTTTAACATCAGCCGCTTTTTCACCGAAGATGGCGCGGAGAAGCTTTTCCTCGGGCGCGAGTTCGGTTTCGGATTTCGGAGTGATTTTACCGACGAGGATGTCGCCGGGCTTCACTTCGGCACCGATGCGGATAACGCCGTTGTGATCGAGATGCTTGAGAGCTTCTTCGCCGATGTTCGGGATGTCGCGCGTGATTTCTTCCGGCCCGAGCTTGGTATCGCGAGCGTTAACTTCAAATTCCTGGATGTGAATCGAGGTGAAGATGTCTTCCTTTAGCACCTTCTCAGAGATGAGGATAGCGTCTTCGAAGTTGTAGCCGTTCCACGGCATGAAGCCGACGAGCACATTACGGCCGAGGGCCATCTCGCCCTTGTCGGTCGAAGGACCGTCGGCGATGATTTGTCCGGCTTTGATTTTCTGGCCGAGCGCGACGATGGGCTTCTGATTGAAGCACGTGCCGGCGTTCGAGCGCATGAATTTGCGCAGCTCGTAGATGAAGACGTGATTCTTCGGGTCGTGCTTGAGGTTGCGCGGGAGCTCGCCGTCTTTAGTGACGACAATTCGTTTCGCATCCACGGAGGCAACAATGCCGGATTCATCAGCAACCACGACGATCTTAGAGTCGCGGGCGACGCGTTCTTCGATGCCGGTGCCGACGAGCGGCGACTCAGCTTGGAGGAGCGGAACGCCTTGGCGTTGCATGTTGGCGCCCATGAGTGCGCGATTCGCATCGTCGTGCTCAAGGAACGGGATCATGCCGGCGGCGATAGAAATAACCTGCTTCGGCGAGACGTCCATGTAGTGGACTTCGGAAGCAGAGACTTCGAGGAACTCGCCGTCCTGACGAACGGTGACCTTGCCACTGAAGTGACCCTTTTCGTCGATCTCTGAATTAGCCTGGGCAATGACCTTGGCTTCTTCTTGGTCGGCGGTGAGGTACTCGATCTTGTCGGTGGCGCGGCCGTCTTTGACGATACGGTAAGGCGTCTCAATGAAGCCGAACTCGTTCACGCGAGCGTAAGTCGAGAGTGAATTAATCAGACCGATGTTCGGACCTTCGGGGGTTTCGATCGGGCAGATACGGCCGTAATGCGACGGGTGAACGTCGCGGACTTCGAAACCAGCGCGTTCACGATTGAGACCGCCTGGCCCGAGCGCGGAGAGGCGGCGCTTGTGCGTGACCTCGGCGAGCGGGTTGATCTGGTCCATGAACTGCGAGAGCTGGCTGCGGGCGAAGAAATCGCGGATGACCGTAGTCAGGGCCTTCGGGTTGATCAGCTTTTGGGGCGTGATCGAGTCGACGCTCTGGTCGTACATCGTCATGCGCTCGCGGACCAGACGCTCGGTGCGGCTGAGGCCGACGCGGCATTGGTTAGCGAGAAGCTCGCCAACGGTGCGAACGCGACGGGAACCGAGGTGATCGATATCGTCGACGACGCCTTCGCCTTTCTTGAGACGACCGAGATATTTCGTGGCGGCCACAATATCACCGCTCTCGATGATGCGCTGTTCGAGGGTGACTTTGAGGCCGAGCTTTTGGTTGACCTTGTAACGACCGACGCGGCCGAGGTCGTAGCGCTTTGGATCGAAGAAGAGGCGCTTGAGGAGGGCTTTGGCGTTGGCGGTGGTTGGCGGCTCGCCGGGACGCAGACGCTTGTAGATTTCCTTAAGGGCTTCCTCTTCGTTGCGCGTAGGATCTTTCTTGAGCGCGCGGATGAGGGCGCCTTCGTCGACGGTGGTGTCGATTACGCGGATCGTGGAAATGCCGTGTTTTTCGAAGGTGCGAACGATCTGCTTAGTGAGCGGTTCAAACGCGCGAGCGAGCACGACGCCTTGTTGGGCATCGATTGCATCTTCGACGAGGACGAGTGTAGAAACGTTCTCGAGGTCAAGGGCCTTGGAAACTTTGAGATCCTTGATCTCGTAGAAGAGATTCAGGATGTCGATGTCGCTCGAGTAGCCGATGGCGCGAAGCAGCGTCGTGATGAGGAATTTGCGACGACGACGACGGCGATCGAGATAGACGTAGAGCAGATCGTTGTTGTCGAATTGAACTTCAAGCCAGGTGCCGCGGTCCGGGATGATACGGAAGGAATGGAGCAGCTTGCCGTTCGGGTGAGGCGTCACTTCGAAGGCGATGCCGGGCGAGCGATGAAGTTGGGACACAACGACGCGTTCAGCGCCATTGATGATGAAGGAGCCGCGCTCGGTCACCATTGGGATTTCTCCCATGTAAATATCTTCATCTTTGATGAAGTCTTCCTCGCGGAGGCGGAGCTTCACATAAAGGGGCACCGAGTAGGTGACACCTTCGCGGAGACACTCGAGCTCGGAATTCTTGGAATCACCGAGAGTGTAGGAGACGTATTCGAGCACGAGGCGCTCGTCGTAGGAATGAATCGGGAATACCTCGCGGAAAACGGCCTCCAAGCCCTGGGGCTTGCGTTGCTTCTCGGGGATGCCCTTTTGAAGGAACTCGAGATAGGACGTGATCTGAATCTCAATGAGATTCGGCGGCTGAATGACTTCGCGGAGTTTGCCGAAGTTCGTGCGTTCGGAGTGAGTGCGGTCGGCCATGGGAATATCCGGTCGGAGGTGAATGACGAAAAAAAGACAAGT
>CANGCX010000158.1 GCA_947452315.1 Opitutia bacterium | reverse complement strand
GTGAGTCCTTCGAGGATGAGATGTGAGACGCGTGAGCCGGCGCGGATGGAGAGATCGAGTGTTGCAGCATCGGTGATTCCGGTCCCGTCGTTGTTGGTGATGGCGACTCCGCGTAGTTCAGACAGTTCTTGGACCTGGTGGCCTATGCCGTGGACGAGCACGATCTTGATGCCGAGGCTACGTAGTACGGCGATGTCGACCAGCAGGTTGCTGAAATTTTCGTCCGCAATAATGGCGCCATCGATTGCGATGATGAATATCTGGCCTTGAAAACGGGGAACGTATTTCAGGATGCCGCGCAGATCATTGGGTTTGATCGTGGTGGCTTGGGCGGGAGCGGAAACCGCGGGCGCGGAGGGCGGGAGGGTGGGGCCGGGGCCGTTGCTCATGTAAGTAGAGTGATTTGCGACGAAGCGGCGGGCGGCGTCAATGCACTTGCACGGACCAAGTGCGAGAGGTGCGTTCGCCGACAACTACGGCACGGTAGGTGCCGGGTTTCAAAGTGCCGGCTGGAACGGTTACTAAAACGACGCTATCGCGACTGCGGGCCATGAGACCTCCGTCGAGCTGTTCAAAAGTCGGCAGTAATGTGATGATGTTGTCCTTAATGTAGAGCTCGGCGCCGGATAGTTGGCGTTTGTTGTCCGCCAGAGTGCAGGTGAACTCGATCGGATAAGCGAGCAGCGCGCTGATTGATGACGGCGCATGAACGCGGGTGATTTCAGCGGGCAGCAGTGGGAGATCGAGCAACGACGGTCCGAGATCGGAGCCTAAGCCGCCAGGCGCAGCGATGCTGGCGGCGCTGTTGTGTACCGCGCCGGCTTCCGCAGGTCGTTGTGCAGTCAAAATGATGCGTTGAAAGCCCGCCGATAGAAGCCGGAGTACGCCCGCGCGGTTTTTAGTGTCTTGATAGGGTAGGTACGACGGCGCGGTCTTTCGGTAGCGCAGGGTTACATACGTATAGCCGGCTAGGCTAACGACAATAACGAGGACGACCCATTTCATGGGCCAAGGTTTACGATGTGAAGAGGAGCCGGACATAGACGATAGAGGGGGATTAACCTCGGAGTCGGCCAGACTCGCAAATAAATTTGCGCACAGGCGAGCGTCTCGCTTCGTTACGAGGCTACATGAAATTCTGGTCCCAGTATTTTGTCCCTACATTAAAGGAAAGTCCTGCCGATGCCGAGATCGCTTCGCACAAGCTGCTCGTGCGCGCGGGGCTCGTACGCAAACTTGGTGGCGGGCTTTACACCTACATGCCGCTTGGGCTTCGGGTGATGCAAAAACTGACGCAACTCTGCCGCGAGGAGATTGAGGCGGGTGGTGGCATCGAGCTCTGGATGCCGCACGTGCATCCTGTCGAAAATTGGGAACAAGGACCGCGCTGGGCTGCCGCGCGTGAGATCATGTTTCGTACCGATAGCGCCGGTGCTGGCAAAGGCCGGAGCAAAGAACCGGAGTTTGTACTCGGGCCGACACATGAAGAAGTGATCACGCCTCTCGTGAAACAGGAGATTACCAGTTACCGCGATTTGCCCAAAAATTTCTTTCAGATAGCTACCAAGTTCCGCAACGAGATTCGCCCACGTTTTGGTCTGATGCGCGCACGAGAGTTCGTGATGATGGACGCGTATTCATTTGATGCCAACGATGAGGCGGCGGTGAAGAGCTACTTCGCAATGAAGAGCGCCTATGAGAAATTTTTTAAGCGCGTCGGCATTCAGGCGATCGCAGTCGAAGCCGACACAGGCGTGATGGGCGGAAGTTTTTCTCACGAATTCATGGTGCCGGCTGAAATCGGCGACGATGATGTGATTTACAGCGAGTCTGGTTATGCAGCCAACCGCGAGAAAGCGACCAGTGCGCTCGTGCCCAAAAATATCGCTGATGCGGCGCCGGTTGGTGCGATTGAGGAATTCGCGACTCCCGGAGTCGTTACGATTGCCGCATTAGCGACCGCTCCTTACAATGTGCCAGGCGATCAGCAGTTCAAAACGCTGGTCTATATTGGCGATGGTAAACCATTCATCGTCATCCTTCGGGGGAGTGATGAATTGGAAGAAGCGAAAATTGGTTCGCTAGGCTTCACGGTTTTTCGTCCAGCAACGGCGGAAGAAATCGAGCCTGTATTAGGCGCGAAACCCGGTAGCTTAGGAGCGGTGAAGGGCACGATTAAAAATGCCGATGCATTAGCCGGTGTTTTTGCCGACCACGCTATACGACTGATCGGAAATGGCACCACGGGCGCAAACAAAGATGGCTTTCATTTGCGCAACATCAACGTGGTCCGTGATCTTGCGATCACGAAATTTGGGGATTTTCGTCGGGTTCGTCCCGGTGAGCCGTGCCCGCAATCAGGCCAACCGCTTCAGGTGCGTCGCGGAATTGAAGTGGGACACATTTTTAAGCTCGGGACGAAATACTCGGAGAAATTTGGCGCGGTCTACACGGATGATCAGAAGCAGTCTCATCTCATGGTTATGGGCTGTTTCGGCATCGGCATTAGCCGTACGATGCAGGCCGTGATTGAGCAAAGTCATGACGCCGATGGTATCGTCTGGCCCTGGAATGTGGCGCCCTTTCATGTGCTCATTTGTCTGCTCGATCCTGATTCGGCCGACGCCATGAATTTGGCGAAAAAACTAGCCACGGCTGCCGAGACCGCCGGTGCAGATGTTATCATCGACGACCGAGCTGAGCGTCCAGGCGTCAAGTTCAAGGATGCAGATCTCATTGGGATTCCGCTGCGAGTGACGATTGGCAGCAAAGGCCTCAAAGAGGGCATTGTGGAGCTAAAGGCACGTAACTCCAAAGACGTCGCCAAGATTTCGCTTGCTGAAATTGAACAGCGTTTGGCCGCCATCGTTAATGAGGAGAAGCGGAAGGCGACATGATCGTTTCTAGTGTCAAATCCTCGCCTTCGACTGAGACGCTGAGCCGCACTGAGCTGCAATGCAGCGGGGTCTGGCGTGTCGTCGTTTTGAATGACCCGGTGAACCTCATGTCTTACGTGATGATGGTTTTTAAAAAAATCTTCGGTTTCAACGAGACGCTCGCCCGTCGGCACATGCTAGAAGTGCATGAGCAAGGTCGCTCGGTAGTTTGGAGTGGGCTGCGCGAAAAAGCGGAAGCCTATGTGTTCACCTTACAGCAATGGCATCTGACCGCCGTCCTTGAACCTGATGAAACGCATTGAGGTCAAATTAAGTCTATCGATCGTCGCGCCGCTGCTTGATGTGATTCGACTTCTCGTGGACGGGCTTGGCGAAAAGCTCGCTGCGCCACAAGAACTGGGAGATGTTGACGATGATTTTCGTGATGCGTGGTTGGCAGAATTGATTTCGGGCCAAACGGCGGATGTGAAGGCCTTGTTAGCGCTGTTTGATGAGGAATTTTTCGGCGAAGGAATTGTAGCATTTGATGAAAATAATGCTGAACCCATCGTGCGGGCCTGTGCGGCCGTGCGGCTGCGTTTGCGGGAAGTTTATTTGCGGGGATTGGGTGATGATACGCTCGAAGGTGGGGACGTGGAGATCGAGGACTTGGCTGAAGACGTCAGGAAGGCATTTATGTGCTACCTATTCCTGGCTACGGTGCAGGAGTTGATTATACAGCATCTGGATTCAAGTATCATCGAATCCTGATTCGGCATTTGACGGCGGTGATGTGTGACCTAGTTTTGGCTCTGACACCCTGCAGTGTTCGAGGTGCTTTCAATAACTGCTCTTTGCCTTAGAATTATTACGGGAACCGAGACCGTCGCGGAAGATGCTAGGCCGTAAATCGGAAAGCAG
>CANGCX010000157.1 GCA_947452315.1 Opitutia bacterium | reverse complement strand
AGCCGGAGCGTCGCGCATTCGGTTGCACGCTGCTGAGCGGCGGATTCGCTAGTTCGCACACGAGTTCATCGTTGTCTACGCCGAGCACCGCGACTTGCTCGGGTACGTTTAAACCGAGCAACTGACACGCTTCGAGCACTTGCAACGCGCGACCATCGTAACACGCAAACACGGCGACCGGTTTCGGGAGGGCTTTTAACCAGCGCGCAATCGCCCGAATCTCCGCGTCGGACCCTGGCCGACCACCCACCGCTTGCTCGACGAAATCGACACAGCGCCGGCCTTTCGCGGCGAGTCCGCGCTTAAACTCCGCCCCGCGCTGCCGCGACCACAGAAACCGCCGGTCTCCGCAGTACGCCAACTCCGCAAACCCCTTCCCCTCTAGGTGCTCGGCCGCGAGTCGCGCCACGGCCGCGTTGTCGATACTCACGCGCGAAAACTCCGAGCTGAATCGCTCCGCACTTACGTCGATTACCGGCAGGCGAGTTCTCCGCAACGCCGCCGCGATCTGGGGCGAATCCACGCGCGCGATGATGCCGTCGCCTTGCCAATCTTTGAGCCACGTCGGCAAGGGCGCACCTCGGCCTTGCTCGGTAAAACGAATTGCCCAGCGTTCACCTTCGCGCATCCAGTCGCGCACCCCATACAACAGATCACGCCCGTACCGATTCGAGGTCTCGATCAACAACGCGACTTTTTTGGGCGGTTTCATTCGTGAAGTTGAGTCTTGCCGACCCAAGGTGGATTCGAGCCTGAAACCTATGCCGTTAAAAATCAAAATTTATATATGAATTTTTACATACCTGCCGTCTCGCGGCCGCCGGAAAATTCAACCACTGATTAACGCTTATTGCTCTTCCCTCATGAAAAAATCTACTGCGCACTTTCCCACCATCAAGCCCATCGCCTACGAAGGCCCCGGCAGCGCCAACGCCCTCGCCTTCCGCCATTACAACCCCACCGAGATCATAGACGGCAAGACCATGGCGCAGCACCTGCGCTTCTCCATCGCTTATTGGCATGCATTCCGCGGTACGGGCTCGGATCCTTTTGGCCCGGGCACGATTGTGCGGCCTTGGGAGAAGGGTAAGGATCCTGTCTCTATTGCTAAGGTCCGCATGGACGCAGCCTTCGAGTTTTTCCAAAAAATCCGCGCACCGTTTTATTGCTTCCACGACCGCGACATCGCCCCGGAAGGTGCGACGCTCGCTCAGTCCAATAAGAACCTAGACGCCATAGTCGCCCACGCAAAGTCCCTGCAAAAAGCAACTGGGGTGAAACTGCTTTGGGGCACGGCCAATCTCTTCTCCAACCCTCGTTACATGTGCGGCGCCTCGACTAACCCCGACGCCCACGTCTTCGCCTACGCCGCGGCGCAGGTTAAAAAAGCCATTGACGCCACTAAGGAACTCGGCGGCGAAAACTACGTTTTCTGGGGCGGTCGCGAAGGCTACGAGACGCTGCTCAACACCAACCTTAAACGCGAACAGGACCACCTCGCCGCGTTTCTCCACATGGCCGTGGATTACGCGAAGAGCATCGGCTTTAAGGGCCAATTCCTCATTGAGCCCAAGCCCAAGGAGCCCACCAAACACCAATACGATTTCGACGTCGCCAGTGGCATCGCCTTCCTGCGCACCTACGGCCTCGAAAAATATTTTAAATTCAACATCGAGACCAACCACGCCACGCTCGCTGGCCACACCTTCCAACACGAAATTGAAGTCGCCGCATCGCAAAAAATGCTCGGTTCGATCGACGCCAATGCGGGCGATGAGCTCCTTGGCTGGGATACCGATCAGTTCAACACCAACGTCAAAGAGCTCACGCTCGCGATGACGAGTATTCTTAAGGCCGGCGGCTTAGGCTCCGGCGGTTTCAACTTCGACGCGAAGCTCCGCCGTCCGTCCATCGACGCCGAAGATCTTTTCCACGCCCACATTGGCGGCATGGATGCCTACGCTCTCGCCTTCAAACTCGCCCGCCGCATCATCGCCGACGGCAAGTTTGATCAATTCGTCGCGCAACGCTACGCAAGTTTCGATACCGGTTTCGGCCAGGACATCGAAAGCGGCAAAGCCAACTTCAAGTCACTCGAGAAACTCGTCCTCGGCCGTCTCGGCGAACCCACGCCGCGCTCTGGCAAACAGGAATACCTCGAGAACCTGCTCAACACCTACCTCCACGGCTAAATCGCCAAGGGCTAGGATTTGTGTTTATCAGGCCGCTCGCCAGAGCGGCCTTTTTATTTTTTAATTTTCTCACCCATGAAGCTTATTCGCTCCGTCCCGATCCTCGTCCTCGTCGCCTGCGCTTTGTTACTCGCGGGCTGCGCCACAGGCATGAGCACGCGCAAAGCGACTGATCTTAATCGCTTCAAAAAAATCTACGTCGAAAGCCGTCTCGCCGATAATCATCGGATCGACGCCCAGATCGCCGGGGCCCTCAACGCCCTCGGCCGGGAAGCCACGTTTGGCGTCGCGACCATGCGGCCCGATGGCGTCGATGCGATAGTCAGTTACACCGATCGCTGGGAGTGGGATTTCAAAAACTACATGATCGAAATCAAAATCGATCTCCGCGACGCTCGCACCGACAAACCCCTAGCCACCGGCAGCTATTATCAAGCGTCACTCAAGACCAAGCCTTCAGAAGAGGTGATTCGCCTCATCCTGAAACCTCTGTTCGGTGGCTGAGCCCAAATCGGGAGCTCTTCTTAGTTTAACTTAATCGGCTGCGGCGTGGACTCGCCGGGGGCGAGTCCGAGCGACCACAAAATTCCACCAAGCACGTGTTGCTGGAACGCGTTAGCCACGGAGGCCTCGTTCGAGCGCTTTCCTTTTTCTAGCGCCGAAGGATCCCAGACGTCGTCGCGGTGCCCGAGCGAGGTGTAAAAAACGTGACCCGTGCCAAATTTTTTGGCCCACGCAACCGGATAATCGCCCGGCGTGTGGTCGTTGGGATGTTGGTCCATACCGAGGAGCCCACGTACTTGAGTGCGCTCGAAATTTTTAAACTGATAAATCTCATCAAAAACCGTCCACGTCGCAGGCAGATGCTTCACCGAGGAGTGAACTGGATCTTGATTGAGAATGGAGACGCTTACTTGCGCACCGTGGGTCTTAAACTCGCCGCCGATCATCGCAATGAACGCCGGAAATCCGTGAAACGTATCCGTCGCCGCATGAATTCCCACGAAAGCATGCCCCGCCGCGATCCAATCGAGAAAACCTTGTTTGTCGGGCAAAGGTAGATCGCCCGTCGTGCTCGCGAAAATGACCCCGTCATAATTTTTGAGATTTGCCGGCGCGAGGGGCCGCAGCGCTTCAGCGACCGCCGGCATCCACGCGGCCCGCGCGACTTGGTACGCCTTGTCGGCTTCTTGCCACTTAGCCATCGCCGCGAGGAATTCAGGCGTCTTATCGCCATCTTTGCCTACGCGTGGTTTAGGCGGTGATTTGGGCTCACCCGCCGGTTGCCGCACGAATTCCAGCGTGAAGGCACCGCCACTTTGCGCCGCGAGTTGCGTGAGCACGTTTTCAGAAAGCGGAATCACACTGTGGCGGAAACCCGTCGTCACAGTGACCACGAGCAATTTCTTCGGCGCCGCCTCGAGCGAAACGGTCAGCAACGCCACAAATAAGTACAATAAACCGCGGGGAGTTTTCATAAAAAATAAGGGGGAATCAAAAAAGCAGACTAATTCAGCCCTCCCTCGGGATGAGAGTCGAGCGGTAAGGCCGCGAGGGGTGACGCGATTATGCGTTGCAACCAAAGACCGTGGCACTCGTCTTCCCGACAACGTGCGCTCGAAATTCCATCACCCTGTTTTTCATTTTCTGTTACTGCT
>CANGCX010000156.1 GCA_947452315.1 Opitutia bacterium | reverse complement strand
CGCCACCGCTGGACTGCCGGCTTCACCGCCGAAGCCAACCACACGCGCAACACCGGCTTCGGCGATATTAACAAAAAACAAGCGCTTTTTGCGCTCTTCGCTCAGGACGAATTCACTCCGCTCGACACGGTGTTTTTCACCGCCGGTTTCAGAAGCGACGACTTCGACACCTTTGGCCGCGCCACGACAGGCCGCGCCACGGCCGCTTGGCTCGTCGCACCTCGTGCGTTCAAACTCCGCGCTAGTTACGGCACGGCGTTTCGCTCCCCGAGTTTTTTGGATCTGTTCGGCCAGAGCGCGTTTTACGTCGGCAACCCTAATTTGCGCCCAGAACGTGCGCGCGGCTGGGATAGCGGCGTCGATTATTATTTACCCAATAAATATGGCACGTTGAGCGCGACTTGGTTTGAGACCGATTTCACCGACCTCATCGCCAGCACGGCAAATTTTCGCAGCGTTGAAAATATTCAACGCGCCCGCACGCGTGGCGCGGAATTAACCGCGCGCACGACGTTGCCCTCCGACATCGAAATCCGCGCGAGTTTCACTTACCTCGAAGCGCAAAACCTCACCTCAAACACTCGCCTCCTGCGCCGCCCACGGCAAAGCGGTCGCATTGACGCGTGGCATGATTTTGGGGCCGGCGTGTCGGCCGGAGCTGGGATGAATTTTGCCGCGAGCCGCCGCGATGTGAACGCCAAGACCTATGCGCAAATCGACCAAGAGGATTACACGGTTACGCGCCTCTACGCCGCCTGGCAGATCAATCAGCAGCTCGCGCTCAAACTTAGATTCGAAAATCTGCTCAACGAAAACTACGAGGAAGTAAACGGCTACCCCGCGCTCGGCTGCGGTACCTTCGGCGGTCTAGAGTGGAAATTTTAATAGAAAAATCAGACCGAGAACATTTAAACGTCACCTCGGTGGGTCTGGGCTTGCACGGGAATTTAAAACGGGACGCAGTGAACCAAATTTTTTAAATCACTATTTTATGAAATCAGGGGTTAACTTCTTTGTTCTCTATGGCTTCGTCGGCCTTTTGATGGGTGGCAATTTAGTGGCAGCACCGATGGGGGCAGCTAAGCGGCTCATCGACCATTACAAGATGGAGAAAATTCCCGTAGAAGGAGCCTGGTTTCACGTCACTTACGGCAGCGCCGATAAGATAGCGGCTGAGTCGCTGCCGCCGCGTTATGGTTCGCCGCGCGTGGCGGGTACGGCGATTTATGCACTCGCGACGCGGGAGGATTTTTCAGCGATGCATCGGCTAAAGACCGATGAAATTTGGCATTTTTACGCGGGCGACCCGCTGGAACTTTTGCTCCTGCACCCAGATGGACGCGGCGAGGTCGTCGTGATCGGTCCCGATCCGTTGGCGGGGCAACACCCGCAATTCACCGTGCCCGCGGGCGTGTGGATGGGCGGACGGCCCGTAAAGTCTACACCGGAGGCTTACACGTTTTTCGGCTGCACGATGGCCCCAGGTTTTGATTACGGCGATTTTGAGGCGGCTTATCGAGATGTGCTCGAACATGATTTTCCTAAATGGAGTGACCTAATCGCTCAACTTACACGCTCGGAACAAGCCACGAGGCCGAAGACGGACTCATTCAAATCCGGGGCGGCGCCAGCGATTCCTGCTGAAGCCGTGGTTTTTGCCCCGGAGAATGTATCCGCGGTGACGTTGGCGCCAGGGATGGAATTGCGCGAACTGATTGGTCGCGTCGGTCATACGCGCACGGACCGCGTGAGCGTCGCGCGTTTTGCGCTCCAGCCCGGCAAGAGTACGGGAGAAAGTTACTGCAAAGCCGGCGAGGAATTTTTTTTGATTATCGCGGGACGCGGCACGGCTTTGGTGGCTGGCGAAACGAAGCCCGTTCAGGTGGGCTCGGTCGTGGTCTTGCGGCCGGGCGTGCGGCACGCGCTGACGTCGGCGGCTGATGCGGGGTTGGAGTTTTACGCGATCTCGGCGCCGGCGTTTAGTCCGGACGATTATGTACCCGTGAAGTCGGGAAACTAATCGATGAAGAAAGGATTGTCGCGGCGGTAAGTTTCCGCGCTGATACCGTTTCGTTTTCGATTATGTCCGTCGTTACTTTCAGTTTTCACACCTGCAAAAAACGCGTTCCGCTCACGATCAGTCGCGGGACGTCGACGCATACGACTGTAGGCTGGCTGCGGTGGGCGGAGGAGGGTGTCGAAGGTTGGGGCGAGGCGGTGCCGTTCGCGATCGATGAGCACCCGCAGACCGTGGAGGTGCTCACGACGGCGGTGGAGACACACCGCGCATGGCTCGAACAAGCGACGGCTTGGGAGCGGATCGAGATCGACCGTCGGTTGCGCGCGGCCGGTGCGCCCTCGGGGTTGATTGCGGCGGTGAATTTGGCGCTTTATGATTGGCTTGGTAAACGACTTGGTCAGCCAGTGTGGCGTTTGCTCGGATTGCCAGCAGTGGACGGACCTTTGACCTCGGTCACGGTCGGTATCGCCGCGCCCGAGGCGGCGGCGCAACGCGTTCGCTTGTGGTTGGCCTCGGGTGATGTCCGCGCATTCAAAGTGAAACTAGGCTCGAAGGCCGGCGCAGAGGCGGATCGCGCGATGTTTACGGCAGTGCTCGCGGCGATTCCGGCCGGGATGCGCGTGAGCGTAGATGCCAACGGCGGTTGGTCGCTGGCGACGGCGATCGAGATGGCAGCCTGGCTCGCGGAGCGCGGCGTGGATCATCTCGAGCAGCCTTTACCGCGGGGACAGGAAAAGGATTTGGCGGCGCTGCGCTCTACAATGAAATTACCTTTAATCGTCGACGAAAGTTGCCGCACCGCGGAGGAACTTGTACGCATCGCCGGTAGCATTGATGGCATTAACATCAAACTCATGAAGTGCGGCGGACTTGATGGTGCGTTGCGGCTCGTGCACACGGCGCGAGCTCATGGACTTAAAATTTTAGTCGGTTGTTATGGTAACAGCGCGCTCGCCAATACGGCGGCTGCGCAACTCGGCGGGCTCGTGGACTACCTCGATCTCGACAGTCATCTCAACCTAGAGGATGACGTTTTTCAAGGTGCTGCGCTGATCGCCGGACGGCTGCGCCTTTCGTCTCAACCCGGCTTCGGAGTTTCCCATGTCTAATCCTACGCCTGAAATCGTGAGCCAGCCGCAGCGGTTGGCGATTTTGCAACACGGAGGTTTCTCTACGCGACACGGCAAGACCGGTCTATCGTTGCTGCGTTATCGCGGCGCCGAAGTCGTCGCGGTGATCGATCGCGAGACGGCCGGCCGCTCGTTGCGCGAAGTCAGCAAAATGCCGGATGTGCCGGATATCCGCGTTGTCGCCAGTGCGGAAGAAGCGCTCGCGAGCAAACCCACGGCACTCGCCATCGGCATCTCGCCAAGTGGTGGCATCGTGCGTGAGGAATGGTGGACGGATTTGCGTACTGCAATCCGCGGCGGTGTTTCACTGTGGAACGGTTGTCACACCCCGCTCTTGTCGGACCCTGTGATCGCGGCGGCGGTGCGACCGGGCGTTTATGTTTGGGACATGCGGCGCGAGCCTGCGGGATTAAAACCCGGATCGGCGGCGGCGCGGAAGTTGCCCTGCAAGCGCGTGCTCTTTGTCGGCACCGATATGAACATCGGCAAAATGACCGCGGCCTTGGAGTTTGATCGCGAGGCGCGGGCGCGTGGCGTGAAGTCGGCGTTCATTGGTACGGGCCAGACCGGCATGATGATTTGCGGCTCTGGCATGTGTCTGGATGCGGTGCGCGTGGATTACGCGAGCGGTGCGGTCGAAGCGGAATTGATGCGCCACGGTCCGATGAACGACGTGCTCTGGGTCGAAGGCCAAGGCTCGATGTTGAACCCCGCTTCGACGGCGACGTTGCCGTTGTTG
>CANGCX010000155.1 GCA_947452315.1 Opitutia bacterium | reverse complement strand
TCGCGAAGCTCAGCCTTCGCAAGTAACGCTTTAAATCGCACGGGCGACCCGATCCGCGGGTCGCCCGTTGTCTTTACCGACACTCGAATCAAGACAGGGACATTTCTGATTGTTGCTCCACGAGGGGCGCCAACCTGAAATCTCTCGAGTCTGACCGAGATGATTGCAAAGCCCGGTCGGCCTTCGCGCCAACCGCAGCTCAAAACCCGAGACACCGCCGCCGCGCTACCGCGCGCCGCCGGCATCTCTTGTCCGCTAACCGAAAAACAAAACAGTCAGTTAATCCGAAATCCGCGGCCCCTGCGCCGTATCCGTCCGAAAATCCGTTATGAATCAGAAACACAATGTCACCGTTCCCGGCCTCGGGATGACCTTCTCCACCGGCTCCATCGCCCAACTCGCTGGCGGCGCCGTCAACGTCAATGTCGGCGAAACCAACGTCTTCGTCACCGCCTGCGTCGCCCAGACCATGCGCCCCGGCCAAGATTTCTTCCCCCTCACCGTCGACTACCGCGACAAGTACGCCGCCGCTGGCCGCTTCCCCGGTGGTTATTTTAAACGCGAAGGCCGTCCCTCCGAGCGCGAGATCTTGATCTCCCGCCTGTGCGACCGTCCTTGCCGCCCCCTCTTCCCCGAGGGTTTCCTCAATGAAGTTCAAATCATCGGTCAGCTCATGTCCGCCGATTTGATCCACGACTCCGACATCGCGATGGTCAACGGCGCCTCCGCCGCCCTCGCCATCTCCGACATCCCATGGAACGGGCCCATCGGCTGCGTGCGCGTCGCCATGATCGAGGACAAGTTCGTCGCCAACCCCACCATCGAGCAGATGTTCTCCAGCTCGCTCGACCTGATCTACGTCGGCAACGCCAAGGACATGCTGATGATCGAAGGTTCCGCCGACCAAATTTCTGAAGAGAAATTCGTCGAAGCCCTCGCCTTCGGCCACGCAGCCATCCAGCCCATCATCGCGGCCATCAAAGAGCTCACCGCTCTCGCCGGTAAGACCAAGTCCGTCTTCAAGTTGGTCGGCGCCACCCCCGAAGCCCGCGCCATCATCGAGCGCGTAGTCCCCGCCGACCGCGTTTCCGCCGCCATCTTCGGCTTCGAGAAAAACGTCCGCTCCGCCAACGTCAAAGCCCTCAAGGAAGAAGCCAAAGCCGCTCTTCTTGCTGAGCTCGGCGAAGGCAAGTTCACCGACGTCGACTTGAACGTCGTGTTCGAGGACCTCCAATACAAAGCCTACCGCGCCACCGTTCTCGCCAAAGGCGTCCGCTCTGACCACCGTGACGCAAAGTCCCTTCGCCCACTGCAAGCCCAAGTCGGCGTCCTCCCCCGCGTCCACGGTTCCGCTATGTTCCAACGCGGCGACACCCAAAACATCGCCATCGTCACCCTCGGGCCAACGAAGGAAGCTCAGGAAATGGACGGCCTCACCGGCGGTCCGACCTCCAAGTCGTTCATTCTCCACTACAACTTCCCTCCGTTCTCCGTCGGTGAAGCCGGCCGCTTCATCGGCCCCGGCCGCCGCGAAATCGGCCACGGCGCCCTCGCTGAACGCTCGCTGGTTCCGATTCTCCCGCCCGAAGACGCATTCCCCTACAGCATCCGCGTTGTCTCCGAGATCATGGCCTCCAACGGCTCGACCTCGATGGCGTCGATCTGCGGCGGCTGCTTGGCCCTCATGGACGCCGGCGTGCCTATCATCGCTCCGGTTGCCGGTATTTCCTGCGGTCTGATGACCGAGATGGATTCCGCGGGCGCCATCACCAAGTGGACCACCATCACCGACATCCTCGGTGAAGAAGACCACTTCGGCGACATGGACTTCAAAGTCGCCGGCACCACCAAGGGCATCACCGGCTTCCAGCTCGATCTGAAGATCAATGGCCTGCCCTTCGAAATCGCCAAGACCGCGATCTACCAAGCGCGCGATGCCCGCATCGAGATCCTCAAGACGATGCTCGCCTCCCTGCCCGCGCCCCGCGCTGGCCTCAGCCAATACGCCCCCCGCATCCAGACGATCCAGATCGATCCCGAAAAGATCGGTCTACTCATCGGGCCCGGCGGCAAGACGATCCGTCGCATCACCGAAACCACCGGCGCACAGATCGACATCTCCGACGACGACTCCGGCAAGATCTTCATCTACTCCAACAACGGCGACGCGATGGCCCGCGCCATCAAGGAAATCGACAGCCTCTGCGGCGGCGGTTCCGGTCCTGGTGGCGGCGGTGGTGAACCCATCGAAATGGGCAAGATCTACACCGGCCGCGTCACCGGCGTGAAGGACTTCGGGTGCTTCGTCGAGTGCACCCCCGGTAAAGAAGGCCTCTGCCATATCAGCGAACTCTCCGAGCAGCGCGTGCGCCGCACCGAAGACGTCGTCAAGATGGGCGATTCCATCACCGTGAAGTGCATCGGTATCGACGAGCGCTCCGGCAAAGTTCGTCTCAGCCGCAAGGCCGCCATGCGCGACCTTGAAGGCCAGCCCGCCGCTGCCCCTGCGCCAGCCGCTGAATAACCCGGAAGAGAAGCACGCTTAAACTCCGCGCTTCTCTTCGATCCCTCCAGCCGCGACGCCCAAAAGCGTCGCGGCTTTTTTGTGCCCAAAACAATGCACTAGCTCTCCCCAAAAAAAATGCATCTAAAACCGGAAAAAACGATAACGCCTAGGGGTGAATTTCAAGGCCAGCAATTCAAGACAGTCTAAGCTAAAAAAGACCCGAAGTGATCTTGTGATTATCAGCTTAACCGCTAAGACCAATCAGTAGTGTCCGGAATTAACCAACTATTTTAGAATAAGTTAGGTATGCCCTCAGTGATAGTGCTAGATCAAACGCCGCGCCGAGCCAATCCGAGCCACCGAGCATCCCGTAAAATACGTTTAGTTTGCCATCTTCTCAGGGCGAACCAACCCATGCTGGAGTCGGCATGATGGTGACGAGGTTCGGAGGCGACGGAACATCGAGATCCCAGATATCGTGTTCGATTGCTTGGAAATGCCAAATTCGCTCACCGGTCGCGGCATTGAGGGCGAGGACGCAGTTTGAAAAAAAATTAGCTCCGAGATGCGCGGCACCGAGGTAGTTTGGCTTCGGGGAACCTGTGGACAGATAAGCGATGCCCGTTGTGGAAGAGTGGACCTATCTGAACGCGTTTTTTTGCTAGCGACAGGGATCGCTTTACCCGGAACTCCGCTGGAGGCATTTTTTGTGAACAGGACCGCCTGCCTTTCTCGAATATAATAACGCTTGACGTTACTAACGCTATGCGTATCTATCTAACCGGATGATTATTTCGTTTCGCTGCAAAGCCACCGAGAAAATCCACCAAGGCGACAAGTCGCCAGACCTGCCTGCCGATATCCAAAAAGTCGCCCTGCGTAAACTCCAACAACTCGACATCGCCATGAAACTCGACGATTTGCGGGTTCCACCAGGCAATCGGCTGGAAGCCCTCAAGAGCGACCGCAAAGGCCAGCATTCCATTCGCATTAATGACAAATATCGCATCTGTTTCCTTTGGACGGACCGCGGTATCGAAGACGTCGAAATCGTAGATTATCACTAAGTCATGACTAATAAACTACCACTCCCCACGCCTGCAGAGATGCTCCGCGAGGAGTTCCTGAAGCCTATGGCCATCACGGCATATCAGTTGGCGAAAGATATCCGCGTGCCGCAGACTCGTATCTCCGCCATCCTCTCTAGCAATCGGGCGATCACGGCCGACACTGGCTTGCGCTTAGATCGCTATTTCGGACTCTCCGAAGGCTGGTGGAGTCGGCTGCAGACGGACTGCGACCTGCGCAAAGCGCACCGTGAACTGGGAGCCCGGATTGCGAGGGAAGTTAAGCCGCGCGAGTTTGTCGCCGCTTGATACAAGCG
>CANGCX010000154.1 GCA_947452315.1 Opitutia bacterium | reverse complement strand
GCGGCGCTATTTACGGCGGCGGGCGTCGACGGCGCGTTTACGGATTTCACGGACGTCACGCGGGCCTGGTTGCTCGCGCCTCATGCCGGTGCTGCGGCTCGCTTAAAGTGACGAATCTGCGAGCCACGCGCTCGCGGCGGTAAGATCAGTCGCGATGAGTCCATGGCTGGCGTGGACGAAAGTTTGCGTGACCTCGGCGCCGCCGGCGCGAAGCAGCGCAGCGAGGTGAGGCGGATGGTCGATTGGCACGATGGGATCGGCGCTACCGTTGAGCATCAGCACGCGTTTGCCAGTGAGCGAGCCAGACGCGGCTGGCGTATCGAGCACGATCATGGAACGTAGCAGCAGGGCCGCACCGAGCGTTGCAGGACGAAGTTGAAACAGGGTGGCGGCGATATTGGCGCCATTGGAGAAACCGAGCGCGGTGAGGCGAGTGGCATCGAATCCGTAATGTCCAGCGGCGGCCTGCACGAAATCCGCGAGCGCGTGCGTGCGGCGAGCCACCTCGGCGGGATCAAAGACGCCCTCGGCGAGGCGGGCGAAAAAGCGGCGCGCGCCGTGTTCGGAGACGTCGCCGCGCGGGCTGAGTATGGCGGCACCCGGAGCGAGTTTGCGCGCGAGCGGCAGCAGATCGTTTTCATCGCCGCCGGTGCCGTGGAGTAAGAGCAAGGGCGCGGCGGCGGGATTCGTGCCGGGTTGGAAAATGTGGTGATAGGAAAAGGCCATACGTGTGATTACACGAGCGGCGGCAGGTGCGCTTCGATCGCGGCGCGTTGGCTCTCGTATTGGGCGGGGAGTTTGAGCGCGGTGCCGAGCGTGGCGAGCGGTTCGTCGATGGTGAAGCCGGGGTTGTCGGTCGCGATTTCAAACAAAATGCCCGCAGGTTCGCGGTAGTAGATCGAGTGAAAATAATTTCGGTCCATCACGGGACTCACGCCCAGATTGAGCGCCTGCAGGGCTGCGAGTGCCCGGGCTTGGGTGGTGTCGTCGGGTGTGCGGAACGCGATGTGGTGAACCGTGCCCGCGCCGGACGTTCCGCGCGGGAGCGACGGATCAACGACCACATCGACATAGGTTCCGGGTCCGCCGGCAGCGACGCTGAA
This sequence comes from Opitutia bacterium, assembly GCA_947452315.1. Lineage (GTDB taxonomy): Bacteria > Verrucomicrobiota > Verrucomicrobiia > Opitutales > Opitutaceae > Tous-C4FEB. The sequence continues at coordinate 2,810 of CANGCX010000154.1, read as the reverse complement.
GCGTGAGCGGCCATCGGCGGTGGCCGTGGCGCGATAACCCATTGCGTGGGTAAGGAGCGCGGCGGTGGGTGTGGCTTCGGACACAGCGAGCGTGACGCTATGAAAACCACGGATGCCATTTGCCGCGGAAATTTCCGGGTGGGCGTGCGCGGTGCGGGCATCGGGCTCGGTGGTGGCGACCAGTTCGAGGATGAGGCCGTCGGGATCAGTAAACGAGATGACTTCGTCGCCGAAGCGCGTCGTGAGCGCGCTAGGTGTGACACCGTGGGCGAGGAGGCGTATGCGCCAAAAATTCAGGCTGCCCGCCGGTACGGAAAACGCCGTGGCGTAGGCTTGGCCCGTCCCAGGACGGCCGCGGCGGATGCCGGCCCAAGGGAAAAACGTCAGCACGGAGCCCGGCGTGCCGACGCTGTCGCCGTAGTAAAGATGATAGGTGGACGGATCGTCGAAATTGACGGTGCGTTTGATCAGGCGCAGGCCGAGCGCGCCGGTGTAGAAAGCGACGTTGCGGCGCGGATCACCGGCGATGGCGGTGATGTGATGGAGGCCAGTGAGAGCGAGCGTAGAGGAGGGGGTAGAGGGGGACACTAATAATATGCTTTGATGTTGAAACGATGCGTGGGTGGCAGGGGATTGCAAGCGGTGGCGCATCGCGGGTAAAGTTACCTCTCCGCGACGACTGCGGACACCTCGGGTAGGCGTCCCCAGCTAGGACAGGTGACTTCGGCGGGATAGGGTCCGAGCTCGGAGTTGACGGACGATGATAGACGGACAGGATACTGTCCATATGAACGCCATCACCTATACGGCAGCGCGCGAGAATCTCGCCTCGACCATGGATAAGGTTTGCGACGACCGGGAACCGGTGATCATCACGCGCAACCGCGATCAAGCGGTGGTTATGGTCTCGTTGGAAGATTACAAGGCGATGGAGGAAACGGCGTATTTGATGCAGAGTCCGGCCAATGCGCGGCGACTTTTGGCTTCGATCAGGCAATTGGAGTCCGGGCAGGGAAAGGCCAGAAAATTGAAGGAACTCTGAGGCGATGGCCGCGACTCAGTTGGTTTTTTCGACCAAGGCATGGGAGGAATACCTGTATTGGCAGGCGATCGACGAGAAGCAGGTTCGACGAATCAACCAGCTCATCAAAGAGGTGATGCGCGAACCGTTCAGCGGGATCGGCAAGCCCGAGCCCTTGCGGCACGCATTTCAGGGTTATTGGTCGCGGCGAATCGATAGCGAGCATCGCCTGGTTTACAAAGTTGTGGGCGAACAGCTTTGGGTGGCGCAGGTGCGCTTTTACTATCGGGACTAATTGCTGATTCTCGGCTTGGAAGTATCACCAACCGTAGTTGCGCTTGATGCGAAGCGCTTCGTAGAGGTCGGTGGGGAGTTCGAGGATGAAACGACTCGGCGTGAGCATCATGCCGCCAGGACCCGCGCGGGAGGCGATCTTCGGGTAGGTGAGGTAGAGCTCGTTGCGGGCGCGAGTGACGGCGACGTAAAATAGGCGGCGCTCTTCCTCGACGTCGCCGTTTTCGATGGCACGGCGGCCGGGGAACTGGCCGTCGGCGAGGCCGATCAAGAAGACGACGTCGTACTCGAGACCTTTGGCTTGGTGAATGGTGGTGAGCTTGATCGCGTCGGTCTCGGGCTCGACGCGGCGCTCGCTGGTCTCGCCATTGAGCAGGACAATTTGCGCGAGAAAATCCTGCGTCTCGTCGAAGCGTTGGGCGAAGCCGATGAGCGCTTTTAATTCTTCGAGGCGATCCACGTAGTCAGCGTAGGCGCCTTTCAGGTAATCGCCGTACCAACTATCGATCGCGATCTCGACCGTCTCCGCGGGTTTACGATTCTGCATGGCCTCGGCGATCTGTTGGAGCGAGGTGCAGAAATTTGGCCAGTCGTCGCGGGCGTCTTTGGCGACTTTGCTGAGGACGTCGTCGGTGGGGAGGACGTCGATAAAGTTTTTGCGGAGGAGCTGGGCGTTTTCGCGCGCGACGGCGTAAATTTTTTGCGCGCCCTTTTCGCCGATTTTGGGGAGGAGGATGGCGATGCGTTGCCAGGCCTGTTCGTCGGCGGGGTTGTAGACGAAGCGCAGGAGGGCGATGAGGTCGCGGATGTGTTGGCGCTCGAAAAACTTTACGCCGCTGGTGATCTGGTAGGGCATGCCGGCGCGGGAAAGCGCGAGCTGGATCTCGAGCGCGAGAAAATGCGAACGGTAAAGTATCGCGATTTCGTTGAGCGAGACGCCGTCGTCGTCGACGAGGGAACGGATGCGTTTGAGAATGAAATCCGCCTGCTCGCGGTCATCCATGGCTTGGACGACGAACGGTTTTTGGGAATTAGCGCGGTGGGCGCGGAGTTCTTTCTCAAAATGACGGCCCTTGGGTTGGGCTTCGAGGACACCGTTGGCGAGGGCGAGGATTTGCGGCGTCGAGCGGTAGTTGGTCTCGATGCGGTGGATGACGGTGCCGGGGTGACGCTCGGGGAACGTCATGATGTTTTCAAAATCGGCGCCGCGCCATGAGTAGATGCATTGGGCATCGTCGCCGACGGCCATGACGCGGTGGTGCGCGGCGAGTTTGTCGACGATCTGGGCCTGGAGCGTGTTGGTGTCCTGGTACTCGTCGACGAGGACGTGGCGGAAACGGTTGGCGAAGTGCTGCGCGACCTCGGGGGCGTCGGTGAGGAGCTTGAGCCAGAGCTCGAGCAGATCGTCGTAATCGACGACGTTTTGCTCGCGCTTTTTCTTGGCGTAGGCGGCGGCAAACGCCGGGAAACGGTGCGAGATTTCCGCGTACTGGGG
>CANGCX010000153.1 GCA_947452315.1 Opitutia bacterium | reverse complement strand
TCAAACGTAGCGGCCAACTCGGCGTCGTCGCCGTCGGCCACAAGATGCCCGCCGCCACCCACGCCGATTACCCGGCCATGGCCGTCCTCAGCGCCATCCTCACCGACGGCAAAAACAGCCGTCTCTACAAAGCCCTCACCGATAAAAATCTCACCACGGGCGTCCAGGCCTTCGCCGGTTTCAACCACGACACGACGATGCACATCATCTTTGCCCCACTCGCGCCCGGCGCGAAACACGATGAGGTCGAAAAAATTACCGTCGAAGAAATCGAGCGCTTGAAAAAAGACGGGGTCACCGAGACTGAGGTCGCCGCCGCCGTCGCCAAAACCCTCGCCGACGCCGCCTTCCAGCGCGACGGCTCCTTCGCCATCGCCGGCAACCTCAACGAATGCATCGCCGCCGGTGATTGGGCCTTGTTCTACTCCCTCGAAGAGACCGCTAAAAAAGTCACCCTCGCCGACGTCCAGCGCGTCGCCAACCGCTACCTCAATATCGACCAGAGCACCACCGGCTGGTTCGTTCCTACGTCTGCCGGCGGTGCACCCGGCGCTAAACCCACGGCTAAGCCCGCGCCCAAGCCCGCCCTCAGCGACGGCCCCTATTACTACCGCACGCCCGGCCTCGACGACGCGTCCCTCGGCGCTCCGCTCACCCTCGCCGAAACCTCCGCCACTAGCTCCGCGTCCGCCGTCAGCTCCGGCGCTAAAATCGCCCCCAACGCCGTCCGCACAAAAATCGCCGGCATAGACGTCATCGCATATCCCACCGGCGTGAAACAAGTCGTCACAATAAAAGCTTCCTTGCCCGCCGGTGACGCCTTCGCCGCCGACGGCAACCCCGCTATTCCCTCCCTCACCGGCATGCTGCTGGACCAAGGTACGACGAAGCAGGATAAATTTGCTATCGCTGAAAAACTTGAGTCCGTCGGCGCTAATATCTCCTTCAACGTGGATACGCAGGTCGCCACCGTGAGCGCTAAGTGCCTCAAAAAAGACGTCCCGCTCGTCATCAGCCTCATCGCCGAGCAACTCCGAACCCCTGCTCTCTCCGCTGAGGAATTTGCCAAGGCTAAGAAACAATACGCCGGCAGCCTCAAGCGCTCACTCGAAAATACCGACTTCCGCGCCGCCGACGCCTTCACCCGCGCCGTCTATCCCATCGGTCACCCCAACCGCCAGACGCCCGCCGATGAAATGCTCGCCGCCATCGAATCCGCCAAACTCGAAGACGTCGTCGCCTTCCACAAAAAATACTACGGCCCCGATCACCTCACCCTCGTTGTTGTCGGCGACCTCGACATTCCGCAGATCCAAAAAGAACTGACTAGCGCCTTTGCCGGCTGGACGGGCGGCGCCGCTCTCATTCGTCCCGCCAAAGCCACGCAGACCGATGCCGCCAAAGACCAGAACGTATTCATGGCCGACAAGACCAGCGTGAGCGTTGTTCTCGGCCAATCCAGCGGCCTTAAATACAACGACCCCGATTACCAAGCCCTACGGGTCGGCACCGCCATCCTCGGTAGCGGCTTCACGGGCCGCCTCATGGCCAACGTCCGCGACAAAGAGGGCCTCACCTACGGCATCGGATCGAGTCTCGCCCACGATACGTTCAGCGACGGCGACTGGAAGATCACCGCCACCTTTGCCCCCGCGCTTCTCGAAAAAGGCCTCGCCTCCACCCAGCGCCAGTTAAAGAGCTGGTATGAAGCCGGCGCCACCGATACCGAGGTCGAGCGCCGCAAGAGCAACCTCGTCGGCTCCTTCAAAGTTGGCCTCGCCACCACCGACGGTCTCGCCGGCGCTATGTTGAGCGCCGTGCACCGCGGCTATGAACTCACCTGGCTCGACGAATACCCTGGCAAGATCAACGCCCTCACCACCGCCGATGTAAACGGCGCGATCAAAAAATACCTCAAGCCGGAGAACATGATTTTAATCAAAGCCGGCACCGTGCCCGGAGCCCCCGCTAAGTAAGGTCGTTAGAGTAAAAATCGGCGGAGAGCAAAAACCCCCTCCGACTCGCTCCCCAGTGTGGCGATGCGCCGCTCAATGCAGGTTCTGCAAAACCTGCAAGATGTGCATCGCCTTGGCGAAGTCGCCGGCGTCAATCGCATGAAACAAAGCCTTTTTGAGATCGTGGATCGTATCCACATCGCCGGCCCAATCGGCCGGATTCACGCTGAGATCTAGGTTCGTATGCCGCTCATATAGCGCGGCCGTTTGCCGTAGGGCCGGCACCGCGGAAGCGGGACTAATCATGGCGATATTCATTGTAACAGTCCTCCTGTTAAAAGTGATATCTAGGAGCGGGAGCTCGGAGACCTCTAAGGAAGCAGAGCCTCGGGCTAGTAGAAAATTAATAAGGCATTCAAAGTTGAAAAAGAGGTGATTTATCCTGGTGAACCCAGGCTCGATGAAGGCAAACGCTCACTGGGTGAGCCGACCGGCGGCGCGTGGATGTTCATAACGGAAAAACAAGAACCAGAGGGCATATAATCAGCTGCCGGTTTTTATTGGTTTAACACCCCGCATCCTACACCCAAAATACTGCAAGGGTGACGCATCTTTTGGCGGAAACCCCTCATGCCTTGCCATACATGGCCGAGATGCTTCTTCCCGGTCTGGCACCCACCCTTTGGGTTGAACTGGACCCGCTGACGGCGAACGATACTGAGTTTTCACCCGATCCCATCGACCGTGATCCGCGCTGGCGAGTAATCGTGCGACGCATGCCGGAGGCAGACACATGATCCCAAGAGCGAATCTTACCTCTTGGGGGCAGGTTGTGGCATTTAAATGTATTTTCTGCACCGAAGATTTGTCGTCGGACTATTTCCTCTCAACTTCTAAGCCATGGATTCCCCTATTTCTGCTTCGGCGCCGGCACCGGTTGTCCTCATCGGCGGTGTCACGGGCGGCATCGGCTCCGCCCTCGCTCGTCGGCTCGCCGCAGCCGGCGTCTCGGTCGCTGGCTACGCACGCGACGCCGGTAAACTCGCCGCGCTCCAAGCCGAATTGCCCGGCCTACTCACCCTCACCGCCGAGGCCACCCAGCCCGCCGAGGTCGAGGCCGCCGTCGCTGCCACCGTCGCACATTTCGGTCGGCTCGATGGTTACGTGCACGCCGTGGGTTCGATTTTAATCAAAGCCGCCCACCAGACGCGCCCAGAGGAATGGCTGCGGGTCCTCGATCTTAACCTGAACTCCGCTTTCTACGGTCTACGGGCCGCACTCGGGCCGATGCAGACGCAAAACCACGGGGGCATCGTCTTTATAAGCTCCGTCGCCGCGCAAGCTGGCTTGCCCGCGCATGAAGCCATCGCCGCCGCCAAGGCCGGGATCGACGGTCTCGTGCGCTCCGCCGCCGCCAGCTACGCGCCGCGCAATATCCGCATCAACGCCGTCGCGCCAGGCCTCGTCGATACGCCGCTCGCCGCGCCGCTGCTCGCCAGCGAAGCGGCGCGGGCGTTTTCTGAAAAGATGCACCCGCTCGGGCGTATCGGCCGGCCCGAGCAGATCGCCAGCCTCATCGCTTGGTTGCTCTCGCCCGATGCGGATTGGGTCACCGGCCAGATCTACTCAATCGACGGCGGCCTCGCGCACCTGCGCCCCCGGCCCAAGGTCTGAGCGTAGCGCTCATTTTTTTAGTGATCTTAAACAACCTCCGCTGGACTCGGCGGGGGTCTTAGTTCAACGTCGGCGATACCCCACCGCGTCACATCCCCCAGCGCCCCCATGTCCTCAAACGTGAATCCCGCCTCCGCCCAACCCCTCGCCAGCCTCGATGAGTGGGAAGATTTTCTAAAAGACAAATACCCCGAGCCCGCGCCGGCCCCCGCGCGCAGCAAGCCCGCCGTCGGCGTCGCGCCCGATAAACAGAAGGAAGAATTCCGCGTCTACGAAGCCGAGGCGCG
>CANGCX010000152.1 GCA_947452315.1 Opitutia bacterium | reverse complement strand
ATTGGTGGTTTTAGGTTTCGTCACCCAACCACCTACCATGATTCGCCTTTTTGCTGAACTTTTAAGACACTACCTAATTTTGCGATAACGCGTGATTTAGCTTCGATGCGCGATTTCCGTTCGAGTCCCGTCCATCCCACCAGTTTTGGTAGCCGCTAACTGAAATACAGTTAGCGGCTTCTTATTTTCCAACGGTCATTTCCCGCAACGAGGATACAATTAAAGACGCCGGTGCTGCGGCGGAGTCCACTCACGATCGATGCCTAAAAACTAACCTACAAGCGTGTTACGGCACCAAGCACGGCCGCTTGGGGTCAAATTTCCAGCCGGGGATTAAATACTGCATCGCCACCGTGTCGTCGCGGGCCCCGCCACCGACGCGTCGATAAAGTTCGTGGGCCTGCTCCAATTGCACCGGATCGATATCAATCCCGAGTCCGGGCCGCGAAGGTACGGTGAGTTTGCCTTCGGCGATCACCAACGGCTCACGCGTGAGGCGTTGGCCGTCTTGCCAGATCCAATGGGTGTCGATCGCCGTCACGCGCCCCGGAGCCGCTGCGGCGACGTGCGTAAACATCGCGAGGGAAACATCGAAGTGGTTATTCGAATGCGAACCCCACATTAGCCCGCGCTCCTCGCACACCTGCGCGACGCGCACCGAGCCTTGCATCGTCCAGAAATGCGGATCGGCCAGCGGAATATCCACCGCTTGCAACGCCAGCGCGTGACCCAGTTCACGCCAATCCGTCGCCACCATATTGGTCGCCGTGGGCAAACCCGTCGCGCGGCGAAACTCCGCCATGATCTCGCGGCCGGAAAATCCTTTCTCCGCACCGCACGGGTCTTCCGCGTAGGCCAGCACCTTATTTTGGCCGCGACACAGGCCCACCGCCTCGTCGAGCGACCAAGCCCCATTGGGATCGAGCGTGATGCGGGAATGCGGAAACCGCTGCGCGAGCGCGGTGACCGTCTCCATTTCTTCTTCCCCGCGACGGACGCCACCCTTGAGCTTGAAATCGCTGAAACCGTAGCGCTCTTGCGCAGCTTCAGCCAGACGCACGATCTCGGGCGTGGTCAACGCGACTTCGTGACGCAGCCGCAGCCAATCATCCCGCGCCGCGGGTTCGCTGCGATAGGCTAGATCAGTTTTCGCCCGATCTCCGACATAGAAAAGATAGCCTAGCACCTCGACGGACTTGCGCTGTTGACCAACGCCGAGCAACGCCGCCACCGGCACGTTCAAGAATTGTCCATGCAGATCGAGCATCGCGGACTCGATCGCCGTCATCGCGTGGATCGTTGTGCGAAGATCGAACGTTTGCTGCCCACGCCCGCCCGCATCGCGGTCACCAAAACGCTCGCGCACCGTCTCGATCACCGCCGCACTCGCGCCGATTGGCTGGCCGATGACGAGCTGGCGCGAGTCCTCCAGCGTCTGGCGAATTTTTTCTCCGCCCGGCACCTCACCGACACCCGTGCGGCCAGAATTATCCGTAAGCAACACGATGTTGCGCGTGAAATATGGCCCGTGTGCACCACTAAGATTGAGCAACATGCCATCGTGGCCCGCGACGGGAACCACGCGCATAGTTACCACGCTGGGCAAATCTCGATCAAGCGGAGCATGCATAAAAAAGGGGGTATAGATTTAATGTTATCGCGTTCAGCTAGCCTTGAGCTCCACACGCTTGATTTCACCGACAATCAGCAGGTAGCTCGCGATGGCTAGCGCCGCGTGCGCACTCACATAAACGAGCGCCCAATTAAACGAGCCTGTCGCCTTCAAGATGTAGCCGATCGCAATCGGAGTAATGATACCAGCAGTATTGCCAAAGGTGTTGAACAATCCACCGCACAGGCCTGTGACAGATTTCGGCGAGGTGTCAGAAATCACTGCCCAACCCAGAGCGCCCACGCCTTTACCGAAAAACGCGAGGCTCATCAACGTGATCACCGCCCATTGCGCGCTCACGTAGTTACACGCCACCATGCTAACTGATAGCAACATTCCAGCTACGATCGGCGTTTTGCGAGCAAAGGTCAGAGACTTTCCGCGGCGCACTAACCAGTCGGAAAACCAGCCACCCAAAATTCCGCCGCCAAATCCACAGAGCGCCGGCAACGCAGCCACAAAGCCGACCTGCAAGATCGACATCCCGCGCTCCTTAACGAGATAGATTGGAAACCATGTCAGAAAAAACCAAGTAAGCGTGGTGATGCAATATTGCCCCAGATAAATACCCAACAGCATCCGATTGCCGAGCAACTCACCGATGACCGCCCAGCGCACGCCGGCCTTGGACCCAGGCTTTTCACTCGGCTCTAGGTCGATTAAGCCGCCCCCCCGCTCGATGTGCTCGATCTCCGCCGCGTTCGCCGATGGATGTTCGCGCGGGTTGTAAATCAACTTTGGCCAAGCGCCGGCGAATACGAGCCCAAGCGCACCCATGAACCAAAAAACATACTCCCAACCCCAGGCATGAGCAATCCAACCCATGATCGGCGCGAAAAGCACCGTAGCGAAATACTGCGCCGAGTTGAAAATCGCCGAAGCTTGTCCCCGCTCCGCCGTCGGAAACCAAGCAGCCACAATCCGCGCGTTGGCTGGAAACGAAGGCGCCTCTGCCGCCCCAAGCAAAAACCGCAGCCCAAATAAGACCATTACCGCTACGCGCCCATCGAAGCCGCCGACACAACCCTGCAAAAGCGTAAACAAAGACCAAAGAGCGATGCTCCAGACATAAATCCGGCGCGAACCCATCCGATCGAGCAACCAACCTCCCGGGATTTGCGCCAACACGTACGACCAAGCAAAGGCCGAGAATAAATACCCCATCGCCACGGCGTCTAACTTAAGATCCTTCGAAACCATTGTGCCGACAATCGAGAGCGTAGCTCGATCCGCGTAGTTAAGCGAAGTCAGTAGAAACAAAATAAAGACGATCACGTAACGCACCCGCGTCCGTGGTACTTGGGTCGATGCGGGCGTCGTTTTCATAGCGCCATTATTGCGGACCGAGGACATTAATGAGCGCCGCGAGCCGCGTCGATTCTTCCGCACTCAGATCCACCAGCGGCGGTCGCACCGGTCCCGCATCGCGGCCGACAATACGCGCCCCGGCCTTGATGATACTCACCGCATAACCGGGCTTACGGTTACGAATTTCTAAATAAGGCAGGAAAAACGTGTCTAGCAGCCGCCCCATCGTAGCGTGATCATCCTTCGCGACGGCGTGGTAAAACTCCATCGCCGTCTTCGGGATAAAGTTAAACACCGCGGAAGAATAAACCGGCACACCGAGCGCCTTATAGGCCGCCGCATAAACTTCGGCGGTAGGCAAACCGCCTAAATAAGCAAAACGATCTCCAAGTTTACGCCGGATCGTTACCATTAACTCGATCTCGCCGATGCCGTCTTTAAAGCCGATGAGGTTGGGGCAACGTTCCGCGATTTTCACCAACGTATCAGCCTGCAAACGACACGCCCCACGGTTATATATGATGACGCCCAGTTTCACCGAGCGACACACCGCCTCGACATGCGCCGCGAGTCCCTCCTGCCCTGCTTCCGTCAAATAATGCGGGAGTAACAAAATTCCCTGCGCGCCGAGGCGCTCGGCTTCCTGCGCGAAGGCAATCGCCTGCCTCGTCGGGCCGCCAGCACCGGCAATAATCGGTACGCCATCGCGACACGTAGTGACCGCGGTGCGGATAACCGCGCTGTAGTCCTGAGCCGTCAGCGAAAAAAATTCTCCTGTCCCTCCCGCCGCAAATAACACCGTCGCGCCATAGGGCATGAGCCACTCGAGCCGTTTCGCATACGTCACGGCACAAAAATCGCCAGCCGCATCAAAATCAGTAATGGGAAACGACAATAGCCCAGCCGACATCGTTTTTTTCAATTCCGCAGGATTCATAAAGGGT
>CANGCX010000151.1 GCA_947452315.1 Opitutia bacterium | reverse complement strand
CGAGCCGCAGCACCGGCATGAGGCGCGAGCAACCAGGCCCGCGTGACGTCCGTGAAATCCGTAAACGCGCCGTCGACGCCCGCCGCCGTAAATAGCGCCGCGTGCAACGCCGCCGCCGAGGGGCAACGTTTCGGCAGTTCATCCACGCGGATCGTGTAAGGGTGCACCACGAGTCCGGCGGCGTGCGCGTCTTTCACGAGATTAGAAATTTTAACTTCACTTTGATCCGTCCACGTCGCAATGCGTCCGAGTGAGGGACCGATGCCGTCGACAACCCGCGCGATCTCCTGCAACCCGTCCGCTGTGCAAACAGCATCATGATCGACGCCATCGAGTTCCTTGCCTTTGGCGTTGATCAAAAAAACGACGCGTCCCCGCCAGCCCAGTTCGCTGCGTATACGCTTAACCTCGGTGAGTTCAAAGCACTGCAAAAAACACGCGGCGCTCTTCGTCGCGTAGCCGTAGCGCGCGAGCAACGGCAGCACGATTTTGCTAATGTCATGGCCTTGGGCGCGGTGCCATTGCGGCTGTTTGATCTCGGGATAAATTCCGACTGCGCGGCCCGTGCTGCGATTGAGGCCTTGAATGAGTTGCAGCTCTTCTTCGAGCGTCGAAACGCGAAACTCAGACTGCCCCGCCGGAAACCGCCCCGCAAACACCGGCGCGCCGCTCTTCGCATTAAAACGCTCCGTCACGCGCAATTGCTTTAGCTCCGCCAGTGTGAAATCGAGCGCGTAAAAACGTCCGTCGGCACGCTTCCGCGCCGGGAAACGCACCGCCACGTCCGTCACCGTATCGAGGTAAATATCGTGCAGCACGACGGGCACGTCGTCCTTCGTGAGCACCAGATCTTGCTCGAGAAAATCCGCGCCGAGGGCGTGCGCGTACGCCTTTGCCGCAAGCGTGTGCTCCGGCAAATAACCGCTCGCACCGCGATGCGCGATGACAAGCGGCCGCGTTTCCGCTGCCACCGCGACTCCCGCCACGCACATAAACCAACCGAGGATTTTTTTAAGGTTCATCAAGAAAGTGCACCCGGCGCAGGCCGACGCCCGAGCGTCAGTGCGCTGAAACCGATCGCGAAGAGACAGCAGGCGATCATCGTCACGAAGACGCCGTTCCAGCCAAATTTTTCTGCGATCCATCCCACCCCCGCACCCGAGGGCGCCGAGCCAAAAAAATACCCAAAAAAGCCCGTGAATCCCGCCGCCGTGCCTGCTGCTTTTTTTGGCACGAGATCCAGCGCGTGCAGCCCGATCATCATGATCGGCCCGTAGATGAAAAACCCGATTGCAATCAACGCCGCCACGTCGATCCAGTAAGGCCCGCGACCGTTTAGGCCGTAGACCACAAGGCCAGCAAGGGTCAGCGCCATAAACAAAATCGTCGCCGGCGCACGTCGCGCTTTGAACCAGCGATCCGAGATCCAGCCGCACAAAATCGTGCCGGGAATCCCCGCCAGCTCAAATGCGGTCCAGGCCAACCCGGATTCTTTGAAATTAAAACCCTTCGCCGTCTGCAAATACGTGGGAATCCAATTCACCACGCCGTAGCGCACGAAGTAGATGAAGGCATTCGCGAGCGCGATGGCCCAAAGAAATTTGTTGTTCAACACGTGGCGAAAAAAGATTTCCCGGAAACTGAGCGTCTGCTCGTGCGCCGCCGAGTAGTCGGCGGGGAAATCATTTTTAAATGTCTCCACCGGCGGCAGTCCACAGCTCTGCGGGGTGTCGCGCAGAAGTAGCAAAATCAACCCCGCCATGGCGGCCGCGATCGAGGCGTTCACATAAAATGTCGCCTGCCAGTCGCCGAAATATGCCACACCCCACGCGGCGAACACCGCGATGAGCGCGCCGCCGACGTTGTGCGCGACATTCCAAGTGGCGACGACACGCCCGCGCTCCGATGTACTCCACCAATGCACCATCGTCTTGCCGCACGGCGGCCAGCCCATGCCGTTGCACCAGCCATTGAGCGTTTGCAGCCCGACGATCAAGGCGAGCGAGCCGTAGATTCCTGGCATCGTCCCGAAAGCAAACGTCACCGCGCTCGTCAGCAACAAGCCCAGCGCCATGAACCCGCGCGGATTGCTGCGATCCGACACGGCGCCCATGATAAATTTCGCCACGCCATACGCCGTAAGCAGGCCGGTCATCGCCCAACCGAGTTGGACTTTAGAGTACTCTGGGTGCGCCTTAAGGATGGCGGGCAGCGCGAGCGCGAAATTATTTCGCACGAGATAAAACGCCGCATAGCCGACGAAAATGCCCGCAAACACCTGCCAGCGTAATCGGCGGTAAGTCGGGTCAACGCGATCAGCTGGCAGCGGAGCGAGGAACGGGGCGGATTTTAGGAAGGAAAACACAGGTGGGGCTCGAGGGGTTGGCTGCCAGATAAACGCGCCGCGCGGTCCAAGGCAATCCGCGGCGCCAGATCAAAGAGCGCCGCGGAAAGCGTGCTGTTAGAATTTGCGAGAGACCTCGAACGTGTATTGCCGACCACGCACATTGGCGGTGCCGGATTGATAACCGTACTGTTCATCGGCCTGACGGGGTTCGCTATCGAGCACGTTGTTGATGCCACCGCGGACGGAGACACCTTTGAGCCACGCTTGGGTGTGCCCAGTAAAACGGTAGGAAATCCAAGCGTTGTGATTGTAGGCGGGATCGACGCGGAGCAGATAGCGAATGATTCCGTTATCGTTGAACACGCGAATGTAACTGGGTGCGCCGAGGGCACGGTAAATCGCCTCAGTTGTGGCAGCGGAGGTGTCCACAAAGGAGCCGAAATAAGTGGAGAACCATCCGAGCGAGACGGGGCCACGACGCCAAGAGAGCGAGGCGTTGGCGCGCCATTTAACCCGGCCGTTGCGATCGAGTTCGTCGAGGAGCGAAGAGTTTGCATCGGCTTGCGAGCGCCGGAGTACGTAGTGCGTGGCTTCGCCATTGAACGTAAATTGACCGTAATTGGTTTTGGGCGAACGCCATTGGGCGCCGAACTCGTAGCCTTGGATGTCGCGGCCGCTAAGATTGAGATAGTCGTCGATAACACTAACGAGTTCTCCGACGGCGGCTCGGCGTGCGTTGCTGTTAGTCTGCTGGGCGTTGAAGGCAGCGAAGGCGGCGCGGTCGGCGTCGGTGACAGGCTTGCGGATGACCTTGCTCGAGCCTTTGTAGGCGGCGGTGCCTGAGCCGAGATCGATTTGGTTGATGTTAGTGCCCTTAGCGAGTTCGGCCTGCGTCGCGAGCGCGAGCGTGAGTTCATCGCGGTCGATCGCGGCTTGGCCGCCGACGTTTTCAATCACCTGATTTTGGTTGAGGTGAAAATAATCGAACGAGAAGGAAAGGCCGCTGACTTTGGGCACATCGAGGACCAGGCCGGCGACCCAAGTTTTGGCTTCTTCGGGCTGGAGGCTTTGGTTGCCCTGGCGATAGACGGTGCGTTGGGCGGTGCCATCGGACAGCAAGCCAGTAACGTCGAAACGGTAGCCGTCGTCGGCGCCAATCTGCCGGCGTAGCGGCGTGGTGTTAGTCTGCACGAGATTAGGCGCGCGGAAGGATTCGGCGGCAGAAGCGCGCATTTTGAGAAATGAAAACGGTTTCCACACGAGACTGGCTTTAGGTTTGGTCGTCTGGCCGAAAATAGAAAAATGTTCGAAGCGGCCGGCGAGCGTGAGTTCGAGCGCCTCGAACAACAGGCGGCGATTTTCGCGGGTGACGAAGGGCAGCGAGGTCTCGATGTAGGCGGCGTAGATAGTCTGCGCGGCGCTGATCGGGACGTTGGAACTGAGAGCAAGAAAGTCGTTGTCACCCTCGCGCAGGTAGGGGAACTGGCTGCCCGAGCCCGGGGGATTGAGCCCAACAAAACTCGCACGTTTATCGTCGTAGGTCTCGTAGCGTACTTCGGTGCCGCTAGCGACACCGATGGGTCCACCGCGGAAAACGT
>CANGCX010000150.1 GCA_947452315.1 Opitutia bacterium | reverse complement strand
CCATCGAAGCGGACTTGCCGGCAGGTGCGACGCATGTGTTTTTCGTGACGGACGGTCGGCGCAGTCCGGTCGACCAGATGGAAGCCTTTAAGGCGTGGGTAGAAATGAAACCGGCTGAGATTGCGCGGGTTTACACCGTGATCAATTGCCAGTTGGCGGAGAAACATCCTGCGCTACGCGCTTGGTACGAGGCGTGTGTGCATTTTTCTGATGTGGCCTTACTCAACCGGCGCGAGGGCGTGGGCAACAAATGGATGAGTGACTTCCGAGCGTTTTTTGCGGATCAATTCGTGCCGTGCCTGTTTGAATTCGTGAAGGCGGGCCGAGTTAAAAATCCGCCTCTTATCCTCGAGCCACAAGCACGGCGAATGACCCATATTTTTGACGACGAGCTTGAATGGTTCGTTGTGGATGAAGAAGGCGTCGAAGACGACGGCAGTGATGCGAAGGACGGCGAAGAGGAAGAAGTCCAAGTCGCGCGCGAAGAAGATCCGTATTTTGCGCGCGATGCGGCGGGCCGACGGGCGAAGCGCATCGTTGAGATTGCAGAGCTGTTGCCGAAAGTGGACGGCGCCTGCGCAGCGGAAACGACCTGAGCTGCTAAAAAAATAAAAAGCCCCAAACTCGAAGATTCGAGTCGGGGCGAAGTAAGAGCGAAGTGGCGCCTCGAATTATTTGGCGGCGGCGACGGCCGCGACGAAGGCTTTGGCTTTGGCGGTGATCGCGGCCCAATTTTTTTCCTTCAGGGCTTTAGCGTCCACCAGAGAACTGCCCGCCGCCGTGGCGAAGGCACCCGCTTTGAGGAAGTCACCGATGTTGTTTTCATTCACGCCACCCGTGGGGACCATCTCAATGTGCGGGAGTGGCGCTTTGACCGATTTGATGTAGCCGGGGCCGAAAAATTCAGCGGGGAAAATCTTCGCAGCATCCGCACCGGCTTCCCACGCGTTGACGATTTCGGTGGGCGTGAAAGCGCCGGAGAAAATGGGCACGCTATAGCGTTTGCACAGCGTAATGACATCGGGGCGCAAGGCGGGGGTGACGATGAATTTGGCGCCGGAGAGGATGCCGGCGCGAGCGGTCTCGGCGTCGAGAACCGTGCCGAGGCCGAAGAGAAAATCAGGCAGTTCCGAGGTGGCTTTCTCCAGCATGCGAATCGCCCCCGGGGTCGTCATGGTGAGCTCGATACTCGTCAGGCCGCCTTCGGCTAGCGCCTTGGCACAATCAAGGAGACCGTCGGGGTTGTCGGCGCGAATCAGAGCGATGACGCGTTCCGTGCGAAATTTCTGCAGAATGGCTTCTTTTTTCATGAGGGTCCTGAGGTTGAGGCGCGGCGCGCGGGGAGGGAAACCAAATTTAAAGGGCCCGAAGCGAGCGCAGCTTATTTTGCCGCAGTGGGGCGGGCCGGGGCGGCCCCTGGAGCTGGAGCTGTGGCTGGGGCGGCCGCTTCTGGCGTAGCAGCGGATGATGGGGTAGGAGTGGCGGTGAGCGCGGCTGGCTCGGCGGAGGTTGGCTTAGCGGGGTTGGCATTTGCCTCGGTCTTGGTGACTGCGGCGAAGCGGTTTCGAGCCAACTCCATGGCTTTGGAGCGTTGATCAGGGGTCATGTCGCGCTCGATCATGACCATATTGCGTTGGGCGGTGGCGTTGCCTTTGACGCTAGCAAGGTTGAAGCAAATGTGGGCTTCGACGAGGTCTTTGGGAATGCCGTCGCCGGTGGCGTATTTGGCCCCCAAGTTGGTTTGGGCGGGACCGTGACCACGCTCAGCGGCCATGCGAATCCAGCGGACGGCTTCAGCGCTGTCTTTAGGTACGCCCGCACCGGCATCGTAGAGAAGACCGAGGTTATATTGGGCGAGCTCGTTGCCTTGGAGGGCGGCTTTGCGGTACCACTTAGCGGCTTCGAAGTAATCTTGGCCGATGGCGTTACCGGTTTGGTAGAGGATGCCGAGGTTAACTTGGCCGATGGCGTTGCCGAGTTCGGCGGATTTGCGAAACCAGATGAGCGCTTCTGCGGGATTTTTTTCGACGCCTCCGCCAGTGGCGTACATGAAGCCGAGGTTACATTGGGCGGATATGCTGCCAAGTTGGGCGGCTTTGCGGTACCATTTGACCGCTTCAGCGTTGTCTTTGGGGATGCCGTCGCCGGTGGCATATTTTTCGCCGAGCAGGGTTTGAGCTTCCGCGTGGTCTTGTTCGGCCGCTTTTTGGAGCCACTGGACCGCTTCGATGGCGTCCTTGGTGGTGCCGTCGCCGCGTTCGCAAAGGAGGGCCAGTTGAAATTGGGCGGCCGCTAGGCCTTGCTCGGCGGCCTTACGATACCAGCGGGCCGAATCGCTAGAGTTTTTGGCCAGTTTGCTGCCGAAGAGGATGCCGAGGTTATATTGGCTGGTGACGTCGCCTTGCTCGGCGGCTTTACGGAGCCATTGGGCGGCTTGGGGGATATCTTTGGCCACGCCGGTGCCATTCAAGAGTATGAGGCCGAGGTTGCGTTGGGCGCCGACATTGCCTTGTTCGGCGGCTTTGCGAAACCAGAGGGCCGCTTCCGTGGAATTTTTAGCCACGCCATCCCCAGCAGCGTAGTGGTTACCGAGTTTGAATTGAGCGGCGTTATTGCCGCGCTCCGCGGCCATGCGGAACCAGCGGGTGGCTTCGGTCGCGTCTTTGGCTGGGCCTACGCCGGACTCAAACATGAGCCCCAGGCTATACTGGGAGGCGATGTTGTTTTGCTCAACGGCTTCTTGGTACCAGCGCGCGGCTTGGATTTCGGAGGCGAGTTGTTTGTCTCCGCCGCTGCGGATCAGGCTCAATTTGACGCGAGAAACGGCGTCTCCGAGTTCCGCGCGTTTGATCAGTTCCGCGGCGGATTCTCCTTCGATCTGGGCATGCGCCACCCCTGCAAGAATGACTCCGAGTAGCAGAAGCGAGGAGAGTTTCATGGTGCGTGGCGGGAAGAATATACGAGCGTCTAGTCCGCGTCGACAATTCGAATCAAACAATAACGTCACGAACCCAGCTCGGCTTTAGGGCTGAGTTGGGCGGCAGCAGCTGCTGGAGGCGCCGGCTAACTTAGATGTTAGCGTAAGTATCTATTGTTGCGCGGTCTTGGGAGACGTGGAGGACGACGCGTTGAATGTCGTCGAGGCGCAATTTGCACGTAGCCAAAGCGGCCGGGTCGACTTTGATCGCGTAGCTGGACCAACCGCCGGGGTTGGAAACAAAGCGGGAGGCGTAGTCGGCTAGGTGCACAATGGAGGCCAGCTTTTGATCCTTCGTGGGCTGGTGGTGAAATGCGACGGCATCGGAAACCTCTACAGGAAGTTTCCATTGTTTCATCAGCCGGGCGCCGAGCGCGGCGTGATCGATCAAGCACAACTCGGTTTCGATTTGAATCCAGTTGGCGTCTTTTTCGAAAGCGGCTTTATTTGCTTTCTCTAAGTGCTGCACCAGTTCGGTGCTCAGGGCGGCCTTGCCGGTGTCGTGCATGAGCCCGCCGATGAAGGCGAGGGAGGGGTCGATCGACTCGCGGCCGGTTTCGGCCAGAAGTTCGCACAATCTTTGGGCGATCAAGGCGACGACTACGGAGTGCACCCAGAGGTCGCGCCGTTGCATGCCGTAGCCTTTGTGCTCGGCGGCGAGTAATTTACCGACACTGAGCGCGGAAACCAGGCGAAGGATCGCGGTGTAGCCCATCTGCAGTACCGCTCCGTCGAGGACTTGAAGAACCTCGGCTTCGGAACGTTTACGTTCGATGACGTTACCCTTTTCGTCGACCTGGGCCTCTTCGTTGGAATCGAGTTTGCGCACCAGTTGGCCGGAGAGCTGACGGTCGGAATACAGCGCTTTGACGACGTGTTCGTTTTCCTGGGTCGGATTACGCAACATCAACATCAAGCGACACACGACTTCGAGGGAGGTCGGCAGTTCGCCCATCTGGCGCGTGATGCGCTCAACCAATTCATCGTTATGCGAAGTGCTCATAGGTTTTTCTCCGGTTGACCCGCTTCTT
>CANGCX010000149.1 GCA_947452315.1 Opitutia bacterium | reverse complement strand
TTTAAGCAAGTGGCCGCGTTGATGCCCGCGGGCCAAGGCGAGCGGTATCTGGCGATGGTGTTGCCGAAAGTAGTGGGCTACGATCACGCGGGTGCGCCCACGGTGAGGGCGCAACCCTGATGGCGCCGGCGCACGACAGTTTTAAATCGGCGCGAATGGAAGAAGTGAGTTTGGCGGAAGCGCGGGAAGACGCGGCGTTGATGATGCGCGTCCGTGCGGGTGACGAAGCGGCGTTTGCGGCGTTGCTGGTACGTTGGGAATTGCCGGTGAAGCGACTGATCGCGCGGATCGTGCTCAACGCAAGTGAAGCCGAGGATTTGGCGCAGGAGACGATGGTGCGTGTGTGGTCACAACGGCAGAAATTTCGTCCTGAGGCGGCGTTTCGCCCTTGGGTATTTTCGATCGCGGTGAACCTCGCGCGTAATCGTCTGCGTTGGTGGCGGCGGCGGCCGAGTGTGTCTTTGGACGCGTGGAGTGAAACGGGCCATGAGCGGCCGTGGCCCGAGGGCGAGCGGCCGAATGGGGTGGGTGATTTGGAACGCGCAGAACGGGCGGCGGCGGTGCGGGACGCGGTGGCGGCTTTGCCGGCGGAACTACGCGAGGCGTTGGTGTTGTTTGAATACGAAGAGCTCGCGCAGGCTGAGATTGCGGCGACGCTAGGCTGCACGGTGAAGGCCGTGGAATCGCGCATCGCGCGCGCGCGGGAGAAGTTGCGCTGGGCGTTGCGCGCGTGGCTCTGAATTTGTCCAGCGCGGCGGGCGCCGTGACAGGAACGCTTAGTTTGCGGCCCCGATTTTCACGTCCTCGAGGAGCCAGTGGTCGGGTTGGCGAGACATGAGGCCGGTGATGGTGGCGCCGACTTGGGCGGCTTGTAGGGCATTGGCCTCGACTCGGAACTGCATCGTCATGGCACGCATCACGCCGGGGATTTCTTCGTGTTTGATGCGGAGCGCGGATTTGCCGGCGTCGATGGCGACGATGACGCCGCGCAGTGCGTAGCGTTTACTAGTGGCGGCTGCGGCAGGGGGAGTCGGTGTTGGTTGATCGAGGCGAGTGACGATGCTGGCGGGGCCGTTCTCATAGGCGACGAGGACGTGATCGGTGCCGGGGATCGCGACCAGAGAGGCGAAGCGGCCGGCCGGAGCGAGGAGCGTGGGCGCTGCGTTACGATCAAGCGTGGTGGTCCAGAGCTCGGGGCCTTGTTGCCAGACGGCGACGGTGCGCGTCGGGGTGCTGGCGGCAACGGGTTGTTTGCCGAGGGCGAGGCGACGTTCGGGCGCGCCAGGACGAGTGAAGAAGATCGTGCCATCGCGTTGCCAGAGCGTGGTGAAGGTATCGCCAGAGGCGACAAGCGAGCCTCCGTCCATGGGGCAAGCTTTGAGCGGCCAGGTGCCTTGCCCGAGTTTGGCGGCGGGGCCAAATGTAGTGGAACCGGCAGGACGGACGGCGCTCCACATATCGCGGGCGCCGTCGAGGTCGTTGCGCCACATGATGCAGAGGTCGCCGCGGGTGTTGAAGCGGGCGGTGGGTTGGCAGCACGTGCAGATCGGCCCGGCGGGGGCGCGATAAACGACTTCGTTGGGACTCCAGGTGGTGCCGTGATCGATGGATTCGGCGGCGCAGAGTTGCATCGGGCCGGCGCGAAGATCGAGCCAGAGGGCGAAAAGCCGACCGTCTGGGGCAAGGGCGAGATCGTGGAGGCCTTCACGAGTTGCGCCGGGAGCATCGTTAATGCGCACGGGGGCGGACCAGGTGGTGCCGCCGTCGTTGGAGTGGAAGGCGAAAAAGTCGCCGGCCATTGCGGTTACGACGAGATGATCGCCGAACGCGGTGAGACGCGGACCGCGGCGCATGCCGAGTTGGAGCGCAGGTAGCGTGGCCACGCGGACGGGTGCCTCAAACGTGGCGCCGGCGTCGCGAGAGCGAGCGACGAAAATATCTTTACCTGAGCCATACGTGAGCCAGACGCGGCCGTCGGTCGCGGTGGCGAGTTGCGGCTGAGCGGCGGCGGGAAACTCAGTCGCGGCCCGTGTCCGCGGCGTGCAGACGACGCAGCTGGCGATCGCCAATGTCAGACACAAAAAAGTACGCAGAGCGATGAAGCGTTTCATATGATTAAGGCGGTTTATAAGCTGAGGCTGAGACTCGTGACAACGGTGCGCTGCGGGAACGGGTGGAAGAGAAAATACTTCCGGTTGAGAATATTATCGATGCCAAGGCTGACGCGCCAGCGCGCGTTCAGGCGCGCGTTGACGTGGGTGTCGGCGACGAAAAACGGGGCGAAGCCTTGGTAGGTGTTGGGATTCACATCGGTGTTGTCGAGGGTGGTCCAGAGTTTGTCGCTGTAGCGGCCGCCGAGGGTGAAAGCCCAGCGTGGATCTAGGCGGTACGTGGCGGTGAAGGTGGCGCGCCAGTCGGGAATGTTGGGGAGTTTTTTGCCGATGGCGGCGCTGGCGCTCGCGGTGGCACTGGCGCGGCCGGAGAGCGCGAGGGTCTTGGCGTCGAGGTAGGTGACGCTGCCGGCAAATTCGAGGGCGCGGATGAAAAGGTCGCGACTTTCGAGGACGAGCTCGACGCCGCGGGCGCGGACGTGGTCGACGTTGGACGCGTAGGAGTAAAGCGTAGGCGAGCCGGGGACGAGCGGGTTGAACTGCGCGATGATGGCGTCGTGGATGTCGTCTTCGAAAAGAGCAACGCGGAGACGGCTGCTGGCGAAAGTGCGCTCGAGTTTGATCTCAGTGGCGGTGACGTCGTCGGGCTTGAGGTTGGGGTTGGGCGAGGTGAACGTGGTGCCGGTGGTGACGAGTTGGTAGAGCTCGGCGGCGGTGGCGAAGCGGTAGGCTTTCGCGATTGAAGTGGTGATGGTCCAATCGCGGGCGGGGTTCCACGACACCGTGGCTTTGGGCGAAAATTTTTCGGCGGAGACGGTCGGCTGGCGGACGACGGTGGCGCCGTTGGCGTTGTAGCCGTCGTAGGCGCGCCATTCCTCGTAGCGGCCGCCGAGAGTGAATTTAACGTCGGGCGTGGGCTGCCAGAGTTCCTGCAGGAAGAGAGCTTGGGTGCGAGTCTTACCGTTGCCTTCGGAGACGGTGGTGGTGGCAGGGGCGTCGCCGAGCCAATCGGGCGTGTTGAAGGTGGGGTTGTAGAGTTTGTAGCGGTCGTCGTGCGCGCCGAAGGTGACAGTGTGAACAGAATTTTTTAGTGCGGAGCGCCACGTGCCTTTAACGTCGAGGGTGGACCAACCCGTGCCGCCGAGGACGGCGTAGCGGCCGGCGGTGCCGAAGCTGGTGCCGGTGGTGGAGGCGGTGGTGGGGGTGCGTTGTTTGTCTTGGTCGAAACGGTAGAGCGTGGCGGCAGCGTCGAAATCCCAGTGGCTCTTGGTGTCGGTTTTTAGTGAGAAACTATGCGAGCTGTGTTCTTGCAGCAGGCGGTAATAGCCGCTGGCAAAACCGGCCTGCCCGGCGAACGTGGGCTGGCCAGCGGCGTCGCGGAGGTAAGTGTCGACCGAGGCATCGGCGTCGTTTTTCCAAGTGCCGATGGTGTAGGCCACGCGGAGGATCGGTGTGAGATCATACGCGACTTTGAGCTTGGCGTTGGTCATCCGGGTGTGGAGCAAGCCGGAGGCGCCGAAGATGTTGGCGGGGAGGCCGAGTTTATTGCGCGCGCCGTAGCCGCCGGTGGTGCCGGTCGGGAACGTGGTGCCGGTGACGTAGCTGAGGGGTTGGCTGTAACTGTCCTGATAGTTGGCACTGATCCAAAAGGAGAGTTTGCCGAGGCGGTGGCCGGTGTTAACGGCGGTCTGGAGGGTGCGATAGGTAGTGTCGGTACCGTAGAGGTTGAACGTCTGGAGCGCGAGGGTTTCGGAGAGAGTAGCCTCAAATTTTTCCGGGAGGCGGGTGGTGATTTCCATGACGGCGCCCAAGGAGTTGCCGGCGTAGGCGGCGGAGAATGGGCCATACATTATATCGATGCGCTCAATCTCGACTGGGGCGACGAGGCCCCAGCGTGGGGCGCCGAT
>CANGCX010000148.1 GCA_947452315.1 Opitutia bacterium | reverse complement strand
AGCGAAGGGGCCTCCATCCGTTGCTCCCTTTTTGTCTACGCCGACGATCGAGATTTCTGGGCTTTTCTCGAAGTCACTCCGCCCAACTCCACAACAGCCTCCCCGTTTCAGGCGCTTAAAAAAGCCAAACCCGCGCCCGCCGGCGCCGTCGCCCTCCAACCGTTTCGCGTCCACGAAGACGCCATCACGAGCTTCCCCATCAGCCTGCGCGTCGCGCGCAATCCCCAAAGCGACAGCGTCTCCCACCTCGTCGTAACCGAAGTCCCGCCCAATTCCAGCACCGAACTCGCCGGCGTTAAGGAGGGCGACGAAATTCTTTCCCTCGATAATCGCGCCATCACGACCTTCAAAGGCGCGATCAGCCGCCAAAGCGAACTGGGTAAATTGCTCATTGATCGCCGCCCCGGCGCTACGCTCGAAATCGAAATCATCTCTCGCGGTGAGACCCAGCCTCGACGCGTGACCCTCGTCGCGGGCCAACCCTCGAACTTTCTCCGCCGTTGGTAGCGGCCGCCTTCATTTCATGACTTGGTCCCAACTCGACTGGAACGCCCTAGATCGTTTGCGCGCCGGATTTCTCACCGGCTCCGCTGCCGCGGGCCCCTATTGGCAAAGCCCTTCCGATCTCGCGAGCTACGATTTCACCTACGGCACCCGCATCGGCTGGAAATGGGACGCCGTCCTCGCCGAAATCCGACTGCGCCATTGGCGCCCGAGCGCCCGCACCGTCCTCGACTGGGGTTGTGGCAGCGGTGTGGCCGCTCGGCGCGTGCTCGCCGCGTTCGGTGGCAGCGATCATTTCAAACAACTCCACGTTTGGGATCATTCGCCGCTCGCCGTTGATTTCTCCGTTGGCGCCGCGCAAACCGAATTTCCCCAACTCAACGTCGCAGCCGCGCCAGCCGAAATGCTGCAAGGCGACGCGCCCATCGGCCTGCTCGTCATCAGCCACGTTCTGAATGAACTCAATCCCACCGCTCGCGCCCAACTCGATGGGTTGATCACTCGCGCCTCCGCCGTCCTTTGGGTCGAACCTGGCACCCACGACGTCAGCCGCCAACTCGGCGCCGTCCGCGAAACCCTTCGCGCCACATTCAACGTGATCGCGCCTTGCACGCACGCCGGCGCCTGCGGCATATTTCAAGCCGAACATGCGCGAGATTGGTGCCACTTCTTCGCGCCGCCGCCTTCCGAAATTTTTGCCACCCCCGAATGGGTGAAATTTGGCCAACGCGCCGGCATCGACCTCCGCAGCCTCCCGTACGCCTTTTTCGCCCTCGACCGCATGCCCGCGCCAACCGCGCCGGACGAACTTTCGCGCATCATCGGTCGCCCGGAACACTTCAAGCCCTACGCCCGGTTCCTCAATTGTGACGCGAGCGGCCTCAACGAACTCGAGCTCCTCAAGCGCTCCGACCCCGCGCTCTACAAACAACTCGACCGCGCCAAAGGCCCGCTCGTTTACCGCTGGAGCCGCGCAGTTGATAAAGTTCATGGCGGAGAACCGCTCACATAATCTCATTTTCCGTTCCGCGTTTTTTCTCTCGCCCAACCCGCATAATCTTTCTCGCTAGCACCATGATTTTCCCGCGTCTCGCCCTGATCACCATTGCCTTAGTCGCGCCACTCGCAGCCGCCACTCGCGCCAAACCGACCCGGCCTGAAGCCAGCGACCTCGGCTCGTACAAAGGCGCCATCGTCATCGACGCCGCCACCGGCAAGACTCTGTTTGAAAACAACCCCGACGTCGTTACCCCGCCCGCGAGCATGACCAAGCTCATGACGTTCGCCGTGCTCTTCGACAAACTCGCCGATAAAACCATCACCCTCAGCACCCCCGTCACTGCCGACGCTGCCGACGCCAAGATGGGTGGCACCCAAGTTTTCCTAAAAGAAAAGGAAGTCTTCTCCGTCGAGGAATTGCTTTATGCCATGATGATTCAGTCGGCCAACGACGCCGCACACGCCCTCGCTCGCGCCTCCGCCGGCTCCGTCGAAGGCTTTGTTGAATTGATGAACGCCAAAGCCCGCGCCCTCGGCATGAACCATACGACGTTCCGCTCACCGCACGGACTTCCGCCGACCAGTCGTCGCATCGCCGATGGCGATCTCACCACCCCGCGCGATTTCGCGCTCTTGTGCACGTACCTGCTGCAAAAAACCGACGTCCTCACGTACACTTCCGTCCGTAAACGCGACTTCGGCTCCTCCCGTCCCGGCGGCCCACAACACATGGAGAATCACAATAAACTCCTCGGCAAAGTGAATGGCGTCGATGGCCTGAAAACCGGCTACACGGTGGGCGCCGGCTATTGCCTCAGTGCGACGGCACTCCGCAACGGCAAACGCATCATTGTCGTAATCATGGGCTCATTCGGAAAAAACGGTGAAATCGACAAAGGCCATTCGCGTGACCTCAAAACCGCTGATCTGATTGAAAAAGGCTTCGCAGCCATCCCTGCCGATTCAGCGCCCTTCATCGCCACACCCAGTGCAAGTAACGCAGCTAGCACAGGTGACTCCAATTTAAGCGCTGCCCCGCTTTCTAGCGCCGAGAAAAAGTCGACCGCGCCCAACGATACTGTGATCAAATTCTCGCTGCCGCCGACGAGAAAATAAATCGCAACCGCGGCTCAATGCTCGTGCTTCAAAACGAGCATCAGTACCCCCAGCACGGTAAAGATGGCCCCGAGCAAGGCTGCCTCATAGCGCTCGAATTGTTTCACTTCGAAGCGCTCGAGTCCTAGCAAGGTCAGCCACGTGAAAAGCATCATCCCGAGCAAAGTTGCCACCGCCAGAATTCCGCTGAGGACGAAAAAACCGCGCCAGCCAAATTGCACGCCGGAGAGATAAACCGGCAAAAACCCTTCGCACGGCGAAAGCGTCAGCATCACGAACAGACCGCTGATCGCCGCCCAATCACCCGCTTTGTTTGAGGCCAGCGGACTTTCTTTCAGCTCTACGTCCCAGTGACTGTTTTCATGGTCATGCCCGTGCCCGCAATGCGCGCTCGGGCGATGCTGCCCGCCCAACAGGTGATGATGCCGCACCCCGCCGCCGCGAAATTGTTGCCAGAAATAAAACAGGCCGATCGCGATCAACAACCCGCCCACGATCCACGTGAACAGCGCACCGGCATGTTCATCTAACTGAAAACCAAACCAGGCGATGGCCAACCCGAGCAGACTCGTCAAAGCCACGTGCCCGAGCCCAGCGAACACCGTCACCGCGAGTGTCTTCCACCGGCTCCAATTCCGCGCCCGCGCCACGAGCACAAAGGGCAACCAATGCGTCGGAATCGCGGCATGGAAAAACGCCACGGTGAATCCGGTGATGGCGATGGTCGTGAGCACAGGTGATTGCATGTCGAGTTCGTCAGCCAGCACGGGAGGCGCCAGCCTGTCGAACGTGAACCATAACAAAGTCGTCAAGCCCCCACCCGGTTTAACCCGCTCGTTTAGCACAATTCCCGCGAAATAGTTTACTCGGCGTCTTTTCCTGCGTAGTCGTTCAACCACGTTATGTCGCCCGACCTCGTCGCCGTAAAAACCTATCTCCTCGATTTACAGGAGCGTATTTGCGCGGCCCTCGCCAACGAAGACGGCAGCGCGCCGTTCCGCGAAGATTTATGGACGCGCCCCGAGGGCGGCGGCGGGCGCACTCGCATCCTCGCCGAAGGCGCCATTTTCGAAAAAGCCGGCGTCGCGTTCTCGCATGTCCATGGCCACCAACTCCCGCCATCCGCGACCGCGCACCGCCCCGAACTTGCCGGCCGCCCGTGGGAAGCGCTCGGAGTTTCGCTCGTGATCCATCCGCGCAATCCCCACGTGCCGACGAGCCACGCCAACGTCCGCTTCTTCATCGCGCATGACAAAAACGCCGCGCCCATTTGGTGGTTTGGCGGCGGCTTCGATCTCACGCCTTACTACGGCAACGTCGCCGACTCCGTCCATTGGCACCAGACCGCCCGCGACGCCGTCGCGCCATTCGGGTCGTACTTGCCGACTCGTTTTAAAAAAACCTGTGACGATTATTTTTT
>CANGCX010000147.1 GCA_947452315.1 Opitutia bacterium | reverse complement strand
CGCAGGAGCGGGTAGGGGGCGTTGGAGTTTTCACGGGCGAGGAGCTCGGGGCGTGCGCGTAGCGGTTGGTCAAGAGGATGGCCGAGGCGGAACATCCAGGCGTTGCCTCGGGTGGACCGGACGGTGCGGCGGACTTGGTCGGCGAGCGTTTGAAACGCGAGGGCGTGATGGGCGGAGGCTAGGGCGCTTGAGAGTGTTTCGCTCGGGCCATGGGTGGCTTGGGCCGCGGCGAATACGGAAATGGCTTCCTCAAAGCGGCGCTCGAGCAAGTGACGAAATCCCTCGTACGGCACGCGGCCGAGGCGCGGGAGGTCAGGGCGCGCCGGAAGGTGATAGCGGTGGATCGCGGTGATGAAAAACAGGGCGCGAACGCGTTGATAGAGGTTAGATTCGTGGCGGCGGAAGGAGTCGAGTTCGGCGCAGTCGGCGAGGAGTTGCGCTAAGGAGCGGCCTTGGCACCACGTGTCGATGGCTTGGTCGCGCGTCGCGTCGTTGTCCGCGGCAATAAGATTGGTTACGCGGGCGCTCATGGTTTATCGTGGCGGATGGCAAGGAGCTCGACGAGTTGGGTGAGAACGCGATCGCGGTCGCGGCCGGAAAGGGAGAGCGCGAGTTGCGCGAGTAACAGACCGTACGGCGCCCCAATGTCGTAGCGACGTCCCGCGATTGAAAACGCGAGATAGCGCCGACGGGCTGCGAGCGTATGCAGCGCAGGGGAGAGGCCAAGTGATTGATCGGGTGCGGCGGCGTGTTGCTCGTCGAGGATGTTAAAAAGATCGGGCCCAAGCACGTGCAGACCAAAGAAGCACAGATAAAAACCAGCGCGCTGGCCGGGGACGATCAGCTGTTGCTCGGCGACGGTGGGCGTGGGTTTTTCAAGGACGTTATCGATCTGGTAAATCGGACGGTCGCCACCGATGAGTTTACCCCCAATGGCACCATAGGATGTTAGTTGGCTCTCGCGAGTGGGTTGAACGGCGGAGACAGAGGCATTTTCGAGGACGGCGATGTCGATTAACTGGCGGGCGCAACTGGTGGCGCCGTGCGCGACGTGAAGATGATCGCCCACTAGGTGAAGAAACGGTTGATCGCCTACGAATTCACGACCGCAGAGAATGGCGTGACCGTAGCCTCGAGGAGTGGGTTGAGCGATGAAGCGTACGCGAGAGCGAAGTGCGCCGCAGGCCTCGGCGTAAGCCGTCTCGTCGCCGGGGCAGACAACGACACAAAATTCCTCGATTCCGGCCCCCGCGGCTTCCTCAAGGACGATCTGGAGCGCGGACTTGGATTCACCCTGCTGGTCGATGAGGGTTTGCAACGGGAGCGTGCGCTGGCGGGGGTTGGCCGCGGTGATGAGGGCTTTGCGGATGGGCATGGGGCGAGTTGGAAAACGCCGATTCAGCGTGGCCTCGGCCGGCGATTCAATCGGAAAGGGCGAGCTTGCGGTGTGACCGTGGCGGTTGACGGAGGGGCCTTTTATGCTATCTACTGCACCTCCATGCCCAAGAAATCTGTCGCCAAAAAAGTTGCGTCGCGCTCTGTGCCGGCTGCCGCGCCGCGGGTGCTGCCTGGGGTGGTGTCGATCACGCGTCAGGTGCATTTTAACTCGGCGCATCGGCTGCACAATCCGACCAAGAGTCAAAAATGGAATGTTGCGCACTACGGCTTGTGCACCAATCCGCACTGGCACGGGCATAATTACGTCCTCGAGGTCACGGTGCGGGGTGCGCCTGATCCCGAGACTGGGTACATCATGGATTTGGGCGATTTGAAGCGCATCTTGCACACCGCGGTGGTGGATAAATGCGATCACCGTAACCTTAACGACGAAGTCGATTTCCTGCGCGGGGTGATTCCTTCGACGGAAAATCTCGTGATCGCTTTTTGGAACGAGATTGCCCCGTACATCTCGGCTGGACGGCTGCACTGCGTGCGGCTCTACGAGACGCCTCGCAACTTCGCCGAATATCACGGCCCCGACGTCGATTAAACTCCCTGCGCCAGTTCCCCTTTTTTTGACAAGGGGCTACGGTTATCGTCCCCACCACTGGTATCGCCCGACTGAACTACTAAAAACGAGATGAAGAAGAAACCGATGTATCTGCATCACACCGCTGGCGGCGTCGCCCCTTTGGTGAATCGCACCTTTGACGCGACGTTCAAAACTGACGCCGCTTACCAGAAATCCCTGCCCGATATGATGGAGGCGGTGAATGCCGCCGATGGTGCCCGCGTGCCCATCCAGCAAGTCGGCTGTGCTAATTTTCGGCTGCCGCTGAAATTCCGCGCGGCCAACGGCAACGTTCATACGCTCGAGACGAGTGTCACGGGTACCGTTTCCCTCCAAGCCGGCCTCAAAGGCATCAACATGGGCCGCATCATGCGTTCCTTCTACGAACACGAAGACGAAGTTTTTACCTTCGACGTGTTGCGCCGGCTACTAGCGAAATATCAGCGTAAAATCGACACCTTCGACGCGCGGATCAAACTCTCGTTCTCCTTTCCGATTCGCCAAAAAAGTCTGCGGAGTGGGCTCTCAGGCTGGCAATATTACCGCGTAGCTTTTGAGGGGACGATGGACCGCACAGGAAAATACCGGCGCTTCATCGACTTTGATTTCGTGTATTCGTCTACTTGCCCTTGCAGCGCGGAGCTCGCGGAACACGCCCGTAACACGCGCGGTGTTTTCGCCACGCCGCACGCCCAACGCTCCAAGGCGCGCGTGCGCGTCGAGCTCGCCGCCGGCCGCTCGCTCACGATCGAAGATCTCCAGCTGCACTGCGCCAACGCGCTCAAAACCGAGACGCAAGTCATGGTGAAACGAGAGGATGAGCAGGCCTTTGCCGAACTCAACGGCGCGCACATTAAATTCGTCGAAGATGCCGCGCGGTTACTTTACCGCGAATTTGGAGCCGACAAACGTATCGTGGATTTCCAAGTCGCTTGTGCGCACCTCGAATCGTTGCATTCACACGACGCAGTGAGCGTCATCTGCAAGGGTGTGAAAGGCGGATTCACGGCAGACTTTTCTGATTTCCAATCTTTGATTTGCTGATCTTCGCGTCAGCTCGGTCACGTCATGAAGCCTAAGCCGCGAAATATAAGTTTCGCGTTTTGCGTCGGGTTTCAGCGCCAATACTAACGATGAAAGCTCCCGTCGTCCTCATCACTGGCGCCTCCCAAGGCATCGGCGCGGCCTTAGCCCGAGTTTTTGCCGCGCACCTGAAAAATGTCAGGCTCGTGCTGGTAGCCCGCTCGGAAATAAAATTGCGCACCGTGTTGCGGAGTTGCGCGCGGATGCTCATAGGCGATGCGGCGTCGGTGGAAATCTTTCCCTGTGACGTGAGCGAGGAGACCGCGGTGGCCGCGCTTCAACGCGCGGTTTTTAAACGCTTCGGCGCTGTCGATGTGTTGATCAACAACGCCGGAAAATTCGAGGCGAGTGCGTTAACCGCGACGAGTGTGGCGCAATTTGATCGGATGTATGCGGCGAATCTGCGCAGCGCATTTTTAATGACGCGCGCCTTTGTGCCGGCGATGACGCGACGCCGGCGCGGCGATGTTTTTTTTATGAGCTCGATCGCGGGCCTCGCGGCTTATCCGGGCGGCGCGGGATATTGCGCCGCAAAATTCGGCGTCACGGGTCTGGCGAAGGTACTTCGCGCGGAAACCAAGTCGGCTGGTGTGCGCGTGTGTTGCGTGTATCCGGGCGCGACCTGGTCGCCGTCGTGGAGTGAAAGCGGAATCGGTGCCGAGCGGATGATGCCAGCAGAGGATGTCGCGCGGGCGTTTTTGGAAGTTTACCGGCTTTCGCGCAAAACGGTTGTCGAGGAGATTGTGCTGCGCCCTCAAGCGGGTGATCTCGATTGAGGCGCGGACAAGCGGTAGCGCTGGGTGTGGAGTGGGTGTGACAGGTGCTTGCTTTGCGGTGCGCGGGCACGCATGAATTTTCGCGCTCCCCCTTACCCTTTATGAATCCTGCGGAATTGAAAAAAACGATGTCGGCTGGGCTATTGTCGTTTCCCATTACTGATTTTGATGCGGCTGGCGATTTTTGTGCCGCGACGTATGCGAAACGGCTCGAGTGGCTCATGCCCTATGGCGCGACGGTGTTATTTGCGGCGGGAGGGACAGGAGAATTTTTTTCG
>CANGCX010000146.1 GCA_947452315.1 Opitutia bacterium | reverse complement strand
TAATCCCCGTTGAGCCATGCCGGATCTTGCATGATCGCTTGGCGGCCGACCTCGTTGAAGGCGATGGCTTGCGCGCCCTCTCGCGCGGTAGTGGCCATGGCGAGGAGACGTCGGGTTAAGCGCGGGAATTCGATCGCGAACAGCATTGCGGTCATGCCGCCCATTGAGCCGCCGATGACGGTATGAAGTTCGGCGACGCCGAGATGGTCGAGGAGTAGTTTCTGAGCGCGCACCATGTCGAGAATGGTGAGAGCGGGAAAACGTAGGCCGTATGCTTCGTCGGTAGCAGGGTTGATCGAGGACGGACCGGTCGAGCCGGAGCATCCGCCGGGGACGTTGGCGCAGATGACAAAAAAGCGGCGGGTATCGACGGCTTTGCCGGGGCCGATGAGGTTATTCCACCAACCGGGCTTTTTGTCGGTGGGCGTGTGCCAGCCAGCGGCGTGATGGTTTCCACTCAGGGCGTGGCAGATGAGAACCGCGTTGTCGCGGGTCGAGTTAAGCGTGCCGTACGTCTCGTAGCGCAGTGTGAGCCCCGTGAGTTCTTGTCCGTTCTTAAACGTGAAGGGGCGCGGGTACACGAAATCCTGGGGCGCGACGAGTCCGACGTCGTCAGCCGCGAGGTAGGGCGGTGTGGACGCGGGGGCGGCGGGGGCCTGGGTTTCGTCGGTCATGCTTAGAGGAGGCTGAGGCGCAACGGCGGGGCGAGGCAAGGGCGCGGAGGTGATATGACGCGAAGAGCGCGCGGTGAATCAGGGAGCGTCCTCATTGGAGAAGACGTGCTGCACGTCGTCTAGAGCTTCGAGGGATTCGTGGAGCTCGGCCAGATCTTTGGCGAGGTGGCCGGTGGGGGCGACGACGGTAGAGGTGGGAATGTAGGCGAGCTCGGCACTAGCGGGTTTAATTTTCTGATCGTCCAGCGCGTGGGCAATGCGGTCGAAGGCGTGCAGGGCGCAACGCAGTTCGTAGCCTTCGGCGGTGGTGATGATGTCGTCGGCGCCGGCTTCTAGGGCGAGTTCGGTGAGCGCGTCTTCGGAAACAGCTTCGCGGGTGATCAGGAATTGCCCCGCGTGGAGAAATTGAAACATTACCGCCCCAGAGGCGGCGAGGTTGCCGCCGTGACGCGAGAAAATCGCGCGCAGGTCTTTCGCGGCGCGGGTTTTGTTATCGGTGGTGACTTGGACGACGAAGGCCACACCACCCGGGCCATAGGCCTCGTAGGTCATTTGCTCGTAGACTATGCCTGGGAGCTCGCCGGTGCCTTTCTTGATGGCACGGTCAAGATTTTCGGCGGGCATGTTCGCTTCACGGGCTTTCAGAAGCAACGTGCGAAGGCGGGCGTTCCCGTCGGGATCACCCCCACCGGTTTTGGCGGCTAGGGTGATCTCGCGAGACAGACTGGAAAAAACTTTGCTACGGCGGCCGTCGGTGACGGCTTTCAGGCGCTTAACTTTGGACCACTTGTTATGGCCGGCCATGGGAGCTTATTTTTTCTTGGGCGTGACGTTTTTCACGGGTTTGCCACCGGCAGCGACGGCGGGGGTCACGGGCGCTTCTTCCTCATCCTTCATGCGGTTGATGAGCAGTTGCTGCGCAATGGTGAACAGACCGTTGGTCGTTGAATAAAGCGAAAGGGCCGAAGGCAGGCTGTAGCAGAAGAAGGTGAAAATAATCGGCATGAACTTCATCATCGTGGCCTGCGTCGCGTCCATGGTGGGCGAAGTGGGCGTGAGCTTCATCTGGAAGATCATGGTGACGCCGAGCAGCAGCGGTAGCACGTTGACCGGAATTGGGCCGAGATGCAGTAGGGTGTCAGGCGAGGCGAGATCGTGGGCCCACAGAAATGGCGCGTAACGGAGCTCCGCTGTGCTGGAGAGCATCGAGTAAAAACCCATGAAAAACGGAATCGTGAGCAATTGGGGGAGACAGCCGCTAACGGGGTTCACTTTGCGATCCTTGAAGAGCTGCATCGTGGCTTGCTGCTGCTTCTGGGGGTTGTCTTTGAATTTTTCTTTGATGGCCGCCAGCTCGGGTTGGAGTTTGGCCATGCGCTTCATAGACTTGGTCGAAGCGAGCGTGAGCGGAATGAACGCGAGTTTGAGCGCAAGCGTCGTCAGCATGATGGCGATACCCCAGTTGCCGGCCCAGCTGTGCATCCAGGTCATCAGCGTGATCAGTAGCTTGGAGGCCCAACCGAAGAAGCCGTAGTCCATGACCTTGTCTTGGTCGGCCTTGAACACGTCGCCGTTGGCGAGGCGTTTGTATTCTTTCGGTCCGACGTAGAAATTGGCGGCGAGTTTAGTTGTGGCGCCGGCGGCGAGTGCAGGCAGTTCGAATTGGGCGGCTCCGGCGATACCGTAGGCATTACGGTCAGCATCGGGCAGGGCCGTGAGCAGTTTGACGCGACGAGTGACTAGGCTGGTGGCGGGAGCGTCGGGCGTGAGAATGCTGGTAAAGAACTGGTTCTTTACGGAAGCCCATAGAATGGGGCCTGGACTGGTTACGCTCGAGAGCGGTTGGCTGGAGCCGATGCCAAAGTTAGCCAGAAAGCCGCCACCCTCGAGTTCGGAGCGGGCGATGAATTTCTGGGTCTCGGGGCTGTGGAAACCGGTTTTGAGCTGGAGGCCGTAGTCGAGGGCGTTGACCGGGGCGGCAGTGCCTAGAGCGAGAGCGACGCGCAGCGGTACGGCGGTCTTGTCCGTAAGATTGCGAAAGGTGGTCTCATGGCGGACTTGGTAAGGATCGCTGCCGACTTTAGGATCAACCGAAAGAGCAAGGATGTAACGGCGGGTGACTTCGAGGCGACCGTCGAGGACGGCGCGGAAAACAATCTCGGTGCTGCTGCTGCTGACCAGGGTGTAGCGGGTGCCGCGGTCTAGACCGGGGAACTCGGTGAGTGCCAGCATCGGATCAGCATGCAGCTCGTTAAAAATGAACGGATCGGGCCGGCCTTGGGCGGCAGGGTATTGCTTGAGCGCGATGTCGCGGATGGCTCCGCCAAAATCCGTGAATCGCACGCGGATGAAATCGTTTTCGAGCGTGGTGACTTGGGCCTGGGCGTTGTCACCCGTGGCGGCGGCGAAATTAGCTTGGGGGCCACCGGCGCCGATTGCGGGCGGTTGAGCGGTGCTGCCAGTGAGGTTGGTTTGCGCAGCTTGTTGCGCCACAGCCTCGCGTACGGCAGCAGGCGGCGCAGGCGGTTGCGGGGCGATTTTTTGGCCGACGTAGAGGCTGGCGAAGGCGCCGCAGATAAGAGCGATGCCGAGGATCAGATTTTTTTTGTCCATTTAGGAAAGGGGGTCGGAAAGAGATGAAGTAAGTTGGGATACGGTCGCGCATTGCGGTCGGCTGCGGGGCTCAGGCACGGGGTCTTCACCGCCAGGGTGAAGCGGCGTGCATTTCAAGAGGCGCCGAGCGCCGAGCCATAGGCCGATGACTGCGCCGTGATTACGTAAGGCGCCAATCGCGTAATGTGAGCAGGTCGGGGTGAAGCGGCAGCCGCAACCAGGGCCAAGAAAAACAGGGAGCGCGGGCGAAATAATACGCTGATA
The DNA here is from genome assembly GCA_947452315.1 of Opitutia bacterium. Lineage (GTDB taxonomy): Bacteria > Verrucomicrobiota > Verrucomicrobiia > Opitutales > Opitutaceae > Tous-C4FEB. The sequence goes on along the minus strand of CANGCX010000146.1, from coordinate 824 downwards.
AAGCTGCACGAGCAGTACCAATCCAGCCGTGGGCAAACCGATCAAACGTGTGATCAAACTGGAACGGCGCTCAGGCATGGGAGGACGGCGGCGGCGAGGTGGATATCTGGCCGCAGGCTTGGAGGAAATTTTTCTCCAACTCTGCGTAAGGCCGATGAAAAACGGCAGCTCGGGCGATCAAGAGCAGGTCGCAATCGCGCGGGAGTTGGTTTTGATGAGCCCGAAAGAGTTCTCGCAGACGGCGCTTGGCGCGATTGCGATGAATGGCGTTACCGACAGCGGCCGTAGAAGCGATTACGCAGGCGCGTGGGGTTTTAATCGTTACCGTGGAATCGGCCTTTGGCCGAGGCCTCCACCAGACCGTGAAGGCACGCGCATCCACACGGCGGCCTTCGGTGCGGACAGCACGAATTTCATCCTGGCGGCGAAGGTGCTGCTCAGGGCGAAAACGCATGGGGCCGCGGCGAGTTGAAACGCGGCCGAAACCGCACGGAATCAAACGACGGTCAGGCGCTTACGACCTTTGAGGCGGCGGGCGCGAATTACTTTACGGCCACCTTTAGTGGCCATGCGGGCGCGATAGCCAATCTTGCGGGCGCGCTTTAAACGATGGGGGCGGAAGGTGGGTTTCATGACTTTTGAGCGATTAAGGGGTGACTGAAGTGTCCGACGGCTCGAACGGTGTCAAGGGTTGGGTTTTCCTGACCTCGGTTTTCCTGCGGGACTCAGTAATCGGGAGGTGCGACAACTCCCTACCCGAAGCCAAACGACGGCCACGGTGTCGGGTCGAAGAATCGTCAATTGCGCAAAATCTTCGTCCTTCG
>CANGCX010000145.1 GCA_947452315.1 Opitutia bacterium | reverse complement strand
CGCGGGCGACTAGGGGTACCGAGATCTGCGTGAGACTAGGCGCGGGCGCAGGCTTGGACGCAGCCAAGACACGACGTTTTTTTGCTCGAATTTTAGCCTTAACGGGAGCGGGTTTTTTGGTGGTTCGAGCAGGGCCGCGGGCCGCGGGGGTCTTAGTCGTTTTAGCTTTGGCTTTGAGGGTAGGCTTGGGCGCCGAGGCGGAAGACTTAGCGGCTTTTTTGATCTTTTTCATGGCTTAAATGAGTTGAGCTGGAGCGGATGGATCTCCCTACGACAGCGATTACGAGAGCAAGTGCGGGGCCAATCGCAAGATCACGCACTTTACTTTTCGGCAACCGTGCGAAGTTTCGAGGCTCATAGGCGGCTTTCGGGCCTAAAATGGTGGAGCAGATCGGGATCAAACCGACGACCTCGTCGTTGCGAACGACGCGCTCTATCAACTGAGCTACTGCCCCATCTACTAGGAGTGCTGATATGGGAAAAACGCTCGGCGCAAGTAAACACCATTTTTCTATCGGGACCGGCTTGTAGGCCCAAAAAATCAGAGAACCGATACCGGAGCCAACGAACCCAGCTAGAGCGGCCTAGATCGGCCCCAGAATCCCTAGGCTATTGTTTGAGCAGGTATGCCACCACCAAGGGAGCGATCACGAACACCGCCATCAACACATAGATCAGGCGCTGCATCTTTAGGGCTTTAGCCTTTTCGGCTTCGTTGAGATCGGCCATTTAGATTCAAGCAAAGCCCAACCCATGAAAAAGCAATCGCAACACTGGCTGGTGAAATCTGAACCCGAAGCTTACGCTTGGGCCACCTTCGTGCGCGAGGGCCGCACAGCTTGGACGGGCGTGCGTAATTACCAAGCGCGTAACCACCTCAACGCCATGCGCCCCGGCGATTCGGTATTGTTCTACGAAAGTGTGGGGCCCAAAGCCGTAGCCGGACTTGCCGAGGTCACCCAGACCGCCTTCCCCGACGCCACCACCACCGAACCGGGCTGGGTCGCCGTCGAACTCAAAGCCATCCGCCCACTCGCCCACCCCGTCACTCTCGCCGCGATCAAAGCGGATCCCGCGCTCGCTGAAATCGCTCTGATTCGCCAAAGCCGACTCTCCGTTTTACCCCTCACGGCCAGCGAATTTAAGCGTATTCTCGAACTCGGGGCTAAACCCTCAGAACGCTGAGTCGTCTCCCCGCTCGACACCACGCGCCGATTTTGCGTCCCTCCCGCAAGTCATGTTGCCCCAGCTCACGATCCTCGCCCCCGGTCTCCTCGGCGCCTCCGTAGCCCGGGCTGTTCGCGCCCGCCACGTTGCGCAACGCATCGTCATCTGGTCTCGCCGCGCCGAGACCCGTCTTGCCCTCACTGGCCAACCTTGGTGCGACGCAGTAGCCGACACCCCCGAGGCCGCGGTCACTGGGTCAAGCCTCGTTGTGATCGCCTCCCCGGTTGACCATATCGTTCCCCTGATCCGCCAAATCGCCTCCCACCTCCCCACTGGCGCGATCGTGACCGATGTGGGCAGCGTGAAAGAAGAAATTACTCGCTTGGGCACCGCCGCTCTGGGTGCGCACGCGCATTTTGTCGGCGCGCACCCCATGGCTGGTTCGGAAAAAACCGGTTGGGAACACGGCACGGCCGAACTTTTTCAGGGTCGCACGTGTTTCGTGACACCGCTCACGAACACCGCACCTGCCGCCACGGCGAGCGTCCTGAAATTCTGGGGAGACCTCGGCGCCAACACCACGGTGGTCGAACCTGCCCGCCACGACGAAATCGTCGCGCACATCAGCCATCTACCCCAGGTGCTCGCCTCTACTCTTTGTGCGTTTCTGGCACAGCGCGATCCCGCCTGGTGCGACTTCGCAGGCGGCGGCTTACGTGACACCACGCGCATCGCTGGCAGCGATCCACAACTCTGGCGCACGATTCTCGAGCAAAACCGCACCGAAGTCCTAGGTGCAATCCAGCACTATCAAGCCGAACTCAATCGCTTCGAAAAAGCATTAGTCGCAGAGGACTACTCAGCACTCGTCGAGCAGTTGCAACGCGGCCAAGACTATCGTCGAGCGCTGAGGCCGATTTCTTAAACCGCGGACTTATCGCGCGTAAAAATGGTGCCCGGGAGCGGACTCGAACCGCTACACCGTGAGGCACAGGCTTCTGAGACCTGCGTGTCTACCAATTCCACCACCCGGGCACGAGCGGAGAGGAAACCACACACGCGACCCTCATCCTGAGCAAGAAAATTGATTTTTAACGCCGCGTGGGCGCTTCACAACAGAGCGAGCTCTTTTTTGTTTTGGAAAATAAGCCGCGCACCCGTTTCGCCGAAAAACTGTTTACAGCTTTCGGTCATTTTCTGGGTAAGATTATCGACTTCTAAATCCGTCATCGGCTTCCAGGTGCGTTCTAAATCAGTGGCTTTACCGAGCTTGGCGTTGAGGGCGCTCAACTCCTTACGGTTTTCCTCGAAGCGTACCTCCAGGGCGCGCATCGCTTCCTGCGCCTTACGGAGCCGCTGGCTGACCGCCAAAAACCCCTCTTCTTTAAAAGCGCTCACTTTGCGTTTTAGTTGTTCATCAAAGGCCGCAAACGCCACACCGCTAGCGAGCCAGGACAAGAGGCCGACGATTAATAAAACCAACCCCAGTACACCGACGGCGGCCGCGATGATCATGGAGATGTTGATCAAGACCATTCCCAACAGTGCGACCCCCAGGGCGATCGCGGTACCTTTTTGGGCCTTACGTGTTCTTAAAAATGCTTCGACGCATGCGCTGTCTTTTTCGGCTTCGGCGGATTCTTCCCGGGCTTCCTCGATTTTCTTTTCGATACCCATTGCCCGCGATTCTAGACCTGCTTTTTCGCGGCGTAATTTTACGAATTCACCGAGGGCGTAAATGCGCTCGGGGAAATGAAACGTATCGGTCAAAGTTCGCATGCTGTCCTCACCCAGATTGAGCCGCAGTGAATCAAACGTAGCTTGATATTCACGGATGAGTTGAGCGTGCCGGTTTTTATCCTCCCGCAAGGCCAACATGCGCGGATCGAGTCCCTCGAGTTTAAGCGCGTTGTCGACGAGCATCCGAGCGCGGATTGCAGGGCTGGCGGTCGCCTCGTCGTTTAAGCCTTTGTATCGGGAGGAAAGCTCCCAAAGCAGGTTACGTGAACGCCGTAGTTGCAGTTCCGCGCGTTCCTTAGCATCCGCCGCCTCGGTGGGTTCGCTCCCAGCAGGCTTGGTGGCATCAATTTGAAATACCTGCCAAACTTCGGTGGAAGTCGCGGCCAGCTGCGTGAGCTGTTTAAGACTGATCATGACAGCGACGCTTAATGTGCCCCGGTCGTGTACTGACAATCGATCTCGACGGTTTTGCCGCATTCACACGTCACGATCAATTTTTTGATGACCTCACCCTCGCGGACGCATTGGACCGAAGAGGCTCCTGTTTTAGGAGCAACAGCGTTGGGTAGCGCGCTCGCGGAAGCTAAGAGCGAAAGACCGGTAGGCGCTTCGGGCTCGACGGGATTGGGTGAATCCGAAACGGCGATGCCCGTTCGGCCGGATAAAAAGGACTTCATGATTTTACTTTTTCGACCGGTTTTTCCGGCGCGGGGTCACCGAGTTTTCGGTTTCCGACAGAGAGTTTGATTTCCACGCGATGGTCGTTTTCAGGATCACGTTTCTCGCCTTTAGCCGGGCGGGTGTCGCCAAAGGAGGTCACGCGTTCAAATTGTTCAGGGGCGACGGCGATATTGGCCATAAGCCGACGAACATTGCTGGCGCGATCGCCCGAGAGTTCCCAGGCCGAATAAGCGGGAGACAACATTTTCAAACCACTGCGCGAATGACCTTCGATGGAAACGCGGAAAGCATGGCGATCGACTAGCCAGGCGAGATTTTGGAAAACGAAATCACCCCACTGGGAGAGTTCGGCCGAGGCTTCACCTTGGAAGAGGGGTTTGCGGGGCCGATCATAGAGAGTAATCAACACGCCGTCGTTGGAGACGACGACATCAACCGGGCGGTTGGGATCATCCGATTTCACGTTGATCATACCGTAAAAGCCCATCGCGATGGCGTTGAGATTTTTTTGCTCAGCGGAGGCGGCTTTGGCGGCGTTTTCCTTGCTGGATTTGGCGTTGATATCACGGACGGTCGCCTCCTTGGCCTGGTCTTTTAATACGCCGGTGTTCCAAGGCATCTTAATTTTGGGCGGTTCCCTGAAGTACTTCGCTACGCCCTCCAATAATTCCGGCTTCTGGTTCATGAGCCACATGCACAAAAAGAAGGCCATCATTGCGGTCATAAAGTCCGCAAAGGCTACCTTCCAAGCTCCGCCGCCGTGTCCAGCCATGATATTAAAGGGGGTCTAGGG
>CANGCX010000144.1 GCA_947452315.1 Opitutia bacterium | reverse complement strand
TTGACCCTCTGCATATGGTCTCCACCGAAAACTTAAACCAAATCGAAACCATCAAGAAGCGCGCCGGGCATCTATGGAGGTTTCTTTGACTGCGATCAAAAGCAGCGTGAAATCGAGGCCATGGACGCGGAAATGGGCGCGCCCGATTTTTGGAACAGCAACGACCGCGCCCAAAAGCACATCGCTAAACTGAACGCCCTCAAACGGGCCATTTTGCCCGTCGTCGCTTACCAAAAGAAGATCGATGACCTCGCCGTCATGATCGAGCTCATGGCTGGTGAAGACGCCGCTGCTCAGGAAGCCTACGACAAGGAACTCACCGGCACGCTGACCGCGCTCACCACCGAGCTCGACGAACTCGAGATCGCCTCCTTCCTGACCGGCCAGTTCGACCGCAATAACGCCATCTTCTCCATCCAAGCTGGCGCGGGCGGCACTGAGTCCAATGACTGGGCTGACATCATGTTCCGCATGTATTCACGCTGGGCCGAGCGCCGTAACTACACCGTTGAGCTCATGGATGTACAACCCGGCGACACCGCCGGCATCAGCAAAGCCACCATCTTAATCAAAGGCGAAAACGCCTACGGCTACGCCAAGGCCGAGCGCGGCGTCCATCGCCTCGTCCGTATCAGCCCGTTTGATTCGAACAAGCGCCGCCATACCTCGTTCTGCGCCGTGGACGTGGTCGCCGAAATCACCGAAGATATTAACGTCGAGCTCAACGAAACCGATATCCGCGTCGACGTTTACCGCTCCTCCGGCAAAGGCGGCCAAGGCGTCAACACCACCGACTCCGCCGTCCGCCTCACCCACGCACCCACCGGAATCGTCGTCGTCTGCCAAAACGAGCGCTCGCAGATCAAGAACAAGGCCGCCGCCATGAACGTGCTCAAGGCCCGCATCTACGAGCGCCGCCAAGACGAACAACGGGCCGAGATGGATAAGTTTTACGGCGAAAAAGGCGAAATCGGTTTCGGCGCTCAAATCCGCAGTTACGTCCTCCAGCCTTACCAAATGGTGAAGGACCTGCGCACCGGTATAAGCACTAGCGACACCCAAGGCGTCCTGGACGGCGATCTAGACCGCTTCGTCAATGCCTGGCTCCGCGCCGGCTGCCCGCGGCACCGCAACAAAGACATTCAGATGGACGAATAACGCTCGCGCCACGCCGGCGGGAAAAACGCTTCCCGTTTGGCACCGCGCGTTTTTTTACGCCTTCGCTGCTTCGCTCCATGTCCGATCTGCCCTACGAACACCTCCGCTCGACGTTCGCCGCGCAGTCGCTGTTCGAGGACAAGTCGTGGCAGCTCGCCCCAGAAGCGTGGGCCCTCACGCCGGAACAGCTCTCCCAACTCGAAGCCATCGGCGGTGCGTGCCTCGAGTTTCACCACGCCCTCGAGACTCTCTACCTGCGCTCCGCCGCCGGCAAAAACCTCCTCCGCAACAAACCTCTCCTCACGCCCTGGGTCGCCGACTACCTTGACCGCGGTAAACCCGCCCACCTGATCGCCCACGCCCGCGACCCCAAGAACCGCGGCGCCTTCCCCACGGTCCTCCGACCCGACTTACTCCTCACTGACGAAGGCTTCGTCATGACTGAGCTCGACTCCGTCCCCGGGGGCATCGGTCTCACCGCGTTTCTCAATCGTCTCTATGCCGCCGACGACCCCGCCACGCGCGTGATCGGGGTCGATGATGCGATGATTCGCAATTTCTACGCCTCGCTCGCCGCTCTCAAACCCACCGAGCGCAATCCCCTTATCGCCTTAGTTGTCAGCGACGAAGCCGCCACCTACCGCCCTGAGATGCAGTGGCTTGCCCACCAGCTGCAACTACTCGGCCACCGCGTGTTTTGCATCCGCCCCGAGGACATTTTTCCGCTCGAAAACTCCCTGTTTTTCTCCGCCGACGGCAATCCCGAGAAAATCGATATCATTTACCGTTTCTTCGAACTCTTCGACCTCGCCAACCTACGCACCCAAAACTTCATCTTCGAGGCCTGGGCGGCCGGTGAAGTCGTACTTGCTCCGCCGATGCGGCCGTTCCAAGAAGAGAAACTCTCCCTCGCACTCTTTCATCATCATCTGCTCGCCGAATTTTGGACCGAAGCCCTCAGCGCCCGCACCCTGAAAATCCTCCGCGAGCTCATCCCTCCCTCCTGGATCATGGACCCTGCGCCTCTGCCGCCCGGCGCCGTTCTCGATGGGCCCCGCGCCGCCGGCCGCGCCCTCAGTACATGGCTCGACCTCGCCCACGCCACGCAAAAAGAGCGCGACCTCATCATTAAAATCTCCGGCTACCACGAGACCGCCTGGGGCGCCCGCAGCGTGATTCTCGGCAGCGATTGCTCGCGCGAAGAATGGCAACACGGCCTTGCCCACGCCCTCGAGCTCGCGCCAACACACCTGCACGTCCTCCAAGCCTTCAAAAAGCCCCGCCGCGCGCGCCACCGCGTCTATCGCCCCACCGCCGCCGATGTAGGCGGGGTAAAACCAACCCACGAAACCTCGGCCTCCACCGTGATGAGCGCGGTCGAGGTCGACGGCCGCCTGCGCCTGTGCCCGTATTATTTCGTGGTCGCTGGCCAAACCCGCCTCTCCGGCGCCTTGGCCACCTTCTGTCCGCCCGACAAAAAAATCATCCACGGTATGCAAGACGCCGCCCTGCTGCCGAGCAGGGTAGTTTAAGCCAATCTCGTCCCGTTCCTTGTTTTTCTTGCCGTGGGACCCGCCGAGCCTGACCGATAAGTTCATCCTAAAGTTGCCACAGCACCTAAAGCTGCTTCAAAAAAAGAGGTCTGGCTTCTTTGAACCCCGATTCACCCTTCCGCCCTATGGCCTCGCTCTCTCGCCGCCACTTCCTCGCTGCTTCCTCCGCCGTTGTCGCGGCTGCACTCCTGCCGCGCAAGCTCCATGCCACCTCCGTCGGGTCGACCTGGCCGGTCGGCTGTTTTAACCGCCCGTGGACCAAATGGTCCTACGACGAAACGCTCGATGCCATCAAAGCCGCCGGCTACTCCCACACCGGCTTACTCACCCCCACCCCGGCCGACCCGTTCACCGGCTCCAGCGCGACCCCGGAATACCTCGCCGCCCTCAAACAAAAAATCGCCGTCCGTGGTCTGAAAGTTAACATGACCGCCCTGAGGGTGAACGCGGCCTTGGAGCTACCCGCTGCAATTGCCGATACTCGTAAGCAGATCGAAAATGGCCATACCGTAGGCGTCGAATTCGCTCTCACCTTCGGAGAAGACAAACCTGAGCGTTACGAAAAATACTTCAAGATCATGGCCGACGCGGCGGCCTTCGCCGCGGAGCGCGGTATCAAGTTAGTCATGAAACCGCACGGCGGCGGCAGCGGGGCTTCGGCTGAAATCCTTAGCGCGATCAAAACCGTAGGGCACAAAAATTTCAAAATCTGGTACGACGCTGGCAATATCATCTACTACACCGGCAAAGACCCAGTCGAAGAGCTAAAACCCATCGTCCAGCACGTCACCGGTTTCTGCGCAAAAGATTGCTCCGTCGCGGTCGACACCGCTGGCAAGCGTAAGCCCGATGTCATGATTCAATTTGGCGCCGGTCAGGTCGATTTTGCCGCCGTTTTTCAAGGACTCAAGGCCGGTGGTTTCAACGGTCCAGTAATGGTCGAATGCTGCAAGATCGGCGCGACCGCCGCCGAGACCACCGCCAACGCGAAAGCCAACCGCGATTTCCTCAACCGCGTGCTCGCCGGCGTCTGATCGCGCCGCGATTAACTCGCGACAGCCCAAGACTCGAAATCATCCGCCGCCTCGCCGCGGTAAAACCGCACGATCTGGCGCTCGAGATCTGCGCGCGATTGCGTGCTGCTCAAGGATGGCAAGGCGTTGGCACTGGCATCGGCATAATACCAGCCAGCGCTGGTGCGTACGATCGCACCTGAAGCAGCGACCGGACATTCGCCCAGCCATACCCTCGCCACGATTTCGCCGGTCTCGCCGCCGGGTGCCGTGACCAAACCGGCGACCCGCGCGAAGTGAATCACTCGCACCGGTGAGTTCATGCGGCGACTTGATCGCGACGGTTGCAGTCAGTCGCGGCCGAAACAGAACGGGCGAGTTGTGCAAAAAAACGGTCGCGGCGTTGGCGCGCTTCAGCGAGGTCTTTGGTACCCAAGGTCCGCCGGATTCGGTCTTTGGTGAACGGCGTAGGATGTACCGTGTAGTGCAAAAACCAGGTGCCGTGGTTGTTCCACAGGTGGTGGTTGGGATTGGCCGCGGAGTGGCGTAGTCCAGGGATAGAGTTGATTGTGATCATGTTGCGTGATTTCTTGGTTGAGGAGGATCGCGCAGCAGGGGTGGAAAACAAAAAACCGATCTGAGGCATCAGATCGGTTTCGTCTTCGGGAGCGTGCTTGGTTCGTCGCCCTTGCGGGAGACGCACATCCGAGCTTGCGCT
>CANGCX010000143.1 GCA_947452315.1 Opitutia bacterium | reverse complement strand
GTGCCAGTGGTTGGGTGTGGCGATAGTGATGGCGTCTAGGTCTGGTGTGGCGAGAAGCTGGCGAACGTCGCTGAATTTTTTTACAACGACGCCTTCTTTGGCGAGATTGGCAGCGGTGCGTTCGAGCACAGCGGTGTCGGCGTCGCAGACGGCGACGATGCGAACCCTCTTGATTTTACTGAGACTGGCGAGGTGGTTTTTGCCGCGACCGTTGAGGCCGACGACGGCGACACGGATATCAGAATGGGCGCCGACCACTTGACCCCAGGAACGGGCGGTGAGAGCGGTAGCGGTGGTGAGGAGTGCGGTGTGGCGCAGGAAGTGGCGGCGCGTGAGGGTGGGGAACGACATGATTTTGGGGTAGGGTGAGGCGCGAGAGTTTTAGAGGAGCGAAGGGTTATTTGCCCTTGGCGTAAGCGGCGTACTGGTCGGCGACCTTGGCGGCTTGTTCGTCGCCGAGGTGAAAGTAGAAGCGGTAACGCAGGGTGAGGCTACCACCGGCGGGCACGAGGTGGTCGCCCTTGTGGGGGTCGTTGGCGAATTCTTTTTCGTAGTCGTGCCAACCGAAGGGGTTGGAGGCGAAGAGGCCATAGTCGCGAGCCATCCACCAGGCGGGGTGGCGTAGATTCTCGGGGTGATCGAAGATAGCGATGCCGTAGGTGGTGCCGTTGCGTTGGGCGTTGTAATCGCACCAGGGAGCGCGGGTGCCCCAGGCGGCGCCGTCACGGGCGTTTTTGGCGGTTACAATGTGGCCGTTGCCGCCGGTGGCGACGCCTTTGACCTTGTGGGGCATGGTCATCCATTGAGCGACACGGATGGCCATGGTGCCGTCTTTGTTGTCGCCGAAAAGCAGCGGTTGGTCAGGGAGGGCGCGCAGGGTGATCTCAAAGTCGATGAAGCGGCCGCCTTCGTTGGCGTGGAAACTGATTTTGCGTTCGTCGGTGCAGATGAGGCGGCCGTCGGGGGCGAGCCAGCGGTTACGCGCGCGCAGGACGCCGATGGCGCCGTCAACGGTCTCGATTTTACCGTCGAGCACGGTGTGGCCTTTTTCTTTGGGGGAGCGGCCTGCATCGCCGGTGCCCTCGTTCCAGAAATCGATGCCGTTGACCATGCTATGGGCGAAATAAAGCGAGCGGTGCCAGGGGTGATCGGTGTCTTCGCCGGGGGTCGTTTTCATCGGGAAATCCCGGGTGAGCGGCGTGCCGTCGGCGGCGAGAATCGGGTAACAATAGGAGCGAGACGCGCCGTCGCCGAAGACGTAATCGGTAAAATGCTGGCCGCTGATCTCGACGCGGACGCGATCGGCAAGCGGAGTGAGTTTAACTTGGGGCTGGGCGGCGGGGAGGGCGACGGCGATTCCAAGTGTGAGCAGGGCGAGAGCGGGGTAGAGTTTCACGGCTATATAGACGAAGCATGTAAGATTATGATGCAACCCAAGGATTGAATTTGTCGGGATGTGGCTTGGCGCGGTGGCACTGGGATTGCTAACTCGCGGCATGATGTTCGCTAAATGTGTTTCCCGGCTCGCCGTAGTGGTGGGCGTTTTATTTTTGGCCGGTGCGTCGCGTGCCGCTGAAGCGGCCAAGCCGCTGTATGCGCTGTGCGGGGCTTATGCGCCTGAGATAGCTGCGTTGAAGCGGGAGTTTGGCGTCGATCCGGCGAAAGGCTGGACGCGCTCGGTCGTGAAAGGCCTAGAGTTTTGGCGCGGCAAAGTTGGCGCTAAAGAGGTTGTTCTATGCCGCACCGGCGTGAGCATGATTAACGCCGCCTACCAGCTACAGCTCGCACTCGATCATTTTCCTATCACGCACGTGCTCTTCGCCGGCGTGGCCGGCGGGACGGATCCGGCTTTGCAAGTCGGCGACGTGGTCATCCCTGAGGCTTGGGCGAATCACGGTGAGTCGGCCTATCTGAACGAAGACGGCAAGGGTGGCTACGTGCGTCCCGACTATTTGCCGCCCGGCCGGGAAAATTTCGGGATGATTTTCCCCACGGGCACGAACATTACCCGTGCGGGTGCCACCGACAGTGCCGAGGAAAAAGGCGAACGCCTTGAGCTCATTCCAGTTGACGCCGATTTACTCGCGGCCGCGCGCCGGGCCTTACCCAAACTTCCGGTGCTTAAAAAATCCGGTCGCGTGGTCACCGTTTCGGTGGGGGGTAACGGGGTCGCTTCAACCGTGTTTTTGGACAACGCTAAATACCGCGAGTGGATCTTTCGCGTATGGCAGGCGCGCTGTACGGATATGGAATCGACGGCACTGGCTCAAGTTGCATATGCCAATCGCAAGCCCGCGTTGATCATCCGTGGTTTAAGTGATCTTGCGGGTGGCCAACACGGGAAAAACCCGATCGACGCCAATGAACTAAATGTCGCTGAGATCGCAGCCAGTGTGCTTCATCGGGTGCTCGACGAAGTGCCTTAAACGGCGATGGCGAAGAGGCCCGTATGCTGGTTCGCCGGCGCAAAATTCTTTTTCCCGGACTGGCGCGGGAACCTAAACTGCCCATAATAAGTCGTAGTTACCCATGAAGACCTTATCGCGCTACGCATTGGTTCTGCTCGGATTGGCGTCTCCGCTGGCGCTTCGCGCCGCTGAACAGGCCAAGGCCTCGGCCCGTACTGAGGTTGTTTTTGAACAACCCGAAAAGTTTACTGATGTAAAAGATTCCGATTTCGGTACCGAAAATGGCCGTGACGCCATCCTCGAACGTCTCCGAGAGTATATTATCGAGCGTGCTGATAAAGCTCTGCCTGCCGGGCAAAAACTCGTGATCACGTTTACCGACATCGATCTGGCCGGCGAATACGAGCCGTGGCGTGGCCCGCAATTCTCCGATGTACGGATCGTCAAATCGATCTATCCGCCCCGCCTTAAGTTTAGCTACAAAATCATCGACTTCGTCGCTGGAAGGACCCTCAAAGAGGGCAATGAGGACTTGCGTGATCTAGCGTTCGAAATGCGCCTCACGGCCGATCGGCAAGATACACTGCGTTACGAAAAGGATATTTTACGCGATTGGATCGGCAAGGTGACCCGGGGGCCCAAAGCCTGATTGCTCGGTTGGGCTTAATTGGAAAGATCGTGTCACTCCCTGAAGAGACTAATCCTGCCCGACTTGATAAGTGGCTTTGGGGCGTGCGTTTGTATAAGACCCGCGCGCTCGCGACGGCGGCATGTCGCGCTGGCCAAGTTGAAATTAGTGAGATCGCCGCGAAACCGGCCCGAACCGTCCGTGTAGGCGAGATTATTACGGTGCGCCAAGGGGTGATCTTGCGGACGGTTCGCGTTGAGGCGGTCCCGCCCAGTCGGATGGGTGCGGCGCGCGCGGCGGAGTTTTGCACGGATCTGACTCCACCCGAAGAATTTCAGAAGGCCCGCGAAATGAGAGTCCAGCAAGTCCTGGCTCGTGACCCCGGTGCAGGACGACCGACCAAGCGCGACCGGCGCTTACGCGACAAGTTGTTCGATTAAATTACGGGACCTCCTCTCGGCCGTAAAGGGCCAGGATTCCCTTAAGCAGCACGCCCAGCGAAGCAGGCGGGCGCGTTGAGGGTTGGTTCCCGTTTCACCGGAGCCTGAAGCTCCTCCACGGACAGTGGCGGCAAGTCCTAGAGTCTTAGCGTGCGCGTGCTCTCGCGCGGTGCCTATGAGATACGTGCCGGTCTTGCCCTTCGCATCATTCTTCTACCCATCGGCGACGAATTGCGCTGCGACTTCATCGGTACCAACGCCGAGGTTAAACGCTCCCCGTGAAATCGCGCCTGACCCGCCAAATCAAGCTTGCGCAGGTAGCCTCACGCACCCCCCGTTATTCCGGAATTTGCCTGGCTCGATAAAAACCCACCATCCTCGGGTTGCAGGCTGGACGCTGCGGGGGTTTAGGGTGCAGCATGGACTAGTGAACGTGTACGCTAAATTTGAAACCGAACTCGCCGTCCGGCCTGACGATATCGATCTTTATCAACACGTTCACAGCACTCGCTACCTCGATTACGTCTTGGCGGCGCGGTTTGACCAGATGGAGCGCTGTTATGGGATGTCGATGCAGGCCTTTGCGGCTTTGGGGCTGGGTTGGTTTATGACGGCCGCCTCGATTCAGTATAAGCGGCCCTTGGGATGGGGTGACCGGATGGTGGTGCGCACGTGGATCGAACATTTTACGGAAACGGGATGCCGGGTTGCGTTCGAAATCGAAAAACAACCGACCGGCAAGCGCGTGTGCGACGGTCATTGTGATTATACGCTGGTGACCTTGGCGACGGGCCGCGCGACGGTTTTACCCGATGATATTAAGGGAAAATACTCGATTTAAGCGCCTCAAGAAGGGATGTTTTTCAGGTGCTAAGTAGTTGGCTGACATCGTCGCGCGGATAAAGTCCTTGCATAAAAAGCATTTATCGACTCTCTGGCGTTTCAGTCGTTAGTGAAAGCGTTTTGGTGACAGGATCTGGTGAGTCGTAGGCTGGGCAAAGTTGCTCAAGTGATGATTTCGAAACCCACAGTGGGAACGGAC
>CANGCX010000142.1 GCA_947452315.1 Opitutia bacterium | reverse complement strand
CGGGTCGCCCGTCGCAAAATGAGTCGCGCCGCAATCCCAGCGCTCAACGTCCGTTGGCACGATGGACGTCTCGTTGGCCGTGTGATCACCAACGGTCCGACCTATTTTGCCTACGACGAAGAATGGCTCGCTCGTGGCCACAATCTGTCGCCGATCACCGTGCCTTTCACCAACGCAACGTTTCGCCAACGCGCGGATGGATTCGATCAATTGCCCGGGTTTCTTTCGGATTGCCTACCCGATCAATGGGGCCGGCGGATCATGGATCGCGAATTCAGCGCGCTCGATATTCGGGCCACACCCATGCGGATGCTGGCTTGGGTGAGGCGACGTGGAATCGGCGCCCTGACGTTCGAACCGGCGCTCGGCGGCGACGACAGCGCGTCGAGTTGGGAAGCGGTCACCCCGGCGCTGCTTATGCGGGAAGCCCAAGCAGTCATGAAGGAGGAACCTGCCCGCGCTTTCGCCCACTTGCAGCGCGGAGGCACAGCCGGCGGAGCGCTGCCCAAAGCAACTATCGCCCGACTGACGGATGGCTCGGTCTTGGTCGGTGGCGACGTAGCCACGGCCATCGCCGCTCATCCGGATGCGCGGCTCGGACTGCTCAAGCTCGATTGCGACGGAGATTCATCCGGGCGCGAAACCGACGGGCGGTTGGAACATGCCACCATGGCAATGGCGCGGGCCTGCGGAATTCGGACGGCGACGACTGAGATCATGCGGGACACCGCCGCCAAGCGCACGCGCTACCACCTGTTTGTCGAACGGTTCGACACTATTCCTAGTTCGTCGCAGCGCTTTCATCTCATGACATTGGCGGGCGCGTTGCACACCCACCGGCTGGACTACCGGCACCTGCTTTTGACGACGAGGCAATTGACCCGCGACCAAACCGAAGTCGCCGAAGCGGTACGACGGATGATTTTCAATGTGCGCGTGGCGAATGCCGACGACCATGGAAAGAACCACAGTTTTCTATTCGACGAGGCCACCGCGCAATGGACGCTCTCGCCAGCCTACGACCTGACCCTCAATGCCGATGAGGGACGGATTTATCAGGGGCTCACGCCAAACACCTTCGGCTCGGCACCTAGACTAACCACGCTCGCCGCGGTGGCGGCAGACGCCGGAATCGGACGCGACGAGTTCGATAAGATTGATGCCGAAATCTCGGCGGTGATCCAGCGCTGGTCCGAGTTTGCCGCTGCGGCCGAGCTTCCCGCAGCCACTGCGGAGCGCGCAGCGGCGATTCATCTCGGCGTTGCGAATATCTTGGCAACCGAGTTCAGATCAAAGCGCGGCAAGCGCCGAAAGCTCTGGGAGTAGTGGGCGTTAGGTTGGCCATAGCTTGCCTGCAAGCAGGCGAGTAGCATCCTTGAGGAGTAGCGCGATGGTCTACGGGTAGGCTGCCATCCTATTTCAGGTGATATTCAAAACGGCGTCGAGAATCTCATGGGATGAATTTATCGCACGCCTGAGGCAGGCGAGATACCATTCAAGCCATGCGGTGAGGTTCAGGTCGCTGCGCTGGCTGGCTTCGAGAATATCATTATAGGTGTTACGCTCGCGCTGAATTTGCGCAGACATGCTGTAGAAACGCTGCGTGCTGTTTTCAGAGCGTGCGAGGATTATGTCGGAGATGGCGCGGGCAATGCGCCCGTTGCCGTCGTCGAATGGATGGATCGTCACGAACCAAAAATGCGCGA
This sequence comes from Opitutia bacterium, assembly GCA_947452315.1. Classification (GTDB taxonomy): domain Bacteria; phylum Verrucomicrobiota; class Verrucomicrobiia; order Opitutales; family Opitutaceae; genus Tous-C4FEB. The sequence continues at coordinate 2,911 of CANGCX010000142.1, read as the reverse complement.
GCGCCGAGGTCAGAACCGGATCGGTTGCAGGCAGCGTTCAGCCACGCCAGAAAACGGGTAATTTCCGCGTTTAACCTGTCATGACGCGGGGCCTCGTAATGAACTTTCTCCCGCCCGTAAGCACCGGAAACAACCTGCATCGGCCCTGACGCATCGGTGTGCCAGCCGAACAGCCGATCCTGATCGAGAAGCATCTGATAGTGGCGTGTGGCGTCTAACATCACTTCAACGATGCCCTCGACGTTGCGATCCACTGGCGGGAGGGCCCCGATCTCGATACCCATGCGCCGCGCGATCGAGGAGCGAACCTGCTGGGTATCCAGCTTCTGCCCTTCAATCTCGCTCGTCTTGATAACGTCCTGCGTGAGCGTGGCCAGGGTCGCTTCCTCGCGCAGTTGGAAGCCCAAGCTTTCCATCTTGCCGAGCAAGCGACCCTAAGCATGCCTCGCATCACTCAGTAGCGTAGTGATGGCGGCATGGTTCCAAGTGAAGTCCGGCCAGTTCTTTCGTTCGTGGATCTACATCTAATCTCCGCAGTTTATGCGGTGAACATACCACCTATTCTCCGCACGGCAAAAGGACAATCTCCGCTTTTCATGCGGAGAATAAGGGCCCAATTCTCCGCATAGGGCCGAAAGTCGTTATGAGTGAACCTACGAGCCAACCATAACGAGGCACGGGCCACATGCCAATTGCGCGGCTTACTAGGAAAAATCGGCACTGGGCAGCTTCTCGGCACGAAACCACCTATCGCCGAGTCATTGGCCGAAGTGGCGCGATTTCAACCGACGAAGCAGGAAGAAAGCTGCCAATTGTTTCAACAATTCCGGGAACGGACGGGCACGGCAGCTGCGAATTTCAGTGGAATTCCCTCTGGGGAACGCTTATCAGCGCCACTCTAGTTCGCGTTAAAAATCGCGGCTCCTCCGCCAGTTTATCAATCGGGGTAGCTCGTTCGGGCTAATGACCGGAGGATTTCTGGAAAAGCATCTTGCTCGACCGACCTTGGTCATTACGGTCGGCGCTGATAGTGTTCTAATAACCCAATTTTATCCATGGTCTCGGCAAACTCCGAATTTGGCTACAACGGCAAGGTCGAAGGCGAAGTCATCGTCTCTCGGGCCGACGCGGTCATTAACTGGATCCGCACCAACTCGGTGTGGCCGATGCCGATGGGTTTGGCCTGCTGCGCCATCGAATTGATGGCCGTCGGCAACGGCCGCTTCGACATCGCGCGCTTCGGCGCCGAGGTGATGCGTTTTTCCCCGCGTCAGGCAGATTGCATGATTGTTGCCGGTACCGTGACCTACAAAATGGCACCGGTGGTGCGTCGTATTTACGATCAGATGACCTCGCCCAAGTGGGTGATTGCTATGGGCGCCTGCGCGAGTTCGGGCGGCATGTACCGTAGTTACGCGACGTTGCAGGGCGTGGATCGGATTATTCCGGTCGACGTATATGTAAGTGGGTGCCCTCCGCGTCCTGAGGCTTTGCTCGACGCACTCATCAAGCTCCAGAGCAAGATCAAGACCGAGCATTCCGCCGGCCAACTTTTTAAGGCCTGAGTCCTGCTATAGGATAAACTCATTTTTCATTTAAAAATGTCTGCTTCCGTCGACGCCCTTAGCGCTCTCAAGGCTAAATTTCCGCAGGTGACTGACCGTGCCAGCCGCGATTGTCCTGCGGTCGATGTGCCTACGGCGGACCTTGTCGCTGCCTTGAAATCGCTGCGCGATGAGGCAGGGTTTGATTTGTTGTCGGATGTCACGGCGATCGATTGGGCCGAGGGAGCAACTCCGCGCTTTACAGCGGTTTATCATCTTTATTCGACGACCTCGCATGCGGCCGTTCGTGTGGCGTCGGCGTGCACGGGCGATGATGCGACTCCGGCGGTACCGAGCGTAGTGGACCTTTGGCCAGCGGCCAACTGGCACGAACGCGAGGCCTACGATATGTTTGGGATTAAGTTCGAAGGTCACCCAGACTTGCGCCGCATTTTGATGTGGGATGGTTATCCCTATCATCCTTTGCGTAAGGAATTCCCTTTGGCCGGCATAGAGACAGCGTTGCCCGATCTCGAAGTAGCCGAAGAAACCCAAGCCAAAGTGATCCCGGCGCCGATGGTAGGCGGACCCTTTGTGGCTTCTTCCGGCGAGATGAACCTCACCGAAGCCGAGCCCCGCGCCAAAGACGAGAGCTGGAACGAACGCTCCGCTAAACCCCAAGCCTGATTTACCGACGCCATGGCCACCGAAATTGCCTTTCCAGATAGCGCGGCGAAAGCCGCCGGCGCCGAGCAAGAATTTGCGCCCGAAAAGATGTCCCTTTCGATGGGGCCTTCCCATCCGTCTACGCACGGCGTGTTGCGCCTCCAGATGGAGCTCGACGGCGAAGTTCTTACGAAGTGCGACCCGATCGTAGGCTACTTACACCGCGGCGACGAGAAGATTGCCGAGAACATGACCTATAACCAGTTCGTGCCTTACACGGACCGGTTAGATTATCTCGCCCCGCTCGCCAACAACATGGCCTACGCCATCGCGGTGGAAAAACTCGCGGGCCTTGAAGTCCCAGCGCGTTGCCAAGCGATCCGTGTGCTTACAGCGGAAATGGCTCGAATTTCCGCGCACTTGATGGGTCTCGGCGCGTTCGGCCTAGATGTCGGCGCTTGGACCGTGCTCGTGCACTCGCTTAATCAGCGCGAACACCTCTACAAACTTTTCGAAGAGCTCACCGGCGCGCGTTTCACGACGAGTTACACGCGTATTGGCGGTGTTTCGCGTGATGTGCCCGACGGTTGGCTCGGCCGCGTGATTGCATTTTGCGATCAGTTCGAGCCTGCGCTCGAGGAAACGTTGGCGCTGCTCACGCGGAATAAGATTTTCCAAGACCGTACGGTCGGCGTCGGCAT
>CANGCX010000141.1 GCA_947452315.1 Opitutia bacterium | reverse complement strand
GGGGCCGCTCGCACCGAACTGCGCAACACCAACGCCGCCGGCGGTGCTTCGCCCAACTGGCGCGGCGCCTCCACGCTCACCTGGCGCCGCCAGCAATGGGGTGCGGGCTTTGGCTTCTACTACATCGGCAGCTACACGGACACCGGCGCCACCACCACGCAGGCCACCTATGAGTCGCTCGGTTCCCCGAGCTACATCACGCCCATCGTGAACAACGGCGCGGTTTCCTACCGCTACACGGTCCACGACACGAAATCTTACAACGTTTACGCCTCCTACCGTATCGTTTCGCGCAATACCTACCTCAACAAAACCGACATCCGCCTCGGAGTTAATAACCTCTTCGACGCCAAGCCCCCGCTCTCGAGCGACTCGCGCGGCTACGATCCGGCCGTTTATAACACCATGGCGCGCGGTCTCACTTGGTCAGCGCAAGTGACCAAAAAGTTCTAAGCCCGCTGAGAATATAGACCGCCTCTCCGGTGGGGCGGTCCCTTCCATCACGCAGCCGGCTAATGCTGAACTGAAATTAACTTCTGTTCATCAGCATTGGCCGGCTTTCCCGTTTACTCATCTCACGATTGATCGTAGCTTATTTTATATGAAAAAGCGCAGCCTCTCTACGCCACTCAGCACTAATAAACATCTGCTGCGTTGGGTCGAAAAAATGGTCGAGCTCTGCAAGCCCGACGCGATCCACTGGATCGACGGCTCCAAAGAGGAATACGACCAACTCTGCGCCGAGATGGTCGCCGGTGGCACCTTCATCAAGCTGAACCAAAAGAAATGGCCCGGCTGTTACCTCGCCCGCTCCGATGCGAGCGACGTCGCCCGCGTCGAAGACCGCACGTTTATCTGCGCTCTCTCTAAAGAAGCTGCCGGCCCGACCAACAACTGGGTCAATCCCTTCGAGATGCGTAAAACGCTCAAGGGCCTCTTCAACGGCTGCATGAAGGGCCGTACCATGTATGTGCTGCCCTACAGCATGGGCCCGCTTGGTTCTCCTATGTCTCAGATCGGTGTGCAACTCACCGACTCGCCTTACGCCGTCGTCAATATGCGCATCATGGCGCGCATCGGCAAAAAAGTTTTCGAACTCATCGACCGCGATTTCAAACGCGTGGTCCCCTGCGTTCACTCCGTCGGCGCGCCTCTCGCCAAGGGCCAGAAGGACGTGCCGTGGCCTTCCAACAAAGAAAAGTACATCGTTCACTTCCCCGAGACGCGCGAGATCTGGAGCTACGGTTCCGGCTACGGCGGCAACGCGCTCCTCGGTAAAAAATGCTTCGCGCTCCGCATCGCCTCGGCCATGGCTCGCGACGAAGGTTGGATGGCCGAGCACATGCTCATCCTCGGCGTCGAAAATCCGCAGGGCAAAAAAACCTACGTCGCCGCTGCCTTCCCCAGCGCTTGCGGCAAGACCAACTTTGCGATGCTGATCCCGCCGCCGCATTTCCAAAAGCAGGGCTGGAAAATTTGGACCGTCGGTGACGACATCGCCTGGATCAAACCCGACGCTGAGGGCCGCCTCCGCGCCATCAACCCCGAAGCCGGTTTCTTCGGTGTCGCCCCAGGCACCGGCGAAAACACCAATCCGAACGCCATGAAGGCGCTCGCGAAAAACACCATCTTCACCAACGTCGCGCTCACCGACGACGGCGGCGTCTGGTGGGAAGGCATGACCGAACAGCCACCGGCGCACGCGATCGATTGGCAGGGTAACGACTGGACGCCTGCGCTCGCCAAAGAAAAAGGCGTCAAAGCCGCGCACCCCAATTCTCGTTTCACCGCGCCCGCGAAACAATGCCCCACGATCGACCCCGACTGGGAAAAACCCGAAGGCGTGCCAATCAGCGCCTTCATCTTCGGTGGACGCCGCGCCACGACTATGCCGTTGGTCTATCAGGCGTTCAACTGGTCGAGCGGCGTCTACGTCGGCGCCACCATGGGCTCCGAGATGACCGCCGCAGCCGCGGGCACGATAGGTAAAGTCCGCCGCGATCCGATGGCGATGTTACCGTTCTGCGGGTACAACATGGCTGATTATTTCCGCCATTGGATGAACATGCAGCGCAATCTCACAGAGACCCCGCGTATATTCCACGTGAATTGGTTCCGCAAAGACAAAGACGGTAAATTCATCTGGCCCGGTTTTTCCGAAAACATGCGCGTCCTCAAATGGATTTGTGATCGCGTCCGCGCCGGTGGCCGCGCCAAGGAGACACCCATCGGCTGGGTGCCTCGTTATAAAGACATCGATTGGACGGGCCTAAATTTCTCCGAGGAAAAATTCGAAGAACTCCAGGCCTTCGATCGTGCCGCTTGGCGCGCCGAAGTGCTGGGTCACGAAGAACTCTTCCTCGATCTCCACTCACATCTGCCGAAGGAAATGATCTACGAACGCGAGTTGCTGATCTGCCGCATGTGATCCGGCCGAACGCAAAAGCCGCTCCTCACTATGAGGGCGGCTTTTTTATTTTTAGCTAACCCGCCGGAGCGAAGGACCGTTGCACCATTCTCCGCTGATCATGATCGACTTTGGTACGCTCGGTATGCCGCGTTCATGCCGATGGATTTGAGCGACGACGGATTCGACGGTCATCGACCCCAGCAAGTCCGGGCGGTGATTGATGCCGGCGCAGGGCACGCTCCGCTCGTTCCAATTGAGATTAAAAAATCCCTGCGCAGGGGTTTTCCCCGAGCGTGGAGTGTTTAACCAGGGCACGATGGTGTCTTTGTGGCCGATCAGCACGTCCGGTTGGTAGCGCTCGTTCCAGGTGCGTAGATCTTTAGCCGTTATGATTTTTTTGCTGAGCACCGGCACGCGACCCAACGCCGGATGCGTCGCTTGGTAACCGAGAAACGTGCCCAACCATTTAAATTTTAGTCGGGCATCTTTGTGCTGTTCGATAAAAAGCCCGGGGCGCCGATAGCCGAGTTGCTCCAACCGCTCGAGCGCTTGCGTGAAGGTGTTGTGGTGGTCTGGACACACGCAATGGAGCGCCTGGCGCACCGCGCCATGGTCGAGTTCAACGACAGAAAATTCGTCCCACGGAAAACTCTCTAGCTCCATCGCCCGTCCTTCATGAAACACGACGAGTCCCAGCACGCTGCGGGCGCGTAACATTCGCAGTACCGCCGCTAGACTGTGTCCCTCCGTTCCGAGATCGAACACATCCACCGCAAAACCTAGTTCGCGAGCACGTCGTTTGGCTCCATCCAAAATCGCTTGGTGAAAACTCAGCCGCTGCGGTCGCCCCGGCGGATGCACATCTAGTACCGCGAGATTACCGACAAAGTGATTTTGGTTCGCGCGCCGCACGCTGGAGAGCACCGCGCCAACCAGCGGTTCACGCCGATAACCTATCGCCTTGGCCGCTTTTTCGACCAGAAGCCGCGTTTTAGGGTGGACCGTTTCTAGCCCACGCAGAGCCCGCGAGATCGTGGCTACGGAAAGGCCCGTTTTCAGGGCGACATGACGAATACCGAGAGACATGGGGTAGGGGTATGCCTGCGGGCTGTAGCCCCGCTGACGGAGCCGTTAAAATGTAACCGTTGCATGATTTCAAGATCGCTACTTCGAACCACACTTGCCGAAACCCATCGAACACGCATTGTTTGAGCCGTCTATGCCTCGCGCGTTCTATATTTTAATTTTTGTCTGCTCGGCCCTTGTCAGCCGATCCGAAGTCCCCGCGTTGCTCGGTGACGCCTTGCAGCACACCCTGCGCGATACGGACCGTTGGGCTTATACGCAGACCTCCGTCGAGCAGGACGGAAAAGGTAAAGTGATCAAGCGCTCGGTCGTGCGTTTCGATCCCTCCAAACCCTACGCTGAACAATATACCCCGTTACTAATCGACGGGCGTGAGCCTGATCCCGGCGATCTCAGAAAATATCGTCGTCGCGGCGAAAAACGTGGCGAACGCATTGAAAAGGCCGAACGCGAAGGCTCCGACAGCACCGAAGGCAATCGTCAATCGCTCGGCGAACTCATGGACCTCGAGCGCGCCACCTTATCCAGCGAAGACGAGAAAACGATCACCTTCGAAGTCCCGCTCAAAAAAGAAGGCAACAAGCGCCTGCCGCCGGAGAAATTTCGCGTTCTCGCCCGCGTCGATAAAACTACGCGCACGTTTGAGCGCATCGAAGCGACCTTGCGCGAACCCATGCGTGCCGTGCTCGTCGTAAAAATTAAATCAGGTGAAGGCTCGATCGATTTCGCCCGCGTCGATCCAAAATTTCCACCAGCCCCGGTCGCGTTGCGTGGTACGGGCTTGTATTCGATTCTCTTTGTGCCTGGTGGACGCAGCTACGAGGCCACGCACTCTGAGTTTAAGCGCGTGAAGCCCTACGGGGACCGCTTTGGTGTTCAGATTGGGACGATGAAAGCCATTGATTTTTAAGCGCGTCGGTTTCGCCCTATTTCACGCGGCGCGCGGTGCTGCGTCTTGGCGCTCGCGCTCCAGCCCGAGCCGCCCTAGTTAGATTTCTGCGACTTTTCGCCGCGCCACTGTGTTGTGCACATGAACGATGAACCTCCCGTGCCAACTTCACCCTCGGGCCTAATCCCCCCGAACGACTTCACTACGTTCATGCGCGATTACCAAGACATGGTCTTCAGC
>CANGCX010000140.1 GCA_947452315.1 Opitutia bacterium | reverse complement strand
GCTAATCTGGGTCGGTTTTTGGTTGGTTTATTACCGCAAGCCTGCCGAACAGCCGCGCGTGTCGCCAGCGGAGTTGGCTCTTATCCAGAGCGATCCGGCCGACACCATCACGGAGATCATGCCGATGTCGCAGATTCTAACGACGCGCCAAGCGTGGTCGTTCATCATGGGGAAATTTTTCACCGACATGATTTTCCGGTGGAATATCAACCTGCTGCCTTTGTTTTTCGTGGATCACTTCAACCTCGATATTAAAAAAATAGGGCCGCCGTTTTTTATTATTTATCTCACGGCTGGCTTCGGGAGCGTCGGTGGTGGTTGGTTGTCGTCTGCGTTGATCAACCGCGGTTGGTCCATCAATGCGTCGCGGAAGACGGCGATGCTCGTCTGCATCTTGGGCATCTTGCCGGTGATGTTCACCAGCGCAGTGACTCAGCCGTGGATGGCCGTCGTGATTCTCAGCCTGATGATGGCATGCCATCAGGGCTGGTCATCTAATCTCTACACAAGCATTTCGGATATGTTTCCTAAACAGGCCGTTGGAGCGGTGTCCGGTATCGGCGGGACGGCGGGTTCGATCGGAGCGATCGCCCTGCTTTATTTAACCAGCGATCTCTTCAAGTCCGCCAAGGCCGCCGGCGCCAACGTGGATCACGTGTACACCGTGATCTTCATCATCGCCGGCGCAGCCTACGTTGCCGCACTCGCGTGTTTCCACTTCCTCGTGCCGAAACTCGAGCCCGTCCGCACAAGATAAACGGGCAGACGCGGTATTTTAGACGCTCGAATTTAAATCGGGTCGTGGCCGAATTGTTAACACGATGAAAATTGATAATAAAGCTACGCCGGCAAATGCGCCAAAAATCAAATTTAGCGGGACGTGATGATCGCGCAGCGCACCGAAAGCCCAGTCTCCAAATCCGCCGCAGCTAACGCTGACGAGATTCATGATGCCGTAGCCCGTAGCCCGCAATTCAGGCCGCACGATCTGGCAGAGAATCGGCATATTGTTGCAGTCAAAAAACCCCCAGCCAAGGCCGAAGATGATCAAGCCAGCAATCGCGAGAGTGAGCGTGGGTGCATTGCCGACTCCGAAAAGAGCGGGTAAAAATAAAGCCATACCAATTGAACTCGTGAAAATTCGTCCACGATTTGTGCGCTTCATCCAGCGATCAGCGAGGGTGCCGCCTATCAATACGCCGATGATCGAAGCGATTTGCACATAGAGAATCGCACTTACGCCGGCCTTGCCTTGGCCAAGAGAGAATTTCTCGCGGAGAATCTCAGGCATCCAATCGCGCACGACCCAACCCGCGATCGCAGGCAATGTGAAATAGAGCACAAGCAATATGAAATTGCGGTTCCCTAGCAGTTCCCGCCACGCAGCGGACTTGCCGCTCACGGCGGTTTCCGTAGGCGGCGTGATCCGCACGGGATCGCGTAAAGCCGCCAGTAAAGGAATCGCGTAAATAACTCCGATCATGCCACAGGTGGAAAACATCCAGCGCCAGCCATGATCCGGCGAATCCGCCATGTAGCCGGCAAACCCGCCCAGAATTTGTCCGACATAAATACCGGTCTGATGCAGGCCCACAGCCCGTGAACGTGTAGGACCGAAATGATATTCCGAAATCAACGCTAATGCTGCCGGGATATAAAACGCCTCGCTAAGACCCATCAAAGCACGCGCAGCGATCAATTCATGAAATGTTGTCGTATGCCCCGTCCACCATGTGACCAATGACCACACAAAGAGGCTCGCCCCGATCACATATCGTTTGCTGAAACGGTCGGCGATATAGCCTCCAAAAGGACTGAGAATGGCGTAAGTCCACTTGAAACAACCCAGCACAAATCCCCAGTCGGCGCGATTCGCGATGCTCGGAATATCGTGCACCATCGAGGCCTTCATCGTGGCCATCATCTGACGATCGAGATAATTGAGCAGCGCTACGGGAAATAAGAGTGCGACGATAAACCACGCGTAACGGAGAGAAGAATGCGTCGTGAGTTTCATGGGAGGGGTAAAAGCAGGGATTCCTGAATACTTCACTACGCGTCCCTAAGCGCGAGGGGAACTCCGTGGTTCAAAAAACCCACCAGTGCTTCACCAACCCACGCCGTAATTGAGCGCAAACTCGCGGCCAGCGCCGACGCGGGCCACTTGCGCGAGCAGGTCGCGGTCGAGCGCGTTGCGCACGCTCACCGTGATGCCGTGGTTATAATTACCAAATTTCATCCGGTAACTGAGGCTAAGACTCGCCAACGTGTAGCTCGGGTACTGTTGATACGCATGCGTGGCCGTCTCGTAACTCGCCACCGTGCTGCTCACGTGCGTGAGCGCCGCACCCATACTCAGGCCCGCTTTCTTGCCTTCCGTGCCAAACGCGTAGCGCCCACTGAGGCTGCCGGTGAGTCGCGGGAAACGCGTCAGCGCCCGACCGATCTCCTCGGGCAAATCCGGCGAACGCGTCGTGAGCGCTTGGTTGTATGTGAGCCGTCCGCTAAAGGAGCAGACTTCAGAAACTTTAAACCGGCCTTCCAGCGCGCCCCCCATGAAACGTTCCTCGCCCGCAGCGACGAGCTGCGGCTGGGTCTGGTTGGCGTCAAAAATGGGGTCGTCGTAGCGAGGATTACGGCGCGAGATATTTTGGTTAAAATACGCGAAACCCATGCCGATGAGCGCAAGGCGGCGTTGAAAAAATAAACCTTTGGCGCCGAGTTCGTAGCCGAGCGTCGTCTCGTTGCCTTGCACGCGACCGGTGCGCGCATCGACCCGCGATGAGGGCTCAAAGGCCGTGCTCATGTTGGCGAACGTGAGGATGCGGCCAGGCACGAGGATGTAGTTCGCGCCGAGGTGACTGGAGATTTCACCCGTCTTGTCGTGCACGTGCGGGAGCGCGGCGCCGACGCGGCGGTCGGTGACGTCGATGGTGACAAAATCTTTGCGCACGCCGGCGGTCATCACGAGGCGGCCTTTCATGAAGGCCGTGCGATCGCTGAGAAAAATTCCGGAGTACGTGTTGAGTTCGGCGCGATTGGTGATGAAACGGGAATAACGCGCGGTCGAATACGCGGGGCGCTCGTAGTTGGGCGCGGCGGGATCGAAGACGCGGATGTCGAGCGGTTGCGCGGCGCGGTCGGCCGTGGTCAAGGCGCGTTGGACGCGTTCGTAATCGGTCTGCGTGCTATCGACCGCGAGGGTGATTTTGTGGTCGGCGCGCCAAAAATGGAGACGCGTGGTCATATCAACTTGCCCCGTCCAACCGCTAAAGGGTTGCTCGGTGTGTTGGGGCTCGCGCGTGCCGCCGATTTTTTTCGTATCGAGCAAGTACTGGCCCGAGGTCCACGAGTCTTGATCGAGGCTGCGTTGCAGGGCTTGGACGCTCGCCCGCACGCTGACGTGACGCGCGAGTTGGCCCTCGACTTGGATGACTATGCTGGCCGTGCGTTTGCGGAAACCGGCGTTAGGGCCATAAAGGTTAAAATATGCCAAAGGCCGGTAGGGTTCGACGATTTTAGCGGAGGCGGTGGGCCGATATTCAAGGATACCCGAGGCGGCGTTACTGGCGCGTTCGTCGTAGTCGAATTGGAGCATCGAACTCCACGCGCGGTTAAATTTCCAGATCACAGCGCCGTCGTAAGCACGGTGCCGGCTGTACGTATAGGGCTCGGGCCCGCTTTTTTGATCCCAAGCCAATGCGAGGCGATCCCAGGAGCGCTTCGGTAGGAGTTGCCCGGTATATTCCGCGCTGGCGCTCTGGGTAGCGTGGCTCGTGGCCGCAAAATCGAGGTGGGTGTATTTACGCCCGCGGGGCCGGGCGGTAAGGGTATTATGGATGCCACCGGGTGCAGCGCGGCCCACGACCGGAGTAAGCGGGCCCATGATGGATTCCGAGCCGCTGGTATTGAGAATTTCGGGCATACCGATCTGCGTGAAACCGTTGCGTTGGCGCGGCGTAGGGAAGCCCTTCAAGTTGACGCGATTTACGCCCGCCGCTGCGTCCATCGCAGGCACAGAATTGATCGCCGCCAACTCCGCGCCGATGTCGTCGAGCAGGTTATCATCGACGGTCTCCGCCATGATCAGGTCGTTCGAAAAAGGGGACTCCGAGCGCTCGGCCTCAGGTGCATCCATGCCGGTGGGATCCATCGTCTCGTCAAAAAGATCACCGGCTACACGCAGGGCTCCGAGCTGGATCGGCTTATCGGCGGCCGGCAATCCACCGGGTAAAGGCAAGGGAATCACCGCCCCCATCGGACGCGGCGTCTCAGTCGCGGCAGATTGCATCGGCGTCGATAGTGAGGTTGCGACAGGTGGAGGTGTCTGAGCGCGCAACGACATAGCCGCCGTGCAAACCAGCATGGCTAAGTAACGCCAAAAAACCGTATGGTCGGGGTTGGACAAGAAACTCGATTGCGCGGAGAATTCGCGCCTATTTCAATCCAGAACCTCGGTGAACCCTTAACCACCACCATGTCCGAAGAAAACCAATCTCGCAGCCTGACGCCATATATCTGCGGGCTCATCCTCATCGGCGGACTCGCCGCCCTGCCATTTGTGCTGCCGCCTGATGGGGTGGAGCGCGCCTCACTCGCGCAATTTTTCGGCCGCCTCCATCCCGCCATCGTGCACCT
>CANGCX010000139.1 GCA_947452315.1 Opitutia bacterium | reverse complement strand
GAGAGGCTCATAGCGGCGTAGCCACCGAGCAGGAGCGCAACGACGCCCACAATGATGCCGCCGACCGGCAACATGCTGTTATTTTCGCGAGAAATGGTATCCATGGTGAGAAGTTAAGCTTTGAGATGAGGACTAATCTTGATTCGAGGCAAGCAGAGATTATTAAGAAACGAGTGCTCTTTGTGCAATATCTGGGCGGCGGGCTTGACAGGTTGCTTGAAGGCGCGTGCTGTTCGGCGTGCATCGGGGTGTAGCTTAGCCTGGTAGAGCGCCTGGTTTGGGACCAGGAGGTCGTAGGTTCGAATCCTATCGCCCCGACCATTTCAAAATAAGATCCGAACTAAAGTCGGATCATTTAACGCGGTGTGCGTTTCCATTCCGAATGAGGGACTTGGGAAACTGGAGCCTTATCGCGCCGATCCGATTCCGCGACAACGCCATGCCGTGGCACTAAGGTGTTCCGTCTGCTTCCGTTGAAAGTGTTTAACGCTCTCGATCTGTTACCTGATGGCGAATAGCACCCCACGCAGTCCATTAAACACATTGGCGCATAGTTCGGAATTTCGGCCGCAAAAGGTCGACCACTCCGATCTCAAGTCCGAACTTTCGCCCGAGTGTTTAATGCCCGGCGTGGCCCGAAGATGGTGGATCAAGACTTTCGCGCGCAGGAGCCACCGCAAACCAAGGCGCGCGAGCGCAGCCTCAAATGGAACGTAGCACCGGCTCGAAAAACTTCCGCAAAACGGCCACGACTTCGCTGAATCGCTCGGGGACCCCGGTCAGGCCGTTGCGGCGGAGGAAGGCGGCCCACTGCACCTGTTTGGTCGGATCGTTGGCGAACGCTTCGGTGAGAGCCTCGGGAAGCGGTGGCAGGTTCGTCTGCCGGCGGGCAAACGTTGCGTCGATGGCTTTCCGCAGCGTCGGGCCATCGAACTCGAACCGCTGCGCCAGGAACCAGATGTCGTGGAAATCCTTCATCCGGGTGTTGGCGATCCCCAGCTTCACCATCGCCTCGAATTTCTCGGCGACGACCGTGTAGACGGGATACGTGCGAATCTGTGGTGCGGGAAAGTCCAATAGCGCGGGGAAGGTCGCGCTCTCGGGTGCGGGAGTGACGACATCTCCCGCGCCCACGTCGATCTGCACCGGCACCTCTGCTGTGCCGAGCTTGCCCAGCAACCGGATGCGGACGCCGCCGTAGGCGTTGTCCTCCCGGATGTCGTCAGCTTGAACAGACTTCGGGTCGAATACGATTCCGTCGTCCACCACGGGCACGGCTGCTACGGCTGCGAATACCCGGATCAAGTCCGCCTTTTCCGTAGAACCGAATCCGAGGAGGTCGAGATCGCGGGTGGGTCGGTGGGTTTTCTCGTCCCAAACGACAAATAGCATCGCGCCCTTGAGCAGGAACCGGTCGGCATGGGGCGATTGACTCAGCCGGAAGAGGATGCGCTCGATGCCGTAGCGCAGGAGCAGCAGGTTGAAATCTTCGCCACGGGTCGCGGCCACGTTTTGCAAACGGGCTTTCACCGAGACGGAGATGTTCTTGGGAGTGCTCATGCGAGCATCTCGACGTAGGGTTGAATGACCCGGCTCACCCGGCAGACGGCGGCCGCCTTGGAGAGTTCGCTCATGGTGAATTTCTTCTCCCGCCAGCCGTCGCGCAGGGCCTCGATCGCCACATCGAGGCCATACTTGTGCCGATACTTGAAGCAATCGGCCACGGTCTTGGCCGGAGAGTAAACGCGCACGGTTCCCCCAGGCAGTGCGTGCTCCTGGACGCCGAAGGCATGGGAAGCGGCCGAGAACTTGCAGAACCGAAAGGGCAGATTTCCGCTGACCGGGAAATTGGTGTCGCGCGGGAGGGCCAGCCAAACTTGATGCGGCGACTGCGTCCCGATCCGGTGGAATTGGAGCGCGGAAACCAGGCAGACCACGGCGCGCGGCACGCGTTTGGCGGCCTCGACGAGAGAGGAGTTTTGGTCCGCCTCGAAGTCAGCGGGTGCGTAGAGTCCACGTCCGAGCTGACGCGCGTGCCCCTGTCCGACGAGACGGCGAAGGTATTCACGCGAGTAACCGGCGGCCACCATGTCGCGGGCACGGAAAACCCCGAGGCTGCGGACAAACTTGCCGGCCTTCAGGATCTGGGTGCTAGTGTTACGCTTTGATTTCACTTCTTTATGGATGGTATGATAACGTAACAGCCGTTCAAGACTGATCTGAATTGGGTGGCGCACGGTTTCGGAAGGCCGGCGGACAGCGGCGAGATAGAGGCCTCCGCGAAGCGCCCGCGGTGCAAATGAGGTCAATTGTGAGCGCCGGCAGTTCGCAAACGATTCCGGCCTGATGCGATTTCGCACCAGCGAGCCTCCGCCGTGAATCGAGGCATCAGCCAGTTTGCGCTCGGCACTTCGGATCCGGCTCACATATTAACACCACTAACGTTCGCTGTTTAATCCTGTCGCCCCGACCATTTCAAAATAGAATCCGAACTTCGGATCGTTTAACGACCGAGATGATATCTTGGGAGCTAAACATGTTACGGAACCCGCGCGTTAAACGCTTCGGACGTTTGTTTCGGATTTTCCCATTAGAAATCCACGCCGTCGGCAGATTATTCGGCGTTTCTCACATTGGAGTTCTCCAGAAAGGGAAATCGTATGGGGGTTTTCCGTCTGATAGGGCCACTGATACCACCACCGGCCTACGAACGAAGTCAGGAAGAACGGGAGTCGACGAAAAGACTGAAATTTTTCTGTTACCCATTTTGGCCGAAGCCGCGTCTAAAGGTGATGGCAGCGCGCAAGTGAGAAGTGCGTGATCGTCGCACCGGGTTGACAAACCAAGGCTAGAGTCCAGCATAGGACTTCACAAGATACCATTTGAGACAATGAAAACACCCTCAATTATCAAGGCAGCGACCTCCACGTCGGCAGCGATTGAGCGAATCGCCCAAGGGCTGGAGTGGGCCGATGCGGAGTTTGTGGCCAAGAAGCTAGGAATTCCGCTCGACCGTTTTGCCGTCCTGGTCGGTGTGCCGCGCTCAACCTTTTTTCGCCGGCGGAACGAGGGACGGTTCACCGAGGCGGAATCCGAGCACATCATGCGCTTCGCGCGGCTGTGGCAGGTCGCCTGCGAGGTCTTCCCGAACGAAGCCGGCGCGCAATCGTGGTTGAACCGCGCCCAGGTTGGTTTGGACGGCAATGTGCCACTCGACTACGCGAAATCCGAACTCGGCTCGCGGGTGGTTGAGGACCTGATGATGCGGATCCATCACGGCATTCTGACCTAGGTATCATGCGGCTTTGGCGCATAGAAAAGTCCATCTTCGCCAAGGAGGTTCGCTCCGGAAACGGAGCACGAATCTATGGTGGACGCTGGAACAGCCCGGGGCGTCCGGCGGTCTACTGCGCCGGCTCTCTCTCGCTGGCGATGCTCGAGGTGCTGGCCCATGTCAGCACAGAGGAAGACGCCGGCGAGAAACGCGTGTTCTTCACCGTCGATATCGACGACAAGTTGATAGAAGAGATTGCCTCGACCGATCTGCCGCGAAACTGGCGGTCGGCGCTGAACGCGGGCCCATGCCGACGCCAGGGCGACGCCTGGTTGGGCTGCGGGAATTCGGTGGCGTTGAGAGTCCCGAGTGCGCTGGTGGCTGGAGAATTCAACTGCATCCTGAACCCGGCGCATCCGCACTACCGAAAGGCAGCGATTTGGTCCGCGGGAAAGTCGCTGCGTATTGACTCGCGACTGTTCCAAGGTCTCGGGAAGGCCGAGTGACACCCGGGGCGGTCTTGGCTGCCGGTCCGGATGAGGGTCCTACTGCTGGAAACCATGCGTCGCGATACATCCGCGAAGCGTCCGCGGTGCAAATGAGGTTAATTGTGGGTGCCGACAGTTCGCAAACGATTCCGGCCCGATGCGATTTCACACCAGCGAGCCTCCGCCGCGAATCGAGGCATCAGCCAGTTTCCGCTCGGCAGTTAGGATCCGGCTCACATATTAACACCGCTCACGTTCGCTGTTTAATCCGCCCGCCCCGACCACTTTTAATCCCAATCGAAGCTCGCGAGCTCGATTCCATCGCAACGGACCGCGTGGTCTGGACAGCAAAACGCCGGGCTAACGGCATCGCCATTAAAGCCCGGCGCTCAGAGGGAAAAAGGCTTATTTGCCGGGCAACTTGATCTGCACGCCACCCGCGGCGGGGGCTGCGTCTTGTGGCGCGGCGGCCGCTGGAGCGACGGGCAGGCTGGCGCGGAGGGTCATGGCGCGTTGCGTCCAAGGGCTGGATGGATCGATCTGCGCGACTTGTTCAGAGTATTTTTTCACGTCGTCGGCTCGGCCGGCTTCGGCGGCGAGGCTGGCGAGGTGATAGGAGGCTTCGGCGCGGATGCCTTTGAGCTGGGCGGCGTCGCCGGCGAGGGATTTCAACGCGGTTTCACCCTCGGCGGTTTTGCCGGCGGCGAGCTTGGCCATCGCGAGGCCGAGTTGG
The DNA here is from genome assembly GCA_947452315.1 of Opitutia bacterium. Lineage (GTDB taxonomy): Bacteria > Verrucomicrobiota > Verrucomicrobiia > Opitutales > Opitutaceae > Tous-C4FEB. The sequence continues at coordinate 193 of CANGCX010000139.1, read as the reverse complement.
GCGCGGGCGAAGAGCGGACCGGTCTTGAGTTTGGCGGCAACGGTTTCGTAGCCGGTGACGGCTTCGACGGCTTTGCCGGCGGTATAGGCGTCGTCGGTCAGGCGCAGTTGGGCGAGGGTGCCCAAGATGTGATCGGCGTGGGCGGTGGCGAAGGACTTGAGTTTTTCCGGCGTGGTGGCGGCGGCGTAGTCTT
>CANGCX010000138.1 GCA_947452315.1 Opitutia bacterium | reverse complement strand
CTCACTGCGAGTGAGTGTGCAGACCGAATAGACCAGACGACCGCCGGGTTTGAGTGAACCGACCAGGTGGTTGAGCATCGCGAGTTGCGTGGCGGCGAGTTCGGTGACGTCGGCAGGAGTGGTGGTCCAGCGCGCGTGGGGGTTGCGCTGCCAGGTGCCGATGCCGCTGCAGGGGGCGTCCAGAAGGATGCCGTCAAATTTGGTTTTGGTGGGGAGGCGGGCAGAGCCGTCCCAGAAGGCGGTGCGGTAGTTGAAAAGCTTGGCGCGGCCGGCGCGGCGTTTGAGGGTGTCGATGCGCTTTTCGTTGCGGTCGGTGGCCCAAACGACGCCTTTATTCATCATGAGATCGGCGAGATGGAGGGTTTTGCCGCCTTCACCGGCGCAGGCGTCCCACCACGTTTCACCAGGCGTGGGGGCGGCGGCGACGCTCACAAGTTGGGAGGCGAGATCTTGGATCTCGAATTCGCCGGTCTTAAATTGTTCGGTTTTGAAAAGATCGGACACGCCGGTGAAACGTACGGCGTCTATCGCGCGCGGGCTGGTTTCAGCGGCGAACAGCGATTTGGCGAGGCCCGCAGCCCGGCCGGGACGAGCGCGGAGCCAGAGCGTGGGGTCACGTTGAAGCTGGCGCAGGTAATCAGCTGGGAGATCCATCTCGGTTTTTAACCAAGCCGGAACGGCGAGGGCAGCCAGGGCCTCGGCTTTGATTGACTTGTTATCAGCCGTGAAGCGCTCGTGGAGGGTGACGGCTTGTTCGAGACGTTTCTGCGGGGAGGCTTTTTCGTCGAGCCACTGTAGCCAGCGAAAATAGACGAATACCGTGTGGCTGATAACACGACGGGCGGGCGGCTGGAGGTAGCGATGCGTCTCGAAGTAAAAACGCAGCGCGGTGTCGGCGCGTTGGTCGGCCGAAATGGTTTTGAGCACGCCAGCGGCGTGGTTGAGCAGGGCCTGGTCGATCATGTGTCACCACCAGACACACGAAACTGGGCCAAAGGGGAAACGTTATTTCCCCAAAAGTGGGATTAAGATTTTTTTGACCACTTGCGCTCGTTCTTGAGTTCGAGCGCTCGCGTCTGCAGCTGAACGCCGGCGACAGCAGGGTGGGCGCGAAGTTGCTGGAAGGTCGCGCCGTTGAGTTTCCAAGTGAGCGCAGTGCTCGCCTCCGCGTGCGGGGCGATGCGTTTCTCGAACATAAATGCGAATTCCACGCGGGTGTCGCCGACCTGTTTATTAAGCGTTTCGCGTAACAGACGCAGAAAATCGGGTAACTCGGGGTGCGCGGGGTGCAGGAGCCAGGTGACTTTTTTGACTAGGCGTGTGACCTCGGTGTCCAGCGGATAACATTCTTTGACGTTGATGCGTGGGCCCTCGGTGCCGGTGATGATGTTACCAAGTACCAGGACGGGGGCATTTTCGGCGAGAATGGCCCCATAAGCGGCGTAACCGTCGGCAAAAAGATTGAGTGCAACGGAGGCGTTTTTCGTGGCGAGCGTGAAGGCGGCCCAGGGGCGGTTATCTTTTTTGGACAGGCGCTTGACGATGTTACTGATGATGCCGGCCAAGCGGAATTCGATGCGGTCACCCTGCTTTAGGAGATCGTCGACAGCGAACGTGTCGAGGGCTTCGGTGATGCCCGCGTAGACATTCATCGGGTGGCCGGTGACGTAGAAACCGAGCAGCTCTTTTTCGAAAATAAGCCGTTCAGCCGACGTGAAGTCCTCGAGGTCGGCCGTGCCAGGAGCATTGGGGAGTGCCGTGCGTGAGGCGATCGCGGGTGCTTTTTTCGCCGGGGCAGGCTCGGCTAGCATGTCCATGAAACTGTGTTGGCCGGCAGCGCGGTCGCGGGCGTTGTTGGCCGCGGTGGCCATGGCTCCATCGATGCTGTCGAAGATTTTTTTGCGGAGCGTGCCGCTGAAATCGAAGGCGCCGGTCTTGGCGAGGTGTTCGAGGACTCGCTTGTTGATAGCGCGGCCGTCGACGCGGGAGATGAAATCATCGAAGGAGCCGTAGGGGCCTTTGGCGTCGCGCTCGGCGATGATCTTCTGTGCAGCAAGTTCGCCCACGCCTTTGACCCCGGCGAGGCCGAAGCGGATTTTTTCGCCGACGGGCGTGAACATTTCGCGGGATTCGTTAACGTCGGGCCCGAGGACTTTTAGGCCCATCGCTTCGCATTCGGCGACGAAGTGAGAGACTTTCTCTGAGTTGCCCAGTTCAGAGCTGAGCATGGCAGCCATGAATTGGACCGGGTAGTTGGCTTTGAGGTAACCGGTCTGGTAGCTAAGAATGGCGTAGGCGGCAGAGTGAGATTTATTAAAACCGTAGCCGGCAAATTTGTTGAGGATGTCGAAGATCGAGTTGGCGGTTTTTTCGTCGATTTGGTTCACCCGTTGGGCGCCTTCGACAAATTTGGTCCGCTCTTTGGCCATGGCATCAGCATCTTTTTTACCCATGGCGCGGCGCAGCATGTCGGCGCCACCGAGAGTGTAGCCGGCGATGATCTTGGCAGCCTCCATAACCTGCTCTTGATAGACCATGATGCCATAGGTCTCGCGGCAGACTTCCTCGAGCAGTTTGTGCGGGTAGGTTACGGTGCTAGGGTCTTTTTTGCCGCGGACGTAGTCTGGAATCCACTCCATCGGGCCGGGCCGGTACAGGGCAATGAGGGCCACAATCTCGTCGATCGTGGAAAGACTAATCTGGCGGCAGAGGTTTTGCATACCCCCGGATTCAAGTTGGAAGACGCCCGTGGTACGGCCGGAGTTGAGCAGGGCGAAGGTCTTCGCGTCTTCCAGCGAGATAGCTTCGATGTCGAATTTCGGGTCGGCGGTGCGACGAATGTTATCCACGGCGTCGGCGATGACGGTGAGCGTCTTTAGCCCGAGGAAGTCCATCTTCAGCAGCCCGAGTTTGCCGACGGCGTTCATGTCGAACTGCACGGTGACATCCTCTTCCTGAAGCGTCAGCGGGACGAATTCATCGAGTGGCCGGTCGGTGATGATGATACCGGCGGCATGTTTGCCGGTGTTACGCACCATGCCTTCAAGGACACGGGCTTGGTCGAAGATTTTTTTGGCGACGGGGTTGCGGGCGATTTCGTCGCGCAGCTCGGTCGATTTTTTGACAGCATCCTCGAGCGTGATGTTGAGCTCGTCGGGAATCATCTTGGCGAGGCGATCGGCGTCAGCGTAGGCGAGGTTATGAACACGCGAGATGTCGCGTATCACCATTTTGGCGCCGAGGGTGCCGTAGGTGATAATGTTGGCTACGCAGTCTTTACCGTATTTTTCGCGGACGTAGTCGATGACTTGGCCGCGCCGACGCATGCAGAAGTCGATATCGAAGTCGGGCGGAGAAACGCGTTCGGGATTCAGGAAACGCTCAAAAAGTAGTTTGAAGCGAAGTGGATCGAGGTTGGTGATCGCTAGTAGGTAGGCGACCAGACAACCCGCTCCGGAGCCGCGGCCCGGACCAACGGGGATGTCGTGCTTGCGGGCCCAGTCGATGAAGTCCCAGACGACGAGGAAGTAGTCGATGAAGCCGGTTTTACTGATAATGCTAAGCTCGAAATCTAGGCGATCGACGAGTGTTTTACCGAGTACCGGATCGGCATGTTTTTCAGGCGAAGCGTAGTCGAGGCCGTAGCGGCGCCGTAGGCCGGCGATACAAAGATCTTTGAGGTAGCCGGATCGGTCGGTCTTGGCCGAGACTTCGATCGGGAGAGGGTATTTGGGATAGCGTTCGCTGCCCTTTGGAAAAGGGATAGTGAGGTCGCACATCTCAGCGACAAGCTGGGTGTTGGTGATGGATTCAGGGACCTCAATGAAGAGTTTTTCCATCTCGGCGCGGGACTTCAGGTAAAATTCCTGGCCGGAGAACTTCATGCGCTTCTCCTCCTCGATCTTGGCGCCGGTTTGGATGCAGAGCATCGCATCGTGGGGGCCTGCATCGCTGGCGTTGACGTAGTGAACGTCGTTGGTGGCGATGACCTTCAGGTTGAATTCCTCGGCTAGCTTGAGAAGACCGGGGATAATTTTGAGCTGCTCGGGAATGCCGTGATCCTGGATTTCGACGAAGTAATTTTCGCGCCCGAAAATATCGACGAAGCGGGCGCAAGCTTTACGGGCTTCCTCCTCGCGGTCGTGAAGCAGGTGCTGGGGGACGAGAGAGGCGAGACAACCTGTGAACCCGATTAGGCCGTTGGCGTATTTGGCGAGGGTATCTAAATCGGTGCGTGGTTTATAATAAAAACCTTTCAGATGCGCATCGGAGACCAGTTTGAGCAGGTTTTGGTACCCGATGAGGTTTTTCGCAAGTAGGCCGAGATGGAAGATGCTCTTGCCTTCGTCGTCGGAGCGGCCGTGTTTTTCCAGGCGGGAAGTTTCTACTAAGTACAGTTCGCAGCCGACAAGCGGTTTGATGCCTTTGGATTTGGCGGTATTGTAGAAGTCGATGGCACCAAAGAGATTCCCGTGATCGGTGAGGGCTAGGGCTGGCATGCCTAGGGCCACAGCGCGGTCCATCAGCCGGTCGATGCGGCAGGCTCCGTCTAGGAGACTGTAGTCCGAATGGACGTGGAGATGGACGAAGTTCTGATCAGCGGACGACACAATAGGGCAAGGCAAGGGGCGGGTGGGGCGCGTGCAAGGCGAAAGCCTCAATTGCCGCAAATCGTGTCGGTTGACATCCTCCCGGCCTTAAAAGGCCGGGATTCCCTTTGCCTGCGTGGTTGGACGCAAGCAGGGTTTGGTTCGCGAGTGTGAGGCCCGATGGCCTCTGGGGGCGGAAGCCCCCGGCGCACAGTCACGG
>CANGCX010000137.1 GCA_947452315.1 Opitutia bacterium | reverse complement strand
GGAGACTCCAATGATTACGAGTCCATCCTTGCCGTATTTTTTTTGCAGTTCGATGTAGCCAGGGATTTCCGCGCGGCAGGGCGGACACCAAGTCGCCCAAAAATCGACCACCACAACCTTGCCCTTAAACGTTTCCGAAGAAACCCACTTACCATCGAGGTCCTTCATTTTCCAGACCGGTGCCGGCGTGGGCTTCACGGCTTCGGCGCGGCCGATTACAAGTACCACGGAAAAAAGAACCAACCCGAGCAGAGCGCGAAAAGATTTCATGAAAATCAAGTTGGCCCAGAAAACAGGTGGCGGCAAATTTTCTTGCGCTGATTTTCCGACGCCGACACCGGCGCCGGCGCAACGAGCCGCTAGGCCAAGGCGGCCTTAGCTCTCGCGCATCTCAGGCAGATCGAGGCCAAGGATTTCGACGAATTTCTTCATCGCTGGCGTCAACACACGGCCCTTGCGGTGCAAGATCGCAAGTGGGCGAGTGAAAGCCCGCCCCTTGAAATGCAGCATGACGAGGGAGCCTTGTTTTACTTCTTGGGCGACGGTCGCCTGAGGAACGATCGCGATACCGTGATCAATTTCTACGGCGCGCTTTACGGTCTCGATGTTGTCGAACTCCATAACCGGTTCGATCTCGAGTTTGTGCTCGCGGAAAATCTGGTCGACGGCCTTGCGCGTTGGGATGTCGGGGTCGAAGCCGATAAATTTCTGTGAGCCCAATTCTTTTACGTCGATCTCGCCGCGCTTGGCCAACGGATGACCGGGCGGGGTGATGAGCACGAGATGATCGTTACGGAAAGGCAGCACTTCAATCTGACGCTGCTTGACGGGGAACGCCACCAAGCCGAAGTCCACGGCATTGTGCAAAATGTCTTCGTAGACGAGATTCGAGCGGCGGTATTCCACGCGCACGTTGACCGAGGGGTAATCGTGCAGGAATTTTTTGATAAACGGCGGTAACTCATGCAGGCCAATCGAGTAAATCGTGGATATGCGGATGGTGCCGCTGATGACCTTTTTCATCTCCTGCAACTCGCACATGAGCTTGTCGTAGGTGTGCAACATTTCCTTGGCCGACTCGTAAACGCGGTAGCCTTCGCGCGTCAGCTGGAACTGCTTTTGGCTCCGATCGATCAATAGCGTCTTAAAATGGCGCTCCATGGCGCGCGCTTGCTGGCTCACCGCGGATTGGGTGATGCCATTGAGCTTGGCAGCTTTGGAGAAGCTCTTCGTCTCTACCAAATCCGCAAAAATTTTAAAATTCTCAATTTGCATAATTAGCGCACGTTTAGTGCTACACTGCAGAAACGACCGCTAGGCGGCAAACACCTAATTAGTTTTTCTAAACACTCACCGCCTCCTTCCATGTTGATCGCTTACGAAGAATTTGTCCGTCGTGCCGACATCGTGCGCACCCAGATCGCCACCGCCTGCGCAGCCGTCGGCCGCGATCCTGCCAGCGTCGAACTGCTTGCCGTCACCAAGACCCACCCGGTCGCCGCCGCTGACTACGCCGCTCGCTACGGCCTACGTGCCGTCGGCGAAAACCGCGTCCAAGAGGCCGCCGAGAAACGCGCCCTGTGCGCCGCGCCCGTCCTGCAATGGGAACTGATCGGGCACCTCCAATCCAACAAGGCCAAACTCGCTGCGACTCACTTTGATCGTGTCCAGAGTGTTGATTCCGAGAAGCTGCTCAATCAGCTCGATCGCGCCGCCGGCGAGCTCGGGAAAATTCTTCCCGTCCTCCTCCAAATCAACGCCGGCCGCGATCCGGCGAAATTCGGGGCCGAGCTGGAAGACGCGCCGCGTCTGCTTGAGCTAGCCCTTACGAAAAAAAATCTACGTATCGACGGCCTCATGACCATCGCCCCCCTTGGGACCACACCCGCCGAAGCGGCCGACTACGCCCAGCGCACGTTCACCCAGCTGCGCGCCCTGCGCGACGACCTCGCCGCCCGCTTCCAAACTTCGTTGCGCGAACTCTCCATGGGGATGAGCGGCGACCTAACTCCCGCTATCGCCGCCGGTAGCACTCAGGTCCGCGTCGGCTCGGCCCTATACGGGGCTCGCTAAATTCTTTCCTGTAATTCTCATCCATTATTTCTCCCCATGCGCTCCTTACCCCGTCTAGTTCTGTTCGTGGTCACTGCCTTGGCCGCTCCGATATTTGCGGCTGAAACCTCGCCGATCGCACCTACGGCCCAACGCCCGCTTTCCCTCGATGATTTCGACGCCTGGCGCAGCCTCGCCTCACCCACCCTTTCCCGCGACGGGCACTGGCTAGCGTACTCGTTTATGCCCCAAGACGGCGACGGCGAAGTCATCCTTCGCGAACTCGCTACCGGCCGCGAGCAACGACTCCCCGTTGGCGCCCTCCCCCCGCCCCCGATCCAGCCCGACGAAGCCAACCCTGACGCCCCGCCCGCGCCGCGCACGATCCGCCTCGCCTTCACGGCCGACGGGCAACACCTCATCGTGAGCACGTACCCGACCAAAGCGGCTCTCGCCGCCGCCCGTAAAGCCAAGCTCGCCACCGACGCCATGCCCAAGGGCGGTCTGCTCCACGTGCAGCTCGCCACGGGAGCTGTGACCACAGTCCCGCAGGTCAAATCCTTCCAAGTCTCTACCAAAACCGGAGCTTGGCTTGCTTACCTCAAAGAAGCCAAGGCTGAGGAAAAAAAGTCCGAGCCCAAGCCCGAGTCCGATTCCGCCCCAGCGCTCGCGCCCGCCGCCACTACCAAGCAAAATACCGAGGATAACGACGCAGCCGCCACGCGCGCAGGCCCCCGCGCCACCTCCGCTAACTCCGCGGCCAAGCCCGAGTTTGGGACTGATCTTGTTCTCATCGATCTCGCAGCCACCACGCTTGTCGAGCGCACCTTTAGCGACGTTTTAGACTACAGCCTGACCCGCGATGGCCGCATATTACTCACCACCACCGCTTCCAAAGCCGGCACTACCAACGGCGTCTACACTTTTACCCCCGGCGCTCCCGCCGACACCGCGCCCGTCGCGCTGCTCGCCGGCAAAGGCAAATACTTGAAACTCACCTGGGACCGCGAACAAACCCAAGTCGCCTTCGTGAGCGACCGCGACGAGGCCTCCGCCAAAGCCCCCACCTTTAAACTCTATCACTGGCCCCGCGGCACGCCCGCCGCTGTCGAACTTGTTTCTGCAACCACGGCGCATTTCCCCACGACCTACAGTGTTAGCGACAAGGGGATCCTCGCCTTCTCTCGCGACGGCAAAAAACTCTACGTGCCCACCGCTCCCGCGCCCAAAGCCCCGCGCGACCCCGAGACCCTCCCTGATGAAGATGCCCGCGTCTCCGCCGATCTCTGGCGTTGGAATGACGATGTCGTGCAACCTATGCAAAAGGTCCGCGCAGCGCTCGAGCGCAACCGGACCTACCGCGGTGTTTTCGATTTCGCCTCCGCCCGCTACACCCAGCTCGCCGATCCCTCCTTAGCCACGGTCACATTGAGCGACGACGGCACCCGCGCCCTGGGCCAAGACGACCGCGCCTACCGACGCCGCGTCGATTACGACGGGCGTTATACCGACGTCTTTCTGGTCGACCCCGCCACCGGCACGCGCCGCCAGGCCCTGACTGAACTCCGCAGCGAAGGGGGCGCCCTGCAACTCTCGCCTGATGGTCGCCACGCCTTTTATTATCAAAACCAACACTGGCATCTGCTCGACACGGCCACCGGCACGACCCGCAATCTCACCGCCAGCCTCGGCGTCGCCTTCCACGACGAACTCCACGACGCCCCTGAGCCCGCCGGCCCCTACGGTCACTCCGGTTGGACCAAGGACAACCAATCGCTGCTTGTTTACGATCGTTACGACATTTGGCAGCTCTTCACCGACGCCCGACCCGCGAAGAACCTCACGGCTGCCTCCGGCCGCGCCACGCGCACCTCACTCCGCGTCCAACGCATCGAGCCCATCGACGAAGAAAACGACGACCGAGGCCTGGATCCGGCTAAACCCCTCACTCTGCGCGGCGAAGACGAAGCCACCCGCGCCACCGGCTTTCTCCAAACGCGCTTCGACGCCGCGCCCGGCACCGCCCCTCGCCGCTTGCTCTGGGGCGACAAAAATTACCGCTACGTCGCCCGCGCCAAAGACGCCGACGTCCTCCTCGTTTCCGCCTCCCGGTTTAATGAGTTCCCTGATTACCAAACCACCGATTCCCGTTTCAGCACGCCGACCAAAGTCACCGCCGGCGGGGCGCAACTCGCGCCCTTCGCCTGGGGCCGCTCCGAAATTGTGCCGTTTCGCAACGCCGATGGCGTCCCCCTCAGCGCCGCGCTCTACCTGCCGCCCGGCTTCGAGCGCACGAAAAAATATCCGCTCATGGTCTACATCTACGAGCGTCTCTCGCAGGACGTGCACACGTTCAAGCCGCCCATGCCCAGCCACAATATCAACTTCCCCCTCTACGCCAGCAATGGCTACCTGATCCTCACCCCGGACATCGTTTACACGGAGGGCCAGCCCGGCCAGAGCGCATTAAAAAGCGTACTTCCCGCCATCGAAAGCCTAGTTCGCCAAGGCTTCGTCGATGAAAATGCCATCGGTATTTCTGGGCATTCTTGGGGCGGCTATCAAATCGCCTACATGATAACGCAAACGACCCGTTTCCGCGCCGCCGAATCGGGCGCGCCCGTTGGTAACATGACTAGCGCCTACTCCGGCATCCGCTGGGGCTCCGGCCTGCCACGCCAGTTTCAATACGAGAAAACGCAGAGCCGAATCGGTCGGCCCCTCGCGGAAGCCCCGCAGCTTTACCTGGAAAATTCTCCTATCTTCCAAGTCCAACGCATCCAAACGCCACTACTGATCCTCCATAACGACGCCGACGACGCCGTGCCGTGGTATCAAGGGATCGAGCTGTTCCTTG
>CANGCX010000136.1 GCA_947452315.1 Opitutia bacterium | reverse complement strand
CAGGCCAATAAGTACCGCGTGCCTCGCATCGCGTTCATCAACAAGATGGACCGCGTCGGCGCGAATTTCTTCCGCTGCATCGACGATATCCGCAACAAGCTGAAGGCAAACGCCCACGCTCTGTATTTGCCCATCGGCGCTGAAGAAAACTTCACGGGTCTCGTGGATTTGGTGCAGAACGTAGCTTATTCGTTCGATGAGAATCCCAGCGATCCGCTCGGGATGAAGCCCACCACGATGGAAATCCCTGATGCCATGAAGGCTCAGGCGAAGGAATACCGCGATAAGCTGATCGAAGCCGTTTCTGATTTCGATGACGTTCTCGCTGAGAAATACCTCAATGGCGAGGCCATCAGTGTCGACGAGCTTATGCTCGCCGTGCGCAAAGCGACCATTTCTCTCCAATTCACGGGTGTGTTCCCCGGTTCAGCTTTCAAGAAGAAGGGCGTGCAGCGCCTCCTTGATTGCGTTGTCAATTACCTCCCGAGCCCCATCGACGTTCCGCCGATGCAGGGTCAGGATAGCGATGGCAATCAAGTTGAGGCGGTCGTTAACGACAAGGCCAAGCTTGCCGGCCTCGCCTTCAAGCTCTGGAATGATCCCTTTGTCGGTCGTCTCGTATTTTTCCGCGTCTACACTGGCCAATTGCCTCGCGGCATGGCGCTTTACAATCCACGCACCCGTCGTACGGAGCGCGTTTCGCGTCTCGTTTTGATGCGCGCCATCGAACGTGAAGAAATTGAAGTCGCTTATGCGGGCGATATTTGTGCCGTCGTCGGCGTCAAAGATGTCATCACGGGTGATACTTTGTGCGACGAGGATTTCGATATCCGCCTTGAGCCACCGTCCTTCCCGGAGCCGGTTATTTCGATGTCCATCGAGCCAAACTCCAAGGCCGACCAAGAAAAGCTTGGCGTCGCTCTGCAACGCTTGGTGGCTGAAGATCCGACTCTGCGCGTAAAGACCGACCAAGATACCGGTCAGACCATTCTCGCCGGTATGGGCGAACTGCATCTCGAAATCATCATCGATCGCATGAAGCGCGAGTTCAAGGTCGAGGCTACCACCGGTAAACCTCAGATCGCGTATCGTGAAACCATCGCGAAATCAGCTGATGGCGAAGGTAAATTCATCCGTCAATCTGGCGGTAAGGGTCAGTACGGCCACGTCGTCATCAAGCTCGAGCCCAACGAAAAAGGTAAGGGCGTCGAGATTCTTAATGAGACCGTTGGTGGTTCCATTCCTAAGGAATTTATCAAGCCCGCGACTGACGGTATCCGTGAAGGCAGCAACAACGGTGTTGTCGCCGGCTTCCCGGTCGTCGATGTTATCATCCGCATCGTTGACGGTTCCTTCCACGAGGTCGACTCGTCGGAATTGGCTTTCAAGATGGCCGGTATCTTCGCGTTTAAGGACGCGATGAAGAAGGCTAACCCCATCTTGCTCGAGCCCATCATGGGCGTCGAAGTTACCACTCCAGAAGAATACCAAGGCGATCTCATGGGCGACATCAACCGTCGTCGCGGTCAGATCCAAGGTATGGAAAACAAAGCCGGCGCTTGCATCATCGCTGCGCATGTTCCGCTCGAGTTGCTCTTCGGTTACGTTACCGATATCCGCTCCCTCTCCAAGGGTCGCGCCAGTGCAGGCATCACACCTTCGCACTTTGAACAGGTGCCAAATTCTCTCCTTGCCAAGATTGTCGAAACCAACGCCAAGGGCCCGGCCCGCAGCTAAACTTATCCGTTCTTTTACGCCATGAAAGGCCAACGCATTCGCATCAAACTCCAGGGCTTCGATTATCGAGTGATCGATCAATCGGCTCAGGACATCGTCGAGACCGCCAAACGCTCCGGCGCCCGTGTCTCCGGCCCTATTCCGCTGCCCACGCGCATCGAAAAACTCTCCGTCAATCGCTCGCCCCACGTGGACAAGAAGTCGATGGAGCAGTTCGAGACCCGCACGCATAAGCGCCTGATTGATATCATTGAGCCCACGGCCCAAACGGTCGACGAGCTCAAGAAGCTCAATCTGCCTTCCGGCGTCGACATCACCATTAACGTCTAACACCCAGACTCAATCACTCTACAGTCAGCAGTTGCCTATGTGCCTTTACTGGCACCTCTAGGTCCCTCGCTTAAGTAGGTCCGTTTAAACGGAAAACCTTTCCACCTACCGCTTAGCCCATGATCTCCTCGCTCCTAGGCAAAAAACTCGGGATGACGCAGGTCTACGACGCTCAAAACGTCTTAGTCCCCGTCACCGTCGTTGAAGCCGGACCCTGCCCAGTGGTCCAAGTTAAAACCGTTGAAAAAGACGGTTATAACGCTGTCCAAATCGGCTTCTCTTCCAAGAAGCCCAAAAACACCGCCGCCGGTGAACAAGGTCACGCCAAAAAGGCCGGACTTGATATCGCGCCGCGGTTGCTCAGCGAAGTTCGCTCTTCGGCTGCCCCCACGCTCAAAGTTGGCGACATCGTCACCGTAGCGACCTTCACCGAAGGTCAGCTCGTTGACGTCAGTGGCGTCACCAAGGGCAAAGGCTTCCAAGGCGTCGTGAAACGCTTCCGTGTGGCAGGCGGTCCCGCCTCCCACGGTTCGATGTTCCATCGCCGCATTGGTTCTATCGGTATGCGCCAGACTCCTGGTCGCGTCTGGAAGAACCAAGCCATGCCCGGTCACATGGGTACCGATGCTCGCACCGTGCAAAACCTGCGCGTGGTGAAAATCATCGCCGAGCAGAACCTCATCCTTGTGAAGGGCGCCATCCCTGGTGCCAACGGCGACGACGTGATCGTTCGCTCCGCCATCAAGGGCCAACCCAAAGCCGCCAAGTAACCCGGAGCCACCAACATGAAACTCACTGTTTTCAGTTCTGATGGCACGACCAGTCGCGAACAAGATTTCGCCGGTCTGCCCACCTTCGAAGGCGACAAGGGTATCCAAGCCCTGAAGGAAGTCATCGTCGCGATCAATGCCAACAACCGCCAAGGCACTCACTCCACGAAGACTCGTGGCGAAGTGCGCGGCGGCGGCAAAAAGCCCTGGCGCCAAAAAGGCACCGGTCGTGCTCGTGCCGGCTCCATCCGCTCGCCCTTGTGGGTCGGTGGTGGTGTCGTGTTCGGCCCCAAACCCCGCGATTACTCCAAGAAGATCAACGCCAAGGTCAAAGCACTCGCTTTCAGCCGCGCCCTTTTTGACCGCGCTTCGGCCGGCGAAATCGCCGTGATCGAAAAATTCATCGCCGAAACCGGCAAGACCAAGGGTGTTAACCAAATCGTCGGACGCATCGCGCCCGCCGGCAAGGTGCTCCTCGTTGACGCCCCGTTCGCCCTCGGTACGGCTCGCGCTGCTCGCAACATCGATCGCGTTTATCTCCAGGAAGCCGCCAAGCTCAACCCGGTCGATCTCGCGAAATACAAAAAAATTATCGTTAGCACCAAGGCGCTCGAGACCATCATCGCTCGCATCAACGGAGGTAAAAACTGATGAACGCCCACAACGTCCTCAAAACCGTTTTGCTCTCGGAAAAAGCCAACAAGCAATCCGCTGAGCTCGGTCAATACACGTTCGAGGTTTTCCCGAACGCCAACAAACACGCCATCGCTCTCGCGGTTGAAGAGACCTTCAAGGTCACCGTACGTCGCGTGAACGTGCAAAACTACCGCGGCAAAAACAAAAAGAGCCGCCAAGGCCAGCCCAGCGTCACCTCCGACTTCAAGAAGGCGATCGTGACCCTGAAAGCCGGCGACAAGATCGAGCTCGTCTAAACCACGAACTCCCCAACGGAACCACCACCATGGCTATTCACTCATTCCGCCCTCTCACGCCCGCCGGCCGTTTTACCTCGCTTAACAAGCGCGAAGGTCTCTCCAAAGAGCGCCCCGTACGCGGCCTCACCGAGCCGATGAACAAGACTGGCGGCCGTAACGTTTACGGTCGCGTCACCTCCCGCCATCGCGGCGGCGGTCACAAACAGCTCTATCGCATCATCGACTTCAAGCGTGACATCCTCGACATGCCTGCCCGCGTGCAGGCGCTCGAGTATGATCCCAATCGTACCTCGAACATCGCCCTGATCGCCTACACCAATGGCGAGAAACGCTACATTTTGGCACCTAACGGCCTCAAAGTCGGCGACACGATCTTCGCCTCGAACAAAGCCACGACCAACGATTTCAACGTTGGTAACAACTTCCCACTCGAACTGATCCCACCTTCCACGTTGCTTCACTGCGTCGAACTCGTGCCCACCCGTGGCGCGAAGATCGCTCGCTCCGCTGGCACCGCCCTTGAACTCGTCGCCGTCGAAAATGGCGTCGCCCAGCTCAAGATGCCTTCTGGCGAACTCCGTGTGGTCAACGCCAAGTGCCGCGCCACCATCGGCGAAGTCGGCAACGGCGACCATAATAAACAATCTCTCGGCAAGGCCGGTCGTAGCCGTTGGCTCGGCCGCCGTCCGCACGTCCGCGGTATGGCGATGAACCCGGTCGACCACCCCAACGGTGGTGGTCAGGGTAAGTCCAAGGGTGGTGGTGGCCGTCAACAGCTCGTCTCCCCGTGGGGCCAGCTCGCGAAGGGTTTCCCAACGCGCCGTCGCTCCAAGCAGTCCAACAGCATGATCATTGTCCACCACAACGGCCGCAAGCCACGTGGTCGGAAGTAAGTAACCCTACCTCCTTCGCACCATGGCACGCTCCATCAAAAAAGGTTTCTTTGTCGATTACCACCTGCTCGAAAAAATCGAGAAGGCCGTCAAATCTGGCGCTAAGAAACCCATCCAGACCTGGTCCCGCCGCTCGACGATTACGCCCGATTTCATCGGCCACACGTTCAGCGTTCACAACGGCAAGGTTTTCACCGCCGTTTACGTCACCGAAAATATGGTCGGCCACAAGCTCGGCGAATTCGCGCTCACCCGCGTGTTCAAGGGCCACGGTGGTATGACCCGCAAGGAAATCTAAGGCCTCCGCCGACCATGCGTCT
>CANGCX010000135.1 GCA_947452315.1 Opitutia bacterium | reverse complement strand
CTGCATCACGCTCATGCCCGCCACCGCCGGCTCCCGCGCAAGCGAGGCCAACAACACCGCACCCGCCAACGCATCGTACAACGCCGCGTGATAACGTCGCCGTTCCACGGGGCAAAATTGCGACGCGAGCCCATCCAATTCACCCTGCAAACCGCACGCCGCGATCACGTCTTCCAGTTTTCCCGAGGCGAGTTGCGGATAAAGTTGCCCGTAAATCCGCGCCGAATCGATCCACGGCCCCCACTCAACGATGCGCTCGCCGGGCCGCGCAAAATCCGGCGATGGCCGCGGGTACGGCCACACGCCTTTGAGCAGCGCGTTTTCCACGCCCGCATAATGCGCCGCCAGCGGCCCGCGCTCGCGCAAATCCGCAAAATACTCCCAATCATTCACAAACGGCGCACGTCCGCTCAGCTCAGACTCCTCCAAGCCGTGCACAGCCACGTCCTCCGACCGCACCCGGCCTGTCGGCGCGCACAATCGCGTCGCGGCCTCCACTACGCGCCCGCCCAACAAAGTGGCGACGCCATATTCTAGCACACCCGACACGCGGCTGCCTTCAAAATCGACAAAGAAAATCGGCTGCTCAGTCCAAGACATTCCCGTCACCCAACACGGAACCGGCAAGGAATCCAATCCTGCCTTTCGTAATTTTTTCCGTGTATTTCGTCGGATTCGTACGCAACTGTAGAAGCGTGGACCTCACGCCTTACCGCTCTTTCCTAACCGAGCTCGCCGAGCGCAGCGGCGACTTTATCCGCCCGCACTTCGCAAACCCCGCTCTCGCCGTGGAGACCAAGGCTGACGCCTCACCCGTCACCATCGCCGACCGTGGCGCCGAGGAACTCCTCCGCCAGCTTATTGCGAAGAAATTTCCTGCGCATGGCATTATCGGTGAAGAGATGGGCAACGAACGCAGCGATGCGACCTTTGTCTGGGTACTAGACCCCATCGACGGCACGAAATCATTCATTAGTGGCGTTCCGCTTTTTGGTACTTTGATCGCACTGCTCCACGAAGGCCAACCGGTGCTCAGTTGCATCCACCAGCCGATTCTTCGCCAACTCATGATCGGCGACGGTACGACTACGACGCTCAACGGCCGTCCCGTGCGTTGCCGCCCGACCACACGCATCTCTGAGGCCACAATGCTCACCAGCGATATACTAAACCTCGCGAAATATCAAAATGGTCCCGCGTGCGATCGCCTGCTCTCGGCCGCCAAACTCGTTCGTACTTGGGGTGATTGCTACGGATACATGCTCGTCGCCTCAGGCCACGCCGATGTAATGTGCGACCCGATTATGAATCCCTGGGATATCGCCGCGCTCGTGCCCGTGATCCGCGGCGCAGGCGGCGTTATCACTGACTGGCGTGGGGGCGCAGCATATCCGGCTGAGTCCACGCTCGCTGCAGCAACACCGGCATTACACGCCGCTGCACTCGCAGTGCTTTCTGCACAGTAAATATTTTGCGCTGCACTCAAGTCCAGCGCTGGCAGACACCTCAGCGCTTCTTGGCCTTAGGAGCTTTTTTCGGGGACCACTCGCACGTCACAACAGAACTAATGCCACCGCGACCTTTCCAGTCAGCGATGATCGTCAATTCACGCGGTTTCAAGGCGCCTCCTAGATCGTCACAAATTTTATTGGTCACGGCCTCAAAGAAGATGCCGGCGTTGCGAAACGCATGGAGGTAAAGCTTGAGCGACTTGAGTTCGACGCAGGTTTTATCGGCCACGTAACGCACCGTGATCGCAGCAAAATCTGGGTGGCCGGTAATCGGGCACATCGAAGTGAATTCGTGCTGCGTGTGCGCGATGACGTAGTCACGGTGCGGCGCGGGATTAGGAAACATTTCGAGTATCTTGGGATCAGCCATGGTAGTGAAAGGGATTTATACAGAAAAGAGGTGTAAGAAGAGTCAGGCGGCCAAGTAAAGACGCCAAACACCAGTCTTAGCTGCGCTCACTTTGCACAATCGGGGCGGCCGAGATTAAGTAGCCGTCTCCGTGAAGCGGGCTTCACGGATGACGGTGATCTTGATCGTGCTCGGATATTGGAGCTCAGACTCGATCCGGGCGCGAAGTTCTTTGGCAATATCGCGGGCCCGATCATCAGTAACGTGTTGGGGCGAAACTACGACGCGTATCTCACGGCCGGCTTGAATCGCAAAGGCCTGTTGGACGCCTTCAATTGAGAGCGCGAGCTTTTCGAGGCGATCGAGCCGTTGGACGTATCCGGCGATGGATTCAGCACGAGCGCCGGGCCTGGTGGCGGAAATCGTGTCGGCGAGTATCACAATACCCGCGTAAATCGTCTCGGGTTTGACCTCTTCATGGTGCGCAGCGACGGCATTGGTGACAATCGGCGTCTCGCCGTAGCGTTTGATAAACTCGGCACCGATATGGGCGTGTGAACCCTCGAGTTCGCCGGAGGCAGCTTTGCCGATGTCGTGAAGTAGACCGGCGCGTTTGGCCAGATTGGGATCGAGGCCAATTTCACTCGCGATCAAGGAAGCCAGAAACGCCGTCTCGACCGAGTGATCGAGGACATTTTGGTTATAGGAGAAACGATATTTCAGTTTACCAAGCAGCTTAATGATCTCGGGGTGGAGGCCATTGATGTTGAGCTTAGTGACGGCGTCTTCGCCGGCTTGGGTGGTAACCAAATCGATTTCATCGCGGGCGCGCTGGACGAACTCTTCGATGCTAGCCGGATGGATACGGCCGTCTTTCACCAACGCATCCAGCGCCGAGCGCGCAATTTCGCGGCGGATGGGATCGAAGGAGGAAATCAAGACAAGCTGCGGTGATTCGTCGATCAGCAGCGTAACGCCGGTGGCCGCTTCGAAGGATTTGATATTACGGCCTTCGCGACCAATGATACGGCCCTTCATCTCCTCGCTGGGCAAAGGCACCAACGTAGCGGTGAGGTCGTTGTTGGGTTTGCTCGCTATGCGCTGCATGGCGGCGATCAAAATGCGACGCGCGTCAGTCTGGAGTTCTTGCTCCGATTTTTCAATCATCTGGCGCCTCATCGAGCGCAACTCATCCTGACACTCTAGCGTAACCTCCTCGCGTAGGGCGCGACGAATCTCCTCTGCATCCATCTGGGAAACACCTTCGAGCCGTTTACGAACGTTTTTGGAAAGCGCTCGCATCGCGTCACGTGCTTGTTTGACGGCGGCAGTCTCGCGATTGATGCGTTCCTGCCGCTGTTCCAACTGATAATCAAGAAGCCCCAAAGATTCTTCGTGAGCGCGGATCTCGCGCAGACGCACATCCATCTCAATCTCACGGCGATCGTAATCGCGATTCAACTCGGCGCGTTTATCTTGAATTTCGAGATCTGCCTTCTGTTTGAGCTCTTCAGCGGCCACCGCGGCTTCGCGCCGTGCTACCTCGATCAACTCGGTCGCCTGTTCCTGTGCAATGCGCCAAGTATGGCGACGCAAAGCCCACACACCAAAAAAACCGAGCAACATGCCCACGACAATCGAGAGCGAGAGCGACCAGTCAAAAGAGTCGCTCTCGGCGATCAAGAAAGCGAAGTCGGCGGCGCTTACTGTCGTCAAGGGATGCGCACCCTAGGCGGCTCCTACTAGTGAGCTCAAGCCTTTCTACTAGGGTGCTCGATTTTTTTGCTCCACCATATGCCACGAAAGCAACCGCCCTCCACCACATTTAAAATCAATCTCATGAGTTACTTAAACTCGATTTGACAGGAATATCTTAAGCCCAAATGCAGCGATAAAAACGCCAAATACAGACTGGATGCGTCGGCGCTCTTGCAGAACGAGAAGAAACGTTATCTCCTAATATTCACCGAAAGGTCGCATCCACCCCGCAGTCTAGCCCAATCCCATGAATCTCGCCTCACCGCTCGATACCCTCGGGGTCTTTAAGACCACGACGCGTGGGCGTTGGGATTGGATCAACCCTTTGGCGATATTGGGGCTCAGTGGTTTCGGCATCGCCTTCATCTACTCGGCTCAGCTTTCAGTCCATGGCTCAGATTGGGTCAAACAGGTGGTTTTTTTGGTCCTTGGGGCTATAGTTTATGCAGGGGTAGCAATGATTGATTACCGATTTTGGCTAGGTATAGCGCATTGGATCTATTTTTTGGCGATGGTGCCGCTAGTAATGGTGCTGATTCCAGGTATAGGCAGCGAAGTCTATGGATCACAACGCTGGATCAACCTGGGATTCTTCTCATTCCAACCCTCTGAGACCGCCAAGATCGCGGTGTTGTTGATCACGGCGAGCACGTTGATACGCAACGAAATCGGGACGATCCAGCAGTCTTTGGGGGTCTTGGGGAAATTGGCCCTTGCGGTGGGACTACCCATGCTTTTGGTGTTGTTGCAGCCGGATTTAAAGTCGGCGATTGTCCTGCCCCCGATGGTGTTTTCCATGCTTTACGTTTCCAAGTTGTCCGTGCGCTTCTATGCGGCGGCGCTGGGCGCGTTCGTTTTGCTCGTAAGCATCGTATCTTGGGATAGTTATAACTATGTGAGGTTTATGGACAGCCACGGGTACTCCTACGTTGAAAAGAAGGACCGCGGTAAATACGAGGCGCTCTCCTGGGTGCCCCTGCATGATTATCAACGTAACCGCATCCTCGCCTTTGCCGCACCCGAAAAAGTCGATCCGAGCGGCACCGGCATCACTTATAACCGCACCCAATCGCTCATTTCCGTTGGCTCTGGCGGTCTGACCGGACGCGGCTGGCAAGAGGGCACCCAAGCCCAACTTGGCTATCTGCCACGCTCCATAGCGCACAACGACTTTATCTTTTCTGTAATTTCCGAAGAACTCGGTTTCCTGGGAAGCATCACGGTTCTCGGCCTGTTTGGGCTGGTACTGTTCAACGGCATCCGCATCGCAGGTCTCGCAAGAGACCGATTCGGCACCCTCCTCGCCCTCGGCGTGACGGTGCTGTTTTTGGTGCATGTGTTTGTGAACATCGCCATGACCATCGGGCTCGTGCCCATCACGGGCATACCGCTTCCCTTCATCAGCTACGGTGGCTCCTTTGTGCTCAGTTGCTGCTTGCTGCAAGGACTGGTCCAGAG
>CANGCX010000134.1 GCA_947452315.1 Opitutia bacterium | reverse complement strand
TGGGGTGCGTCTCGTAAGTCTCAGTATCGGCATCCGACAGGGATGCAAAATTACCCAGGACTCGCTCCAGTAATGCGGGTTCGAACCCTATCATACCGAGATCGCACACGGCAGCAGCGAGCACCAGTTGCCTTGCAGCTTCGGCATTAAACGCATCAAGCCGGGCAAATTTACGTACGATCGTTAGCAGGTGTTGGCTGCGTGCCGCAAGGGCAGGGTGGCGTGAAGCGAGCAGGTGATGACAAAAGTGTTGGGCATCCTCGAGGCCGCGTTGCCGGAGGTGTCCTTGGGTCTGCAGCGACTTCAACTTGGCGCTTAATTCGGCGTCGAGGCCCTCAATGCGCAGTTGGAGTTGCGCGGCATGCGCGTTTAGGTCGCGCAGTTCCTGCTGGAGGGCAGCGTTTTCTTTGCGCGTGTGGGCGGTGGCCGCCCCGGCGGCGATCGTCGCGATCAATTCCTCACGGAGCCACGGTTTCGTGACGAAGCCAAAAATACGGCCCGTACTCACCTGCTCCATCGCCTGGTTGACGGCGAAGACACTGGTCAGGGCCACGATCGCGGCATAGGGCTGACGGATCGCGGTGCGGACCAATAAATCACTCTGATCGCGCACGAGTAATTCGTGGTCGGCCAGAATGACGGCGAAATCTTCATGCTCCAAAAGCGCAAGTGCAGGGGCAGGGGAGGGCGCTTGGTGAACCGCAAAGCCTTCGAATTCTAAAGTAAGCTGCAATGCCTCCAAAGTCACTGCATCGCTATTGACTACGAGCACCAGCGGTGAGGCACGATCCTCCCTACGGCCGCGGGCAGGCGGCACGCTCGGGATCACAATCGGATCCCGGGGAGCAAGCTGAGTTTGGGTGGACACGTTTAAGCCCAATGAAGGTAAACGTATAAACGACCCGCTTAGGCTTAAACTTAAGCAAAAAAATCAGGGTTTGTTTTGCGGCAAAAATTGCCTGCTATTTTAGGGAGTAAAACTGGGGTCTGAAACAATTTTAGTATATTTTAATTAATTATTTATCAGTTATTTATGTAATAATGGTTCAAGCTGGAACCGCATGTGCTTAATCGCTGGCATGATCCAAGGAATCGAGCCCAGCCTCAACATGCGCATTGCGCAAAGGTCCCTGGATGCCTGCGTCCTCCGGCAGGAGGCTCTGGCGTCCAATATCGCCAATGTCGAAACCCCCGGCTACAAGCGAATGGATGTCGCTAAGGATTTTGCCGACCGCCTGAAGACCGCCGTGCAACGTGGCGGCGCCAAACCCGCGCTCCCGGCGCCGCGCCTCGTGGAAGATACTAAGGCCCGCGCCCTGCGCGCCGACGGCAACACCATCGATCTCGAAAACGAATTGCTCCAGATGAACAAAAATCAGGTCGATCATGAGTACCTCACGAACCTGATCGGCTCCAATTTTAAGACGCTGAAAATGGCCATCACCGGCCGTAGCAGCTTCTAATTCTCCTTCGACCTACTATGGAACTCATTACTGGCGTAGGTGCCACCGGCAGCGCGTTAAACGCTCAAAAAACGCGGCTCGATCTCATCGCCCAAAATATCGCTAACGCTCAGACGACCCGCTCGGCTGACGGCGGTCCTTACAAGCGCCAGGTCGTCACCTTCGAAGCCCAACTCGCCAACCGTATGGCCCGCGGCGGTCAAGGTGCGGGCGCTACCGGCGTCAAAGTCGCTTCCATCAGCAACGATCCGACCCCGGGTCAAAAAATCTACGATCCCCGTCACCCCGATGCCGACGCTCAAGGCATGGTGGCCATGCCCAACGTCAATGTTTCGACTGAAATGGTCGATCTGATCACTGCCTCCCGCACTTACGAAGCCAATCTCTCCGTCGTCAAAGCCGCCCGCCAGATGGCGCAGAAGACGATCGATATCGGCCGTTAATTTTTCCTAACCCATGTCTACCATCGGAGCCATCACAGCGAGCGGAATCAGCCCCAACGCGGCCACGCGACTGCCTGCGCTCGATCTGAAAGGTCTCAATCCTGGCGGCGCCACCGACAAGGCCGCCACGGGAGCATCAGATTTTGCCGGCGTACTCTCGCAATTAGCTTCACCGCTGATCGATAAGCAAAACGAAGCGGCCGCTTTAACTAAATCGGTCCTCTTGGGCCAATGCGCCCCCCTTCACCAAAGCGTGATCGCGATGCAGGAAGCCTCGGTGGCGTTCAGCCTTATGGTCGAAGTCCGCAACAAAGTCGTCGAGGGCTTCCAAGAGCTCATGCGCATGCCCGTATAATTTTTCTATTACGTCTGAATAAATGAAACCTTTTATCGATTCCTTTCTGCGTGTCTGGCGCGAATTTACCGTCGGCCAGAAAACCTCCATTATCCTCGCCGCTGTTTTGGTGCTGGGTGGGCTCGTCTCCGTGGCCGTCTGGTCCGGTCAGCCTGATTACCAGCTTCTTTATGGCCGCCTCGCCCAGAAGGACGCTGCGGTCATCATCAGCTCCCTGCAGACGCAGAACATCAAGTACCGCACCAGCCCCGATGGTAGCTCCGTCTACGTGCCCGCGGAAAATATTCACCGCTTGCGCATGGATCTAGCCAGCAAAGGTCTTCCCAGCGGCGAAGGCGTAGGCTTTGAAATTTTTGATAAAGGTCAGTTCGGCCTCAGTGATTTTGCGCAGCGTACCAACTACGCTCGCGCCCTCCAAGGTGAACTCTCCCGCACCATCGCCCAGCTCGACGGCGTCGCCGCCGCGCGCGTCATGATCGTGCAACCCGAAAACCGACTTCTCCTAGTCGGCCAAAGTATCAAGCCCACCGCCTCGGTCTTCGTGGAACTCCGCGGCAACCGTCTCCCGGTCGAAGCAGTTAACGCGATCCGTAACCTTGTCGCCAATTCTGTTCAAGGCCTGCTCGTGGATGAAGTGGCCGTCATTGATCAAAAAGGCCACGTGCTCTCGGCTGATTTGAAGGACGACCCAACCTTGGGCGCTGCGACCAGCCAGATGCGCTACCGCCAACAGGTCGAAGATTACTTTGCTCGCAAAGTGGAATCCTTGCTGACCCCTGTAATCGGACCCGGCAACGCCGTCGTTCGTGTCTCCGCCGATATCGACAGCGAGACCGCTAACCGTAGCGAAGAGCGCTTTGACCCCGAGGGCCAAGTCGTCCGCTCCCAAACCAATATCGAAGAAACCTCCACCTCCGTGGAAAAGAAGAAATCCGGCGTCGCCGGCGTGACCAGCAACACTCCGGATGCTGCGGGTAAAGAAGAAGCCCCGCTTGTGGCTAATGACCAAAATACCAAAAACCGGACCACCAGTTACGAAATCAATCGCGTCCTCACGAATTCATCCCGCACGCCGGGCACGATCCGCGGACTTTCGGCCTCAGTTTTCGTTGCCCAACGCACCGTGGGTACCGGTGCCGACGCCAAACCACAACCCCGCACCGCCGACGAACTCCAAGGCCTGCGCAAGCTCGTCATTAACGCCATCGGCCTCAAAGCCTTCGCGGGCGCCAACGCCAATGCTAATGTGGAGGATCTGGTTACGATCCAAGAAGCCGCGTTCCAATCGTCCTTCCCTACCGCCGTGGAAGAAGCGGCCGTACCAACCAAAGTACGCACCTGGATCGAACTCGGTGCTAAATACGTTCCCGTGCTGATCGCCGTCTTAGCTTTTGGTTTTTTCTTCCGTCTCCTGCGCACCCAACGGCCCGAGACCGTACCGATGGAGGTGATCAATCCACCCCGCGTCGAAGAAGAATCTGAGCTACCCGCGGTCGTGACCGCGGCCTCGCTTAACGAATTACTCCGCAAAAAACCTGGCAACATCGGCGCCGCGCTGCGCGATTGGTCCGCTGAGGCTAAGACCTAAATTTGACCGCCCGTGACTTCCACCGAATACAGCAAACTTAGCCGACCGCAAAAACTCGCCGCCCTGCTCATCGTGGCAGGCCCGGACGCCGCGGCCGATATCCTGCGCACCTTCCCGGATCGCGAAGTCGAGGAAATCTGCCGCTTGATGGGCGAATTTGAAGTCGTTTCCCAAGAGCTTAAGGACTTGCTCATCGCGGAATTCGAGCCGCTCATCATCAGCGGCTTGAAATCGATCGAAGGTGGCTTCGATTTCGCTAAAAAAGCCCTCGATCTCTCGCGCGGTGAATTCAAGACCGGCGCCATGTTAAGCCGCATCGGTGCCAGCGTAAGTTTATCTTCCGCAAGAGTTTTAGAGCGTATTTCCGAAATGGAAGGCCGTGATGTGTTTCTTCTCCTCAAGCGTGAGCAGCCGCAAACGATCGCCTTCGTGCTCTCTTACATCGACAAGGTTAAGGCGCGCGACGCTTTCAAACTGTTTTCTCCCGAATTACAGGCGGATATTTCGCTTCGCATCGGCCTGATTGATAGCACCTCGCTTAAATATATCGAAAAGATCGCCAATCAACTCGGCGCTCACGTTTCGCAGACCGAAGTGCCCGCCTTTCACCGCAGCGGCGGCGCCGAAACGGTGGCCAACATGCTCAAAGGCGTTTCCAAAGACGCCACCCGCGCGGTCATGGCCCAAATGGAAGAGAAAAATCCCCGACTCGCGACCGCCGTGCGTCGGAAACTATTCTCGTTCGAAGATCTCTCCCGCCTTCGCCCCAGCGATATGCAACGCCTCATGCGCGAAGTCGACTCCGCGCAATTGGCGCTCGCACTCAAAGGCGCTTCGGAAGGTATGCAGGAAAAAATCTTCGCCGCTCTTTCGAAACGCGCCGGTCAAGGCTTGCGCGACGATATCTCGATGCTCAGCAACGTCCGTCCCAAGGAAGTCGCGACGGCGCAGGCCTCCGTGGTCGATATGCTCCGCAAGCTCGAGGAATCCGGAGATATCATCCTCGACGAAGACGAGGCGGAAGGCACCGCTTAATCCCATGGCCGTCTCTCGTCATTCGATTTCATTTACGGGACCCTTTGTGCTAGCCGCTGAAGCGGTCGAGCCCGTGCGTCATTATACGGCGGCCGAACTTGCCGCTGAATTTGAACGGGGTCGTCGTGAAGGTGCGCGTGCCGCCGACACGGGCGTAGACCGTCGTTTCGTGGAATTTCGCTCCGAAGTGAGTACAGTCCAGAATGGAATTTTTTCTCGCCTCGGCGAAGCCGAGAAGATGATCGCCGATCAAATCGGAGTCGTTTTGCCCGATCTCGCGGTCGAAGTCGCTAAACGCGTTCTCGCCGGTTTCACGCCGCCACCAGAGGTGGTCGGGCAACTCTGCCAGGAAGCCTTG
>CANGCX010000133.1 GCA_947452315.1 Opitutia bacterium | reverse complement strand
CGAAGGTGAGAAATGAGTTCAGGAGCGGTCATGGGCGGACAGGAAAGGCAGAATCATCGTGATTTAGACGAAACACGCAAGACCGTGAAATCAGGTGAAGCAAAAAAAACCTGGTGGGTATTCGGCCAATTTATCGCGAAGTCTTATATTTGGGTCGTGTTTAAGGGGGGATAATATACCCTGCAAGAGGCGGTTTTAGCTTAAAATCACCTGCGCTTCGGCGATGAGAGGATGCGAGGATAGAGACGTCTGCGCCGCGGCCGGAGCGAGACTGAGGACTCGGGCGCGATGCAACGAAGTCAGCCAGGCGAGCGAAGCGCTGGCGTGCCCAGCGGTGTGCGGTGCGAGGGCTTGAAAGGCGGGTGCAAGGGTCGGGAGAATTTCTTTTGGCAGCAGGGTTTTTTCGGCGAGGAACAGGCCAAGGGAGGCGCCGAGGGTTTCAAGCCAAGCGCGAGGGGCGGCGGGAGCGGCATAGGGCAGGCCGTTTTTCTCAGGCGTCCATTCCATAAAGAGCCGGAGTTGCTCATGCAGTTTACCGAGTTCGGCATCGGCGGTGGCGGGGGTCCAACGGACGAGAAATTGTTTACGTTCGCGGAATTTTTTTACCTCCCAGACACGCAGGAGCAGTTCGTAATCGCCGGCTTGCTGGCGCAGGGCGCCGGTGAAGATGTAGTCGAGGCCGTCGCCGTTGGGCGAATCGCAGAGTTGGCGGAGGTTGTCGGTCGTCCACTCGGTGCCGAAGATGACGGGTTGTTTAACGGTAGTGCCGGCAGGTTGGAAAAGGCCGATCGCGGCGATTGGCGCGTAATGCGGAGAAAAATAAAAGGTTTCCGCGAACCAGAGCGGGATCGCGCGGGAGAGCCGGCCGAGCTCGTCTTCGGGCTGGGCTTGGGCGGCAAGGAGGTCGGTGTAAGCGCCAGGCAGAGCGAGTTGAGCGAAAGCGATGCGACGAAGGCGGCTACCTTTAGCGGGGAGTATTTTCTCGGCGAGGGGCTCGAGGCCGTAGAACCAGATGGGTTTACTGATGCTGACAAGATCGACCTTGGCGACGATGGGTTCGGCCGCGGCGAGCGGCGAGGAATCAGCGGTGGAGCCATGCAGCGGAAGCGGCGGAGCACCGGAAACGATCAGCTCGGCGATGGCGTTAGAGAAGCCATGGAGCCGATCTTCGAGTTCGGGGCGATTGAGTTCGAAGAGGATGTCGAGGACGTGCTGCGCGGCATCGGCTTGGCGAAGGGCGAGATAGGCTTGGAGAAGATTGAGGCCCGTAGCGGGGCCGTGTTTCTCGGCATCGTAACGCGGGGCGATGAGTTCGACGATGCTGGCGACGTGGCCGGTGGATCCGAGGTCGCCTGAAATGGTGACGAGGATATCAGCGCGATCGCCAGCCGCAGCGAGGATCTCTTCGTAGATCAAAAGAGCACCAGCAAGATCACGAGCGTCGAGCCGTTCACGCGCAGCAGCAAGGCGCGGGAGCAGGTTGCCCGCAGTGACACTGGCTACAGGTGTGGCCGGGGCAGCAGGCGGGGTGGCCGGGGTCGGAGCAGATTGAGCTGAAGTTTTTTTGCCAGCGAGGCGGTCGAAAAATCCCATACCTTGAGAAAAACCGTCCGTCGGCCAGAGGCGACGAGAAATCTCAACCCGTACGCCGTGGCAAAAACCGGGGCCTAAAACCACGGAGATTGCGGTGCATGACCGTGGCAACCAAGACCCCGATCAAATGGGCTAGCGGCACGGCGCGGATACCCGCGGGAGCGAAGCGAGTGAAGAGGGGTTGTTGGAGGGCAAATTCGGCGCCGATTTTTAGTACGACCAGAGCAAGTACCGCGCGCCAAAACCAGCGATCTGATGTCGGTGAGGTAGCAAGAGGCTCATTTTTATTAGTGGTCGCTGGGGCGGCAAGACGTGCGAGTTGCGTGTAGGAAAGAAACACGAGCATCGAGGTGGCGACGCCAGAAAGGCCACCGTAGGTAGCGAGCGCAGGGTCGAGCCCAAAAAGCGCGAGCCCGATTAGGCCGGGTGAAACGACGAGCAAGAGTCGTGTACGAGCTGGGGCGAGGCGCTCCGACCAGATGCTCGCGACTGTGAAAATCGCGAGATTCCAAAAAAGGTGACTGGACCCAAAATGCACGAAATGGCCGGTCCAAAGACGCCAATATTCACCACGCAGAAGCGCGAGGCGTTCGTAAAGTAGCGTCGAGGCGAGCGCGGGTTGCGCCGCGACGCCGAGAGTGAAGGCGATCAGGCAGACGCTCGCCCAAGGGAAAGCTTGAGCATGGGCTGGTGGAGCAGGCGGAGTCTTCATGTGCGATGCCGCGTGCAGATGCAGGCGCAAGCGCGGGCAAGAAACAGTAAGCCGAGGATAGAGGCGAAGCACGCTCCTAAACTACCGCCACCGGTGTAGCCGGGACGATGTTCGATGCGGACTTCACCGGGCGCGTTTTTCACGCGCTCGCGGAAGGTCTCAAGCTGTAGCTTGAGGTTGGCGATGAGCTCGGTGGTGGCGGCATCGAAGCCCGCGGTGCTGTCGGTGCGTAGCCGTTGCTGAACGTAGGCGGCGGCGGCCCCCGCCTCGACGCGACTGGCGCCGGGAGCACGGAAGAGCAGGTGGCGACTCGCAATGTCGTAAACGGCCGCCTCCATGAGCGTCTGCGTATCGTTTTTATTGCCGCTAAAAATATAGGCGCCGACGATCGTCCAATAAGAGAGTGAGAGTAGATTGTTACTGGTGAACTGGACTTGGTCGTAGGCAACGAGCGCGATGACGTCGACGCCGAGCAACGAGCGGACTTGGTTTAAGTTGGCAAAACCGCCGCCGGCGCGGAGGTAGGTCGAAGGAACCAGCTCAATACTCTGAATGTAATCGCGGCCTTTGAATTCGGCGGCGACGCGCTGAAGGAGCACGGTTTTTTGCTGTTCGGAAATATCGGATTTTCCTGGCACGAACGCGATACCGACGCGCAACGGGAGCCGAAGCACCGGAATTGAGGTGGGCGGCAGTGGATTGGCCTGATCGGGATAAAGATAGCTGACCACACTGCTGGAGCGCTCGGTCTTGCGCGGGCCGCGCGTGGAAAAACAACCGGCAAGGAGTAACGCCGACAAAACTAGAGCCACGAACAAAGCGGGGCGAAAAACTCGAGCGAGCGAGGAGTAACCGTGGGGCATGGCGGAAATATTTAGGAGCAAAGACGCAGATACAACGCGATTTAAGTCGGAACTACTAACGGCTGAGCAGGCCACGCTTGCAACGACGGTGGCTAGTTTTTCCTGAGCCTAAAGCCACGGGTGCATTAGCGTCGATTCGCGCCGCGCCGCGCCTCATGATGAGGCTCGCTAAATATGGATCACCTCACTGTCGGAGAATGTTGGAACGGTAACGCCGAAGCGTGGACGAAACTCGCACGCGCGGGCTACGACACGTACCGCGATCAGCTGAACACGCCGGCGTTTATGGGGATGTTGCCGCCCGTGGAAGGCTTGGAAGGTCTCGATATCGGCTGCGGCGAAGGTCACAATACGCGACTCATCGCACAACGCGGTGCGCGCATGACTGGGATGGATATCGCGGAAATTTTTATCCGTCACGCGCGAGAAGAAGAACAACGGGCGCCGCTTGGCATCACGTATCACCATGCCAGCGCGGTGACCTTGCCGTACAAAAACGCGTCGTTTGATTTTGCCGTTGGGTGCATGAGTTTGATGGACATTCCGGAGACCCAAGACGTCGTCGAAGAAGCGTTCCGAGTAATTAGGCCGGGCGGATTTTTACAGTTTTCGATTTTGCACCCGTGTTTCAATCCGCCACATCGCCGTAACTGCCGGGACGAACGGAAAATCACCTACGCGGTGGAAGTCGGAGATTATTTTTCGGAAACACGTGGGCAAATTGATGAATGGATTTTTGGGACGGCCCCCCTCGCGCTGCGGCAACGTCTACCGATGTTTAAAGTACCGCGTTTCCATCGTCCACTGAGCCAATGGATCAATCTGTTGATCGGGGCCGGATTCACGATCGAGCGTGTCGAGGAACCGCAACCAACTGAGGCCGCCGTATTGGCCAACCCGAGCCTGCAAGACGCGCAAGTCGTCGCATATTTTCTGCACGTGCGCGCAAGAAAACCGCGGTAAGGTATTTAACCGCGATTAAAATCGACGCGCGGCCGGAATCTTTTCGGGGGCCACGCCAGCGCGGGTCGCAACGAGGGCGCAGACTTTGGGCACGTAGAGCCGGGTCTCGGCGGGCAGTGCGGCGGCGATGCCTGCATAAGTCTTGGTTGAAGTTTTTTCGAGCAACCGCGTGACACGACCAGCACCGGCGTTGTAGGCGGCAAGCGCGAGCGGCCAGGAGCCAAATTTTTCGTAATGGGCGTGGAGCAAACGAGCGGCGGCTCGGGCCGATTTTTCGGGATCCGTGCGCTCGTCGGGTAAAAACGTGCTCAATCCGAGCCCCCGAGCGGTGTCGGACGTGAGTTGATACAGGCCGCGAGCCCCCGCAGGACTGCGGGCGGAAGGGTTAAACGTGGATTCAGCTTCGGCAAGCCAGACGAGCTCTGGCGGAATGCCTTCAGCACTAAAAGCAGCTCGCAGCAGCGGAAGCAACGCAGCGGCACGGGCGGGAGCCGTTGAGCTGCGAGTCCGAGCGAGAAAAAGCTCGTAGTGCGGAATGAAGGCCGCGGCGGGTCCTTTAGAAGGAGCCGGGATGAGGCGTGGTGTCGGTACTGGGACGGGAGCAGGCGCCGCAGGCGGTGAAGGCGGTGAAGGCGGACGAGCAGCCGTCGGGGCGAAGATCTGCTCGGCGGCTTCAAGTTCATCGAGGCGGGCGGTGAGCCAATCGGTGTAATCGGCGTATTCAGGGAAAAGCCGGAGGGCAGGCAGCGCCGCGCGAGCTTGCGGAGCGTAATCGGCGAGGACGGCGAGGTCATCGCCTTCTAGGGCTTTTTGAAGGCGAACGGCGAATTCATCCCACTGTTGTTTTGAGGGAAATTCATATTCGGCCTTGATCTCGGGCGGGGCGAGTTGATCGAAGAGCTGTTGGCCGAGTTGAAAAAGTTCGTCGGTCGTAGCCTCCGGTTGCGGCGGTGTAGCTGCAGGTGGCGCAGCAAGAAGCGCTGGAACTAAAGCGCTGGATAAAAAATAACGAAATGAGCGCATAACTCAGGGTAAGACCGAGATAGCGGAAGAAAGTGCATCGGCCGCGAGGGTTTTGAGCCGAAGGTTCGGTTGCTCAACGAAGCCTAATGTCTCGGAACCGAAATACGTGCGGGCGTTTTTGGCACCCCAATCCGTCGTGGCGAGGCGATAACGACGAGCGGGGTCGAGTGGAAGGACGG
>CANGCX010000132.1 GCA_947452315.1 Opitutia bacterium | reverse complement strand
TTCCGCAATCTGACCGGCGAAATCCGCTGCCCGAGCCTCTTGCGCACTCGTCGTTACTCGCGTTTCCGCCGCATCAAATTCCTGCCGCGATAACGCCCCACTGGCGAACAATGTCTTCTGCCGCACAAAATCTTCCCGTTGCAGATTTGCATTCGCGACCACGCGCGCCCGTTGGGCGTGCGCCTGCGCGACGGCCGCTTCCGCAGCACGCACCCGCGCTTCTGCCTGCACCAGACTACGGGCATCCAAAATATCAGCCCCACCCGATTCCAAAACCGCGAGCACCGTCTTACCCGCCTCAACCAACGCTCCTGGCTTCCAATCAATCCGCCGCAACTGTCCCGCTACTGGACTCGCGATCACATAACGATTTTTTACCCGCGTCATCCCCTCCTCCTTGACGGTCACCTTCAAATCACCACGCGCCACCTCCGCAATCTCTGCCGGCAGGGGCTTCGGCAATAACCCCACCACGATCAACGCGGTCAATCCGCTACCCACAAGCCACGGCAACCAACGCGACCAACGCCGCACCTCTGAACCATTTTTATTCATAACCCTGGGTTCAACTCGCGAGGACAAAGATGCTTTCATGATAAAATATTTAAAAATTAATCGCGGGCTTTCAACACACCCACCAAATCCAATTGATCAAGCCGCCGGCACGCTAGCAACGCCGAGACCACCGAGGCTACCGTCACCACCAACACCGCAAACGCGTAATTTTGAGCCGAAAGAATCAACGGCAACCGCACAAATTCCGTATTCACGGTCATCAAAATCACTCGTGCGAAACCTGAACCAATCAACAAACCACAAGGCAACGCAACCAACGTGAGCATCACTAGCTCACCCACCAACACGGTCGCCACCTCACCGCGCGTAAACCCGATCACACGTAACGTCGCAAGTTCCCTCTGACGCTCACTGAGCGAAATTCGCGCACTATTATACACTATGCCAAACGCCACCACGGCCGCAAATGTCAGATAAATCTGCTGCAACAGACCGATGCTCTGTGCCGTCGTCTCGCGAAATCCCTGCCGTATCTTATTTTTCACAACCACACTGCCAGCACGCGGCGAAGCCTTCATTGCGAGCAAGAATTCATTCCATTGGCCAGCGGCCACTGTCATATAAGCGGCATTGATACGATCACCCTCACCTAGATGACGATTCAACGCGCCGATCTCCATGTACGCCGCCGTCCCGGCAAAATCCTCCGATAATCCAACCACCGACACAGAAAATTCCACCCGCTTGCCGTCCAATCCACGCACAAAGAGCGTTTCGCCGATTTTTACACCGAGAACGTCCGCCAACTTTCTGGAAAGCACAATTCCCTCCGGCGGTAGAGTAATCTGCCGCCCCTTACTATCCATCACGCGATACAACTCCGCCTGCGCAGGCAAACCGGTGATACTTAAACGACGAAATTGATTTCCTGCGCGCAACTCCACCGCCGCACCACACACCGGCTCCGCCAAAATTACACCCGGTAAGGCCTTAAAATCAGCCAACGTGCGCGCCGGACTAGGCTCAATCAGCGACACCATTACCGTCTGACGCTGAATCATATCCCACTGATAATCGAGTACGT
The DNA here is from genome assembly GCA_947452315.1 of Opitutia bacterium. Classification (GTDB taxonomy): domain Bacteria; phylum Verrucomicrobiota; class Verrucomicrobiia; order Opitutales; family Opitutaceae; genus Tous-C4FEB. The sequence goes on along the minus strand of CANGCX010000132.1, from coordinate 3,777 downwards.
GACCGATGCCGTCACGAAACGCGTTGGGCACGATCAAAATTCCCGTAGCCAATGCCAACGCACCCACCGTGAGCGTCGCGCGCACCGGTCGACGTTCGATATTTCTCAACGCCATCCGAAACGTCACTGTAAACAGCCGACCCAAGCCCAAGCGCTCTACCAACGCGGGACGATAACTCGAAGGCGGCTCAGGCCGCATCGCCTCCGCAGGAGCCAGTCGCACCGCCGCACGCACTGATCCCGCGACGCCAATAATCGCCGCAATCGAACTCACCAAAACCGCCAAGATCACGACCGCCGAGGCTAGTTGGAATTTCAGCGCCGGAAATCGAAAGAAAATATGATACAATTCTACTAGCCGTTCCCCCAAAAATACCCCCCCTAAGACACCCAACGCCGTGCCACTAGCGACGATTACGATGGAAAATTTGAGGTAGTGCCGGCCGATCTCGCCATTAGAAAAACCGAAAGCCTTCAAAATCGCGATCTGTTCACGCTGCAAGGTGATCTGCCGGCTCATGACCGCGTTCGTCATGAATGCAGCGACACTGAGAAAAACCAGCGGGAACCCAATAGAGAGTCCGTTTAGAATGCTGATTTCATCGCGCAAACGGGTGTGGGAAGGATGCGAGGTGCGCCCATAAGCGCCGCGTCCACCGTAAGACCGCAAGATGCGATCTACGGCCTCGATAACCGCCGGCTCAGATGCCCCCGGGGACAACCGCAAGGAAAGCTGATTGAACGCTCCATCAAGATTGCTGGCTCGGGCGAGCTCCTTGTACGGCATCCAAAAAACGCCGTACGTTTTATTGTTGGGCAACGCGGAACCGGGCGGTGCTTCAAAAATAAATTCGGGCGAAAGCACGATGCCTGCGATGCGGAAATGCTGCCGGCGACCATAGAGCACCGCTGCCATCTCGTCTCCGGGCTGGAGCTGATTAGCCTGGGCAAAAGCTTCTCCGACTAAAATCTCTCCCGTCGATTCACGTCCCACCAAAATTCGCCCCGCTCGAAGATGCAGGCGATTGAGCGTAAGCTCACCTTGCTCAGGGAGTGATTGGATAAGCCCCGTTGCGGGTTCGATCACGCCTGGCAAATCAAGTGTAACCGATAATGCGATACCAGTCTGCACCGTCGCGACACCAGGAATCGCGGCGATTTGGGCCGCAACGGAATTGGGCGCACGTTTAAGCCGAGCAAAAATTTGCGCGAAATGATTGTCCCGGTAGTAGGCGTCACGGGTCGTCTCCAATGATACGATCAAACTGCGCGTCATGATCATCATCGCCAAACCACAAGCCATAACGATGGCCACGGCCGCCGCTTGCGATTTTAAGGCGCGCAAATCGCGGATTAATTTGAGATCCAACAGCGACATGACCGATCCGCGTAGATTTTACCACACCAGCGTGCTGGCGGCGGCGCGCGTACGATTATGTTTTTCGCCCGTGATATGACCGTCGGAAAGGGTGAGAACCCGATCGGCCATTTCGGCCATCACTGAATTATGGGTAATGATTAACGTGAGCGTGCCGAGTTCGCGGTTAATTCGCTCAATGGCTTCAAGCACGGTCTTGCCTGTGCTCACATCAAGAGCTCCCGTGGGCTCGTCGCACATGAGTACGGCGGGGCGTTTCGCAATGGCTCGCGCAATCGCGACACGTTGTTGTTCGCCGCCTGAAAGCTGCGCGGGAAAATGATCCATACGGGCCCCGAGCCCCACCATATGAAGCGCTTCCTCCGGGCTCATCGGATGCGAGGCGATCTCGGTAATAAGCGCTACATTCTCTCGAGCTGTCAGGCTCGGGATTAGATTATAAAATTGAAAAACAAAACCCACCGCTTCGCGCCGATAACGCGTCAAACCCGCTTCGTCGGCGCCGGCAAGGTCCCATCCGCGATAAAATAAACTGCCGCTGGTGGGCGTATCGAGCCCGCCCAACAAATTTAGTAAGGTCGATTTACCACTACCTGAAGCTCCGAGCACGACGACTAATTCTCCGGCGCGACACTCAAGATCCACTCCAGCCAGTGCACGCACCATCGCTTCTCCTTCACCATAAGTTTTTGCCAATGCCCGAGCCTGAAAAACGATCACTGAAGCAGAATCTGCTGGGTTGAATGCGGCGTGGGCCATGGAGTGGGTAATACTGCGCACAGGATTACAGCCCGCAACGCGCAAAGGTTGTATTAGGCCAAAAAATAAAAAGACCGCGGTTTAGTACCGCGGTCTCGAAAAATGCGTTATGCTACGCCCCTCTCGGCGAGGCCCACACCCAGAGATCAAAAGAACGTGTAATATTTATTTTCCGACAATCGCTGGATCAGCAGCGCCAGCTCCATCGCGTGGTAATCACCCCACATCGAGGATTCGCCGCACGGCACTTTTTGGCCCTTCGGCACGTGATCCCAGCCGTTCGGGCGATGATATACACTGTGCAAGAGGAGACCTTGGTGTTTTTTGTCGGTCGAAAGGTATGGCTCAGCGAAGAGCGTGTCGGCGATCGTAAGGCCCGCTTGAAAATATTTTTTGCCGGCAGCTTTTTCTCCATTTGCATCCAGCCAGCGGCCGAGGCGGAGCATGCCTTGTGCAGCGATGGCTGCAGCAGAACTGTCGACTGGCTCATGCGCATTGAATGGATCGGCAACACGTTTTGTAAAATCACCGAGCTTGTGGGTGTTAAGCGCGGTACTGTCCCAGTACGGAATGCCGTCTTTCGCAGAATATCCATCGATATAGTAATCACTCGTCGCCTTAGCGGTCTCCAAAAACAGATCCGTAACCGCACGCCGGCCACCAACCGCATCCAGCTCGGAGCCTTTCACCGTGTCGAGAAACTCCAATTGCTCAGCGTAACCCGTTATGATCCAAGCAGCACCACGCGTCCACGTCGTAAACGGCGAGTAGCCTTGTTGGGAGGACGAACACCGGAATTGGCCGTCATTGCGATTGAAAATACTCTCGTGCGCCACACGGCCGCGCACATCATAACTATCACGGCCCTGACCAAAGAAGACATTGAAACGCGCGGTCGTCGCCGCATGTTCAATGGCGCGGTGCAAAAGATTTGTGGGCTTATCGCCTTCGCCCATGAGTGAATGACCGAGTTGATGCGCAACGACAAGCGAGCGCATGGAGCGAATCGTATCAGAAAACAACGACTGCGGACCATTAAATGAATACACGTAACCGCTCGGCGCCACGCCGGCGGCCCCAGCAATAGGCGACCAGGGTTGCTTGTACTGGGTGGTTGCGTAGCGCGCAGCTTGCACGGCGCCTGAGGCTTTCAACGCCATCTCGGTGTAATCAAGTTCAGCTTGGTTGAAACGCGTCTTACCCTCCAACATGAGACGGCGCTGGTTGCCATAAGTGGAAACATTGTTAAAACCGTGATCATGGACACCGACATGCGAAACGTGTGAGGCCATGTGACGTACCGTTTTTACCCGCCCGCGTTCCAGCATCGCCGTATCGCCGGTCGCATCAAAGTGCAGAAACGCCATACCAAACTGAAAACCCTGCGTCCACTCGGTCCAGCCGCGTGAAGTATATTTACCCTGCACCGTAAAAACAGGGGTACCCTTGCTCGGGTCCCACGCTGCGTCGATAGAGCGGATTTTTTCGCCGGCGAGTTCAAACACGCGGGCGGTTTTTTTCGTGAGCTTGGCCGGAGTAAGGGTGGCGTTGATTTTCATAACGGAAACATAGAGAGAACCATGAACCGAGCAGACTGCACGAAAGTTTTTAATTTTCCGTAGCTTTTAAGCCTTCAAGAG
>CANGCX010000131.1 GCA_947452315.1 Opitutia bacterium | reverse complement strand
TCGGTATCTGGCTGAAAGACCCGTTCACAATGTATAAAGTGTTTCGCCGCGATGCCCTCAACGGGCTCACGCTGAAATGCAACCGCTTCGATTTCGATTGGGAGATTCTCATCAAGCTCATCCGCGCCGGTCACCGGCCCATCGAAATCCCCATCAGCTACCAATCTCGATCCTTTAAGGAAGGTAAAAAAATTCGCATGTTTCGCGACCCGCTCACTTGGATCGTCGCCTGGGCCAAAGCTCGCTTCGGCCCGCTCTAAATTTAAGAGATTTAACAAAATTTGATTTAATTCGTCATGGCCAAAACGTTGCTCGTAACCGGTTCCTCAGGCCTCATCGGCTCCGAAGTTTGCGTCTATTTTGCCCGCGAACTCGGGTACACCGTCCACGGCGTCGACAACAACCAACGCGCAGTCTTCTTCGGCCCCTCTGGCGACACCCGTTGGAACCAAAGCCGTCTCGCCGCTGAGCTTCCCGGCTTTGTCCACCACGAGCTCGATATACGAGATCGCGCCGGCGTCCTCGCGCTCGTCAAAACGGTCAAACCTTCGGTCATCGTTCACACCGCCGCGCAACCCTCGCACGATCGCGCCGCCGCCATTCCCTTCGACGACTTCGACACCAACGCCGTCGGCACGCTCAATCTGCTCGAAGCCGCTCGCCAAGCCGCACCCGAATCGCCGTTCGTCCACATGTCGACGAACAAAGTTTACGGCGACGCCCCCAACCGCATCGCACTCAAAGAACTCCCCACTCGCTGGGATTACGCAGACACCGCGTACGAACAGGGCATCGCAGAAACCTTCACGATCGATCAATCAAAACACTCGCTCTTCGGCGCCAGCAAAGTCGCCGCCGATGTGATGGTCCAAGAATACGGCCGCTATTTTAACCTCCCCACCTGCGCCCTGCGCGGCGGCTGCCTCACCGGGCCCAATCATACCGGGGTCGAATTGCATGGTTTTCTTAGCTACCTCGTGAAATGCAACCTCGAGAGCCGCGAATACCGTGTCTTCGGCTACAAAGGTAAACAGGTCCGCGATAACATCCACTCCCTCGACGTAGCCCGCTTCATGGCTGCCTTTGTCGCTGCTCCTCGAGCCGGCGAAGTTTACAACCTCGGCGGCGGCAAAGCCAACAGCACGTCCATTCTCGAGGCATTTAAGATCGCGGAGAAATTTACCGGCAAAGCTCAGGTCCACACCTACGTAAACGAAAACCGCGCCGGCGACCACATCTGCTACTACAGCGATCTGCGCAAAATGCGCGCGCACTATCCGTCGTGGGATATCACTCAATCTCTTGAAGAAACGATCCGCCAGATCGTCGAATCCTGGAAAAAGCGGAACGCCGCCTAATTCGCTTTTTTAGTTCATGACCGATTTCAAACACTTCTTTGGCGTACCGCCCTCCGACCAAAACGCCCTAGATCTCTTTTCTGGCGAATGGTCGTCATCGCCGCCCGCTAGTCGCCCCGATTTAAAAGCCGGCGCCACGCCTTTGTTTGATGATCCACGTATGCAATGGGCGCACGACCGCTTCAACGAGATGGGGCTCAACGGCGGTTTTACCGGTCGCGACGTACTCGAACTCGGGCCCCTCGAAGGTGCGCACACGTACCTGATCGATAAACTCGGGGCCACCAGCGTAACCGCCGTCGAAGCCAACGCCCGCGCGTACCTAAAGTGCCTTATTGCCAAAGAAACCTTCGGCATGCCCCACGCCCGATTCCTGCTCGGCGATGTCCTATCCTACCTGCACACCCACGAGCGTACGTTCGATATCACAATCGCCTGCGGGATTCTTTACCACCTCACCAATCCCGTCGAACTGCTTGAACTGCTCGGTCGCCGCAGCAAAGCGATCTTTCTGTGGACCGTTTTTTACGACCCCGAGTTCGTCGCGAAAAACCCCGTTCCCGGCGCCAAGTTCTCTGAGGCCTTACCCATGGAACACGCCGGGTACAAACATACGGTCCATCGCTTCAACTACGGCCCTTCACTTGACTGGAAAGGCTTCTGCGGCGGCGGCGAGATTTACAGTTATTGGATGGAGAAATCTGAAATCGTCGGAGCCCTCGAAAAATTCGGGTTTACCGATTTCCGCATCGAACAGCATCCTAATATCCACGGCAGCGCGCTGATGCTCGCCGCGCGTAAGGCATGAAAAAAACTTCCGGGTACGTCCCACGGAAGTTTTTGTGAGTAGTTCGCGCTAAAAAAAGCGCCGAGGCTTAGTTAACCTCGATGATATTCGCCTTTTTGATCCGCGTGGATCCCACGCCGAGGGTCTCCGCGAATTCCAAGGTACGGATTTCTTCAGAGATATTTTCGAAGCCATTCAGCCGCCGGGCCCGGTCGATCTTGGCACGCATGAGCGAGTCGAGCATGACCGGATCCGTACTAAGCCAGAGCAACGGCTCGGTCTTACTGTAGAGTGAATTAAAGAACGGTCCGCCGATATATTGGTAATGCTCGAGGCTGGTGATCGTGAACATCCAGGTCTGGCGCAACTCGGGGATCGCGCTCATTTCTGCCACGGCGGCGGGCGCGTTGGCCGGCGAGCGGAAGAAACGCGCGGTGTTCGAAGCATTCCAGAGCGTGGCGTTTACGAGTGCTCCGTTAATACCCAGGATCGGATGATCAGTGTAAACGGGCAAATTGATCCAAAAGTCCGCATCGAAGAACAAGGGGGTTGCGAGGAAACTCTTACGGTCTTCATCCTTGGAGGAGTTGTTCGCAAAATCCTTAGTCTGTGATTCGGCGAATATCGGGTCAAAGCGCTGCGGGAGCGGACTGTCGTAGAACCACGCCGGATCATAGAAGCGACCCGACTCGAGCACGTAGATGAGGTTGCCCTTGAACGGTGTCTCACCCGTCACAAGCGAAGGTAAATAACCGGTCATGCGCAAACGGAGCTGATTTAGGCCGACCAAAAAGATGTCGGTGTTGGCGAAACCGCGTTTCACGAGCGCGCGAATCACCCCGCGTACAAGCGGCAGCGGTGTAGCCATGCCCGCGCCAGAATCCGTGTAAACTTTGAGGCCCACTTTCTTTTTTTCACCCGGGACTAGTTTTTTGCCCGTGGATTGCTCAAACGTAGCGATCAACGCTTCAACTTTTTGTTCGTAGGCGTAGTCGTCAAAGGTAGGCAATTTCGCCTGCCAAACCGGCGCGATCGGCGCCGCCGCTACCGCCGGGGCTTTGGCTACCGCTGCAGGGGCCGGTGAGGGTGGGCCATCAGCGGCGCGTGCGACAAAAAACGTCGAAACGAAGCTAATAACAAGCAAGGCGATGAAGGGTAAACGCAGCATGAGTAGAAAGTAGGTCGCCCGCCGTCGGACAATGTTTCCTTAATAAAGCACGAAACTTGACAGCGCCACCCTCGGGTTGAAAGTGCATTCTTCGATGCGCTTCGCGCCCTAGTGTAGAGGGGTATCGCTCGCTCCTTCCTAAAACGTCCATGCCTGCCATCAAACCCAGCTGCGTCCGCGACCTCAAACTACGCGTCAATCTTGCCGACGTAGTTTCGCGCGTCGTGACGCTGCGCAAGGCCGGCGGCGCGCGGCTTAAAGGCCTGTGTCCCTTTCACAACGAAAAGACGCCGTCCTTCAACGTCGATACCGATAAGGGCTTTTTCAAATGCTTCGGCTGCGGCAAAGCCGGCGACGCAATCAGCTTTGTGCGCGAGACCGAGCAATTAAATTTCACGGAGGCCGTCGAAGCGCTCGGCCAACGCTTTAACATTCCCATTGAATACGAAGCCGGTTCCGGCGGCCCGAGCCGCGAGGAACGCTCGCTGCGCCAAGAAATCTACGATCTGCACGAGCACGCCGCTGAACATTTTCACCAAGCTTTTAAGGCCCAGGACGCAACGGGTGAATTCATGCGCAAACTCTGGCACGAACAGCGCAAATTCCCCCTAGAGCTCGCGGACGAATTCAAGATCGGTGCGGCCGATGCCACGGGCAGCGGCCTCGGTGCGGCCTTGCTCAGAAAAAAATTCTCGGAGCAAGCACTTCGTCAGTGCGGACTATTTTTTATCTACGACGACGCGCTTTTGACCGGCGCAGCGCTGCGTCCGCGCTTCCGCGGGCGCTTAATGATTCCAATTCGCGATCACCAAGGCCGCGTCGTCGCCTTTACCGCGCGTCAGACAGGGCTCACTCCGGCCGACGATCCGGCGCACGAGGCCAAGTACGTCAATTCGCCCGAGACCCCCATTTTTACGAAAAGTAACCTATTATTTAATCTCGACCGCGCCCGCTCGCACGTCGGCGAGGGCCATCCTTTTGTGATCGTTGAAGGTCAACTCGATGCCCTCCGCTGCTGGTCGGTAGGTCTAAAAACCGCCATCGCCCCCCAAGGCACCTCTATTACTGAAGGCCAACTCGTCTTACTGCGGCGCTACCACACGCAGGTCGAATGCTTCTTCGACAGCGATAGCGCGGGCCAAAAAGCCGCGCTGCGTTTCCTGCCAATGGCCCTCAAAGCCGGTCTCGAAGTGCGTTTCCTCACCCTCGCTGGGGCCTCAAAACTCGATCCTGATCTGCTTTTCCTAGAACGAGGTCTACCCGCCTACGAAGAAGTCCGTCGCGGCGCCCAGAGTGCGATGGCCTTTGCGTGTCGCGCCACGTTGCCCGATCCCGCTAACGCAACCTCCGAACACAAAACTCGCTCGGCGCAGGTGCTTTATGAAATTATTGCCGCGGCCGAAAGTCAGGTCGCACGCTCTCAATTCCTTTCCGAAATCGCAATCCACCTGCGGATCCCCCTGCCGGCCCTAGCCTCGGATTTTCAAACCACCCTCGCCCGCCAAAACCGACAAGCCGCCGCCCGTCCCACCTCGGCCAATACGAACCAAGCTCCTGCCGCCCTCACCGATACTGCAGAGCATCATCTTCTTTTGTTAGCCCTTAATCACGAAAAACTCGGGCGCGCCCTCGCCGCCGCCATCCCCCACGACTGGATCGATACCGGGCACATCGCCGGCGCCCTTCTCAACCGCGTGCTCGCAGAATTTGAGCAAAACAGTTGGCCCGGCCGCGAGCACCTCGATGCCCTGCTGGAAACGCAAGAAGAACGCACCTTAGTGGCCACCCTCATATTTAACGCCCTCGAGTTGGACGACCCCGCCAAGGTCGCAGCCGCCGGTTTACAGCAGTTACGGGCCCGCGCACTCGAGCCCCGCCTCCGCCAAATAGAACTTGCTTTGGCCAACCCCCAACCGGACAGTGATTTTGACCCTATTTCACTCTTGAAAGAACGCTCAGAACTTCAACGCCAGCTACGCCAGCCCATCACGCTCAACCTCGTCGATTGAGCGTATTTTTGCGTTTTTTAAGACTTCAGCACATTCATTATTTATGCCGCGCAAAGCCAAGTCCGCCG
>CANGCX010000130.1 GCA_947452315.1 Opitutia bacterium | reverse complement strand
GGTGCGGGTCATGACCTGCACGCAGACTCCGCGGCGAAACGGGTTACCGTCCAAAGCTGGAGACTTTGATTTGATTCGCACTGCGCGGCGGCCTTTGCGCACGAGTTGATTGATGGTCGGCATACGAATGAGAGAGTGTGGAAATTTGGGAAAAGAGGGTGAAGCTACCAGCAACGAAATGCGCGGCAAGAACTTTCTGGATAAATCTTAAAAAACTCCCAAGCAACGCCCAATTGGTTGTTTAAAAAAATCTTTTTCCAGAGGAGAAACGCCCAAAAAGCAACATCCGCGGCCGCTTAGTTTTTCCCCCCGAAATCTCCCGAAACGGACCCGTCCAGCTTTTTTTAGCATTATTTTGCAGGCTGCGGAGGTTGGCTGCGTGCTTCACCTCCCATTTCATGGGTATCGCAGTTTATTGATTTTTTCTCCGTGCTTTTAAATCTCCGTAATCGGGTTTATGCCTCCCCTGCCCACCTGCGCATTCATCGAACCAAGCTCTTCGGCCCCATTTAAAATTTAGACATAAAAAAGCCGCGGGAAATTTCCCGCGGCTTTGAAAGATTAACTGAATGAAGGCTTAGCTAGCGCTGACCTCGGCAGCCGCTTCGTCTTCGACCGGCAGGTCGGCACCAAAAGGCAGGCTGATCTTGAGCTTCTTATAGCGCGGCAGGCCTGTGCCCGCCGGGATGAGATGGCCCATGATGACGTTTTCCTTGAAGCCGCGGAGCATGTCGACCTTACCCAAGGTCGAGGCGTCGGTGAGGACGCGCGTCGTCTCTTGGAAGGAAGCGGCCGAGATGAAGCTCTCGGTTTCAAGCGAGGCCTTGGTGATACCAAGCAGGATTGGCTCAGCTTCGGCAGGTTTACCACCGGCTTCTTCGATCCGACGGTTGTCGGTGAGGAATGCGGCGCGATCGACTTGCTCACCCCAGAAGTATTCGCTATCGCCCGGATCAGTGATCCGAACTTTGCGCAACATCTGACGGATGATGATTTCGATGTGCTTGTCGTTAATCGTCACGCCTTGGAGACGATACACTTCTTGCACTTGGGAAATCAGGAAGTCGTAGAGCGCAGATGGCCCGAGGATTTCCAAGATCTCATGCGGGTCGGCGGAGCCTTCCGTGAGGTGTTGGCCTTTGTGGACGACGTCTCCGGGCTGCACGATGATGTGTTTGCCGGTCGGGATGAGGTGTTCCTCTTCCTGGGAAGTCTCTTCGTTTTTGACGACGAGCTTGCGCTTGCCGCGGACGGTGCCTTCGAAGGCGACCACGCCATCGATGCGAGCCATCTCGGCGGCATCTTTTGGACGACGGGCTTCGAAGAGCTCGGCAACGCGGGGCAAACCACCGGTGATGTCCTTCGTCTTGGACGCCTGACGTGGCGTCTTAGCGAGGAGAGCACCTGGGGCGATTGTGTCGCCTTCGTTGACTGCGATCTGGGCGCCGACGGGGATGGAATAAGCCGCGAGGGGCTTGTTCTTCGCATCGCGCACTTCGATCTGCGGATTAAGATCTTCTTTGTGTTCGATGACAACCGTGGCAATGCGGCCCGACGATTCGTCGAGTTCGCGCTTCACAGTGACGCCGGGGATCATGTCCTTGAAGTGCAGCGAGCCACCCTTTTCAGAGAGGACTGGCACGTTATAAGGATCCCATTGAGCGAGGATATCGCCTTTGCCGATCTTCTCGCCGTCACCGACGTGTAGGAAGGAACCCACCACGATGTTGTAGTTTTCGAGTTCCTTGCCGTCATCGTCGACGACTTGGATGGTACCGGTCTTGTTAAGAACGATGTTACCACCTTCAGCGGTCTGCACGAGGCGGAGAGCTTTGTATTTGATCTTACCAGCAGAGCGGACGCGGATTTCGGGGGTTTTGAAACCGCCGGAAGCGACGCCACCAATGTGGAACGTACGCATCGTAAGTTGCGTGCCCGGTTCACCAATGGACTGGGCGGCGATGATACCGACCGAGTCACCGATCTTGGCGACGCGGCTGGTGGCCGGGTTGATGCCGTAGGACTTGGCGTCGATGCCCGCGGGGCTCGTGCAGGTGAGCGGGGACATGACTTTGACTCGCTCGATACCGACGTCGTCAATCTTGGAGGCAGCTTCCTCGGTAATGAGGTCGCCGGAGCCCACGATGAGTTCGGAAGGATTGAGCGGGTTGTAAACGTCGTCGCTGGAGCAACGACCGATGAGACGTTCTTTGAGGGCAACGATTTCGTCGTCACCTTCGAAGATAGCTTTCTTCCAGACGCCGTCGCGGGCACCGGAATCGTCTTCGCAGATGATCACGTCCATGGCCACATCGCACAACTTACGGGTAAGGTAGCCAGCGTCGGCGGTCTTGAGCGCGGTATCAGCAAGACCCTTACGGGCGCCGTGGGTCGAGATGAAGTATTCGAGAACGGTGAGACCTTCGCGGAAGGACGAGAGAATCGGACGTTCGATGATTTCGCCGGAGGGCTTGGCCATAAGACCACGGGCGCCACAGAGCTGGCGGACCTGCTGCTTATTACCACGCGCACCGGAATCCATCATGATGTAAACCGGGTTCACCTCAGTCTTGCCTTCGTTGGTTTCGAGTTTAGCGAAAACCTCTTTAGCAATGCGATCGGTGGCGTTGGTCCAGATGTCGACGACCTTATTGTAACGCTCGCCGTCGGTGATGATACCCTTGTTGAATTGGGCTTCGACTTCGGTGATCTTCTTGCGCGAGTCAGTGACAATTTCTTTCTTCGACTCAGGGATGATCATGTCGTCGATACCGATCGAGATGCCCGCTTGGAAGGCGGTTTGGAAACCGAGTTCCTTGAGCTTGTCGAGGGTCTCAACGGTCATGGCGTGACCGGCGGACTTGTAGGTATTGAGGATCAAGTCGCCGAGCTTAGCCTTCGGGACAGGGAAGTTAATGAAGCCGAGTTCCTTGGGCCAGATTTGGTTGAAGATGACACGGCCGACGGTGGCGCGGAGGGTTTTCTTCTCCTTGTTACCGTAGACAGTATCGCGACCGAAATCAGGATTCGGGACTTCGACCCAATCGTGAACCTTGAGCGCTCCGTCTGCCTTGACGTAGAGCACTTCCTGCAAGCCGCTAAGTAGCGGCACGCGGACGCCCTTGGCTGGCTTGGTGCGGGGTTCGATGGTGAGGTAGTAAGCGCCGAGGACGATGTCCTGGGATGGCGTGAGGATCGGCTTGCCGGAGGACGGCGAGAAGATGTTGTTCGTCGCCATCATCAGCAGCTTGCACTCGAGGATGGCCTCGAGGGAAAGCGGCACGTGCACCGCCATTTGGTCACCGTCGAAGTCCGCGTTGTAAGCGGTACAGACGAGTGGGTGAACGCGAATGGCTTCGCCCTCGATGAGGACGGGCTCGAAGGCCTGGATAGACAGACGGTGAAGCGTCGGCGCGCGGTTAAGCAGCACCGGGTGACCCTTGGTCACTTCTTCCAAGATGTCCCAGACTTCGGGAGATTTCTTCTCGATCATCTTGCGGGCACCGCGGACGGTGTGCACGAAACCGAGTTCCTTCAGGCGGCGAATGATGAACGGCTCGAACAAGACGAGCGCCATTTTCTTGGGCAGACCGCATTGGCTGAGTTTGAGCTCAGGACCGATGACGATGACGGAACGGCCCGAGTAATCGACGCGTTTGCCGAGCAAGTTTTGACGGAAACGACCTTGTTTGCCTTTGAGCATATCGCTCAAAGATTTCAACGGACGATTACCGGCGCCGGTGACAGGGCGACCATGGCGACCGTTGTCAAACAGGGCGTCAACGGCTTCCTGCAACATGCGCTTTTCGTTATGAATGATAACGTCGGGCGTCTTCAGCTGCATCAGGTTTTTCAACCGGTTATTGCGGTTGATGACGCGGCGATATAGATCGTTAAGATCGGAGGTCGCGAAACGGCCACCTTCAAGTGGAACGAGCGGACGCAGGTCCGGTGGGATCACAGGCAATACTTCGAGAACCATCCATTCTGGACGGGAGCGCGAGTGAATGAAACCTTGAATGACCTTGAGGCGCTTCGAGAGCTTTTTCTTGATCTGCTTAGACTTGGTAGCGCGCATCTGCTCCTGGAGCTCGGCGACGGTGGCCTCCATGTCGGTTTTGACGAGGGCATCACGGACGGCTTCGGCGCCCATTTTGGCAACGAAGGAATCAGCACCGTATTCGTCAAGGGCCTGACGATACTCGGTGTCGGTGAGCAGTTGCTTGAGTTCGAGCGGGGTCTTACCCGGATCGATGACCATGTAGTTCTCGTAGTAGATCACGCGCTCGAGAGAGCGCGCGGTCATATCGAGCAACAGACCGAGACGGCTCGGCATGGACTTGAGAAACCAGATGTGCGTCACGGGGACGGCCATCTCGATGTGCCCCATGCGCTCGCGGCGAACGCGGGCGATGGTAACTTCGACGCCGCAACGATCGCAGACGACGTCCTTATATTTGATACGCTTGTACTTTCCGCAGGCGCATTCGTAGTCACGCACCGGCCCGAAGATCTTTTGGCAGAAAAGACCGCCTGGCTCAGGCTTGAAGGTACGATAGTTGATCGTCTCGGGGTTCTTCACTTCGCCCTTGGACCATTTACGAATGGTCTCGGGCGAGGCGACGGTGATGGACACGCAGTCGAACGGGCTCTCATCGAGGCCCAAGGCTGCGCGGGCTTCATCACGGTTGGAGGCGGCGGTTTCGGCGGGTTGAATCATGGCTTTAGCTCCTGAATTTTTGTAAGAGTGAACGGGATGCGGGCGGCGGTTTAAGAACCGTAGCTGAGCGCGTCGCGTTTCTGGAGTTTGATATCCAGGCCGAGGGACTGGATTTCCTTAATGAGAACGTTGAAGGACTCAGGCGTGCCGGCGACGAGGGTATTGTCTCCCTTGACGAGCGACTCGTAGATCTTGGTGCGGCCCTGCACGTCGTCGGATTTGACGGTGAGGAGCTCCTGGAGGGTGTGCGCGGCGCCGTAGGCTTCGAGCGCCCACACTTCCATTTCGCCGAAGCGCTGGCCGCCGTATTGGGCTTTGCCGCCCAACGGTTGCTGCGTGACGAGGGAGTAAGGACCGACCGCGCGGGCGTGGATCTTATGCGAGACCAGATGGTTCAGCTTCATCATGTAGATGTAGCCGACCACGACCTCTTGATCGATCTTCTCGCCGGTGCGTCCGTCGTAGAGCGGGCTCTTACCGGAAGTCGGCAACTTGGCCTCCTTGAGGTATTCGCGGACGCGTTTTTCGGAGATGCCGTCGAACACCGGAGTGGCGACCTTGAGACCGAGCTTCTTACAAGCCCAACCCAAGTGCGTCTCGAGAACCTGTCCGACGTTCATGCGCGAGGGCACGCCGAGGGGGTTCAAGCAGATTTCCACCGGGGTGCCGTCCGGGAGGAACGGCATGTCTTCTTCGGGCACGATCTTGGCGACGACGCCCTTGTTACCGTGGCGGCCGGCCATCTTGTCGCCGACTTCGAGCTTCTGCTTGGTGGCGACGTAAACTTTGACCTGCTTGATGGCGCCGTCTCCGGAGCCTTCACCGGCCTCGACCGCGCCAATCTTGCGCTCACGGTCGGTTTCGAGCTCGTCGAACTTGGTCTGATACGAACCGATGATTTCCATGATCTTGATGCGAACCGGGGACGGATCGATCTGGACGTGTTTGGAAACGGCCGCGAGACGACGGAGGAGAGTCTTCGTGATCTTGCGGTTGGCGGGGATGATGATTTCGCCGGACTCGCCGTTGATGACGTCGAGCGGGATTTTTTCACCGAGGAG
>CANGCX010000129.1 GCA_947452315.1 Opitutia bacterium | reverse complement strand
GTGGCGCGGCGCTGTCCTGTTTTCCGCCCGCATCTGCGGCAACTCCTCCTCTTCACTTTCATGGCCCAATCTTCGTTCTCTGATTTTCTAAAAGCCCGTGTGCGCACGATTTCCGGTTGGCCCAAGGCCGGCGTAAATTTCCGCGATGTGACGACGTTATTTCACGACCCCGAGGCGTTTCGCGTCATGGTCGAAGCATTTGCGCTCGATTGCACGCAGCAGCGCATCGATCTGATCGCCGCGGTCGACGCGCGCGGCTTCATCGTCGGCGGCGCGCTGGCTTATCAGCTGCACAAGCCGTTCGTGCTCGTGCGCAAGAAGGGCAAGTTACCCCACAAAACCATTTCCGCCGACTATGCCCTCGAGTACGGCACCGCGACCGTCGAGATCCACGCCGACGCCTGCAAACCCGGTGACCGCATCCTCATCCTAGACGATTTGATCGCGACTGGCGGCACGTTACTGGCCGCGACAGAATTATTTCGCCGGCTCGGTGGCGTAGTCGTGGGTGTCGCCGGCATCATCGATCTGCCCGAACTCGGGGGCTCCGCCAAACTCCGCGCTGCGGGCCTCAACGTCCACACGCTCTGCGAATTTTCCGAAAACGAATAACCGCCGCGTCCTCGCCTCCGCTCCTATAATCTAAAACCCGCCATGGCTCTCACGATCTGGACCAACACCAAATTCGACCCCGCAGTGACGCAGTTGCTGCATGACGGTACGCGCGCCCACCGGCTCGTTACTTCTGCCGCCGCCAGTACCTCGGTACTGGTCGCCGGTCAGACCGACCCTGCGCTCGCCTCGGCCGATATCGCCTTTGGTCAGCCCGACCCGGTCGATTGCCTGCGTTATCCGAACATCAAGTGGGTCGAAGTTTCTACCGCCGGTTACACGCGCTACGACACGCCGGAATTTTTGGAAACGTTTCGCGCGCGCGGCTCGGCGTTCACCAACGCCTCTGCGGTGTTCGCCGATCCCTGCGCGCAACACGTCTTGGCCATGATGCTTTCGCTCGGGCGTCAGTTGTTGCCCTCGCACCGCGACCAACTCACTGACCAGTCCTGGCATTATGAAGAACGTCGCTACCATTCGCGCCTCCTCACGGGCCAGAGCGTGCTCATGCTCGGCTACGGTGCGATCGGTCGTCGTCTCACGGAGTTACTCGCCCCGTTTGGGATGACTCTGTACGCGCTCCGACGCCAGACGCGCAGCGAAACCGGCGTGCGCATCGTGCCTGAAACCGAGCTCACGCGCGTCCTCCCCTTGGTCGATCATATCGTTAACATCCTCCCAGCCAATCCCGCCACCTCCGGCTACGTGAATGCCCGCCGTCTTGCTTGCTGCCGCCCCAGCGCAAAATTTTATAACGTGGGCCGAGGCACCACGGTCGACCAGCCTGCGCTTGCCGAAGCGCTACGCTCGAAAAAAATCGCGGCTGCTTATCTCGACGTCACGGACCCTGAACCTCTCCCGCCTGCGCACGAGCTGTGGTCCACGCCCAATTGCTATATCACCCCGCATACTGCGGGCGGCCGCCATGATCAGGACGAGACGATCGTCCGGCATTTTTTACAAAATCTCGCTGCGTACGAAAGCGGCGGCGCGATGACGGATCGCGTCGTGTGATCGTGCGCCATCGTCCCCATGAATGAATCTTTGAGCGCCGCCGTTGGAACGCTCACGCGGCGACAGTTTACTGGCTTGGCGCTCGGTGCCGCCACGCAGCTCATGGCGGGAGATTTAGCTTCACCTGCCCTTCGCACCTGGCGCCTCGGGCTCAATACGTATTGTCTCCGCTTCCAACGCTGGAACGACCGCCAACTTTTCGACTACGTCACTCAGCACCAGCTCGACGCGATTTTTCTCCAAGACTCACTGGATAAGGGCGTGATGGATCCAAGGCACTGGGCCGAAGTGCGCGCGTGGTCGAAAGATTTGGGCCTGCGCCTGGAGACCGGCGGGGGTGGTCTCTTGCCGCGCACGCCGGAAGCGTACACGCAGGCAGTCGCGACGTTGCGCAAAAATATCGAGCGTGCCGCCGCTATGGGTTCGCCCATCGTGCGCACGTTGCTCGCCTCCGATCGTTATCATTTTCCGCCCGGTCCGGTGGAGCGCCACATCGAGACGGCCATTAAAATTCTACGCGAGGTGCGTAGCCAAGCGATGGACGCCGGCCTAAAGATCGGCCTAGAAAATCACAAAGACCTCCTTGCTTGGGAAACCAGGCAATTGATCGAGACGGCGGGACCAGATTTTGTCGGCTCCTATCTGGATACGGGGAATCCGGTATTCGTCGCCGAAGATCCGATGACGACCCTCGAGGAACTCGGCCCTTACGCCGTGACCTTTCACTTGCGCGATTCGGTCGTCTACGAAACGGAGGGTGGTGTGGCCGTGCAATGGGTTCCACTCGGCGAAGGCACCCCCGACTTCAAAGCGATCGTGGCCCGCGCGGCCGAAATCATCCCAGCTAACGTGCACATTTATTGTAAGCCGATTACGGCGCGCCCGCCGGTGATTTTACCGGTTTACACGGATGAGTTTTGGACCCGCTGGTTCCCGCGTGGACGTTCGCGCGATTTTTCCCGCTTTCTTACTTTGGCAAAACGGGGGCGGCCTTATCTTCAGCCACATCTGACCGAAGACACGGACGAGGGTCGCGCCCGCCACATTGAGGCGCTCAAAATTCAACAACTCGAGCACATGGAGCGCAGTCTCAATTACTGCCGGAAAACGCTGAACCTCGGCGTGCGCGGGCGCGGTTAAGATACTGTCTATTATGTGTTTGGCCGCGTTTTAACTGCGATCGCAGCAGTTGCGTGGGCTCCAGTTAATAGGCGGTTTTTCGGCCCGTACTTAACCTTTCCCGAACGGGTCGATAGGGAATAGCTGGGGGAAATAGGTCGCCAGCGCTTTGGCCGGCAGCGCTAACCGAACTTTGGACTTCGGCGTATCAGATTTTAAGAGCCCCGCCTCTATGACCTTCGCGAGTACCATTCGCCCTTTGCGTTCGGCCGCTCCGATGATTCGACCCGCTTCTCCGCGTGCAAATTCACCTCGGTAGAGTGCCTCGCGAAGAAGTAAAAATGCGCAATCAGCTTCCTGTCCAAATCCAGCCTCTACTTTTGTGTAGTGCTCAATACGTGCCGCCAATGAGTTGAGCTCCAATAGGCGATCCATAAACGCAATTTGATCCAGCATCACACGAAGTACGAATGCACAGAAATCGCGAAGCGCGCGTTCGCTCAAATGACCACGACCATCGTCGGCCGAACGGGCACTTCGCTCCTGATCCGCATTGGACAAAAGCGCGTAATACTCACTCCTTTGAACCGCGAGGCCGCGGGAAAGCGACCAGAGTCCCCCTCCGTCAATCCCGAGTTGGCGAATGAGCGTATCCGAAAACAATCGGGCTACGCGGCCATTACCGTCGCGAAACGGGTGAATCCAGGCGAAGCGGTGATGGCTCGCAGCTACTGCAATCACCTTTCTTATCCGGGACAGCTCGCCCGATTCGTAACGAAGGCTGAAATGCTCAAGCAATCCGGGCACAAGCTCGTATGGCGGGGCAACGTGAGTTCCAACTTCCACGTCTCCGGTTCGCAACTCGCCAGGCTGAAGGGGCGATTTTTGGCCGCTCGAGGTGGTGGCAACACGCATTTCCGCTGGGAGCTGCGAATAAAACAGTCGGTGGAGTTCGCAAAAAAAACTGCCTTGATAGGGCGACCCTGAGTAGGTGGCGGCCCACTTTTGAACCGCCAGATGTGCGAGCGCTAATTGCTGCAGGCTTCTCTTTTCAGGTTCAGCTGCAAAATTCTGCTGAAGAGCTGCTTCAATGTCACGAACTCGCGTTTGCTGCCCCTCGATGAGATTGGAGTAATAACAGTGCATCCAACGAGTTAGCTCCGCCAAGTCCTTGCGTAGCTCGGGTCGAACCTTTTGGTCGAGCCGAGCAGCTTGTTCAAGAACCGAGCATGCCAAATCATCCAAGGAGCGCAGGTATTGCTCAGGCAGGATGGGCTCGATCGCTGTTCTTGTGAGTGGCATTTATGCTGATATTTTTACCGATATTTATTTTATAATTAATATTTATTGATAATGACTTATGGATTATAGACCGGAGAAAATAAAGTAAAAATTGCCGATCTATATGCCGATCTTTTTTAAACGAGAAATAAACCCGTTCTAACGCGAGCCTCATCTTAGGCGCGGTACCTCGCCTTGTAATGCATAGCTAATTTTAGAACCACTTTTTAGAGAACTTAACGCGATGCCCGGTCGCATTACTTGCATGCGCAGACTTTTCAAATTGTCGGCGGCTTCACTTTCACGACGCACGTGTCAGCCATCAGATCGTGAAGACAACGGCGGTCGGCGCGGAAGATGAAACTGTAGTTCACGATCGTGAATACGTTCCCGATAGTCGGTAGCATTCCAATGATTCCGGGCACCAAAGCACGCAGGAGCCAAGCGCGCGCGAAGCCAGGATTAGAACCATCGCTCGCGCGCACGATCCGGATGCCAAGAAAGCGTTTGCCGAGGGTTTGTCCGCGTGTGGAGATGAGGTAAATTTGGATAAGTTGCAGCGCAAACGTGGCGAGGCCCAGGACCGCGAGGCCGATCAACAAGCGTCCGGGCTCGATCTCGGAAAAATCCGGTTCTTGTCCGCGTATCATGGCGACTACGGCCTCGAGAAACGCCCCGCCGAGGATTAGTCCGCCGGGTATCGCGACTACGGCGCCAATCACGGTATCAACTAATACCGCTGTCAGTCGTGTCAGTCGGTCGGCTTGCTCGGGCTCGCGGTGCTCCGAAGGGCCCGGAGCCGAGGCCGCGGTCGCGGTGTCGTTCAGCCTGGGCGGAAGCGAAGCTGACGTCTCGCCGTTGAACTCCGGGATGTCGCCGAGCCGGCGCCATTCGGTCTCGCCCGGTAATTTTGCCCGCGTGTCGAGGTTGGCGCGACCAGCGTTCATCCACGCGCGTACCTGCGAAAGCGAAGCCGGGCCATATTCATTACCGTCAGCGCCAAGAATGGTAAACATCGCCTCATTCAACACGCTGCTCCGAACGTGCCAAGAAAAAGCCCGGTTACGTCCGCGTGGCCGCGCGGTTGCCTTTGGCGCGCGGGGCGTTTGGGCTGAACCTATGCTCTTCCCCCAACATATCATCGCCAAAAAACGCGACGGCCTGGCGCTGAGTCGCGAAGAGATCGCGGCGTTTGTGCGTGGCGCCACCGATGGCTCTTGGGCGGATTATCAACTCTCGGCCTTACTCATGGCGATTTACCTGCGCGGCATGACGCCCGCGGAAACCGCGCTCTATACTGAGGCAATGATGCACTCCGGCGTCGTTGCCGATCTCTCGAGTGTAAAATTGCCCAAGGCGGATAAACATTCGACCGGCGGCGTGGGTGATAAAGTTTCGCTTCACCTCGCGCCGATGGTAGCGGCCTGCGGTGTCGCCGTTCCTATGATTTCCGGCCGTGGCCTCGGTCACACCGGCGGCACGCTCGATAAACTCGAATCGATTCCTGGTTTCCGTGTTAACCTCACGATGACGGAATACCGCACGGAGTTGGAAAAAATCGGACTCTCGCTCATCGGCCAGACGGCGGAATTGGCGCCCTCCGACAAAAAACTTTATGCGCTGCGTGACGTGACGGCGACCGTCGAGTGCATCCCTCTGATCTGCGGCAGCATTCTCGCCAAAAAACTCGCCGAGGGCATCGACGTGCTTGTGCTCGACGTGAAATTCGGCCGCGGCGCGTTCATGAAAGAAAAAGCGCAGGCGCGCGAACTCGCGCAGGCGCTCGTCTCGGTGGCGACCGCGATGGGCAAACCCACGCGCGCGATTCTCACCGCGATGGAGCAACCGCTCGGTCGCGCCGTCGGCAACGCGCTCGAAGTCGCCGAATCCATCGAGTGCCTCAAAGGTC
>CANGCX010000128.1 GCA_947452315.1 Opitutia bacterium | reverse complement strand
GTTACCCACCGTGTGACCGTAGCCGGCCTCGAAAGGCTCGGCGATGAACTTCGCGTAGGTAGGCGTGGAGCCTTCCTCGATTTTGGTGAGCTTGCTAGGGAGTTCGAACTTTCCGAGGCGTTTGGGCATGGTGATGAACTCTGACGAGTTAAGAAGAAGTTAAGGAAAGGTGCGAAAAAAACTCAGAAGCGCGAGTAGAACTCGACGATGAGTTGTTCGTTGATGTTTTGATCCATTTCGTCGCGCTTAGGCAGACGGACAACCGCAGCCTTGAAGGCTTCGGCGTTGAGGGTGAGCCAACCGGGAACGTTGCGAATGCGGTTTTCCTCAAGGTTGCGGGTGGCAAACTGGCGGGAAGCTGGGGCATTCTTGACCTCGATTTCGTCACCGGGTTTGACGCTATAGCTGGCGATGTCCAGCTTGCGACCGTTGACGCGGATGTGACCGTGATTGACGAACTGACGGGCAGCAGCGCGGCTCTTAGCGAGACCGAGCAGATACACGACGCTGTCAAGACGGGTCTCAAGGAGCTGCATGAAGCGCTCGCCGGTGACACCACGCTCGCGTTTAGCGATTTCGAAGGTGCGGCGGAATTGGCGCTCTAGCAGGCCGTAGACGTAGCGAAGCTTCTGTTTCTCACCGAGGCCGACCGAGTATTCGGAGACCTTGCGGCGGGACTTGGGACCGTGTTGGCCCGGAGGATAATTGCGGCGCTCGAGCGCCTTGGCGGAGCCAAGCAGATGCACGCCAAAACGGCGGCTGATGCGGGTGGTAGGACCTGTGTAACGAGCCATGGTCGGAAATATTGAGTGTTATATAAAAGGGAACGAGGTGCTCAGACGCGACGACGTTTGCGTGGACGGCAACCGTTGTGCGGGATGGGCGTAACGTCGATGATCGAGGTGATTTCGAGACCGATCGCTTGGAGGGCGCGGACCGCGCTATCGCGACCGAGACCGGGACCCGAGATGCGGATGACGACATCTTTGAGGCCGTGGGACATCGCGTTGCGCGCAGCGTCTTGAGCGACGATCTGAGCAGCGTAAGCGGTGGACTTACGCGAACCGCGGAAGTTGCACTTGCCGGCGCTGGACCAAGCGATGACGGCGCCTTTATGGTCGGTGATCGAGACGATCGTGTTGTTGAAGGAGGCGAGAACGTTGGCGACACCGGAGGTGACGTTTTTGGAACCCTTAGCCTTGCGAACTTTGATCGTGCCGATTTCCTCTTTGAGGAGTTCTTCAGCCGTGGGCTGACGAGCGACACCACCGATGAGTTCGACTGGAGCAGCCTTGGCTTCCGGCGCGTGAGCGACGGGGGCAGCCGCGGGGGCTTCGGCGGCGGGCGCGGTAGCGTCAGCCGGGGCAGCAGCCTTAGGGGCCTTTGCTTTCGGGGCCTTGGCGGGCTTGGATTCGCCAGCGGCTGCAGCAGCCTTGACGGGTTTTTCCTTCTTGGGAGCGGACTTTTCTTCGGCCATGTGAGTGTAAGATTAAACTTCCTTAGCTTTGGTGACGCCAACGGTCTTACGCGGGCCCTTACGGGTGCGGGCGTTGGTGCTGGTGCGCTGACCGCGCACGGGGAGGCTGCGACGGTGGCGAACGCCACGGTAGCAATTGATCGCTTGGAGGCGCTTGAGATTGGCGGTGTGATCGCGACGAAGATCGCCTTCAACGATCCACTTGTGATCGGTGATCACGTGGAGGATTTTGTTGAGCTGTTCTTCGCTCAAATCTTGGGCGCGGAGGTCGGGATCGATACCGACTTCTTTGACGATAAGATCAGCCCGTTGGGGTCCGATACCGTAGATGTAACGGAGAGAGAACGCGATTTTCTTCTTCGCGGGGATTTCGACGCCGAGGAGACGTGGCATGGTAGGATGGGTTGGTGTTAGAGAGTTGAGAGTGAGGAAACGGAAATAGGGAAATTTTATTGAGGACGCGGGATCGTGAGGATCTCGGGTCCACTTTCTGCGGTGAGCACGGTGTGTTCGAAATGCGCGGAGGGCTGACCGTCGGAGGTGACGTGGGTCCAGCCATCGGCGAGGGTCTTGGTCTTGAATCCACCGAGGTTAACCATGGGCTCGATCGCGAGTGTCATGCCTGGCTTGATTTTTTCGCCAGTGCCGCGCCGACCGAAGTTGGCGATCTCTGGTGGTTCATGCATCGCAGTGCCGACGCCGTGACCGACCATATCGCGAACGACGCTGAAGCCGTGGCTTTCGCAGTGGGTCTGAATCGCATGCGAGATATCGCCTATACGATTACCGACTTGCGCTTGCCGGATACCGAGATCGAGGGCTTCGCGCGAGACGCGCAGAAGTTTCTCGAGAGCGGGCGAAATCGGTCCAACGGGCAGCGTGGTGGCGTTGTCGCCCACGTACCCGTCATGCCACACGACGATGTCGAGTGAAACGATATCGCCTTCGCGTAAAACGCGACGCAGCGAGGGAATGCCGTGAACGACTTCTTCGTTAACCGAAATGCAAGTGTGCGCCGGGTAGCGGCGAGAACCGTGCTGATAACCGAAACAAGCGCTTCGCGCGCCGAGGCGAGCGATCCAATCGCGGCCTGCTTCCTCCAAATCCTGCGTGGTGACACCGGGGCGAACTAGGGGCTTGAGTTGATCAAGCACCGTCGCAGCGATGGCACAAGCCTCGCGCATTTTAGCGATACCGATTTTGTCTTTGATCGGGATCATGCGGCGAGTGCGGCCTCATCATGTTTGAGGAGGCCTAAGGTGCGATAGTGTTCGACGAGTGATGCCGGAGCATCAGGGGAGGCATAAACGGCGACGAGATTTTCGTCTCGAGCGTCCATCCATTCATCGAATACCAAAGCTTGGAGCAGCGTAGCCGGGAAGTCCGTGAGGACAAAACCCGCATCAGGTTTGCGCGCAAAGAACCACTTTCGCAACGAGGCGAGAGTAGCGGCTTCAGTCGCCACGGCGGAGCCGGGGCGGCGCGAAATCTCCCGGCGCGACAGGCCGGCGGGAGAGACGTGCTCAATGTGCAAAGAACGTTCTAAGTTCATCAGGTTTTCGGTGTGAAAAGCAGCTGAACCGAGGAGAATGATTTTGGCTTTAGCGGGAGGCCCGCCAAGCGCGTAGAGGTCGTTGATGGAGGCCATCGAGACCCGAGTAAAGAACTTATTTGACGAAGTGGCGATAGGCGGCGATGCCGACGCCCAAAAGCAACAGGCCGAGCATCGGGAGCGCGAGCTTCATGATGGCATCGGAACTGAGAGCGTCGCCGGTCATTCCTTGGGGATTGGCGCTGCGAGCACGGATACGACCCTTCTTCAGAAAACCGTCGTAATGACGTTGCAAGAGGAAGGTCTCAATCTGGCGCATGGTGTCGAGGATGACGCCCACCGTGATCAACATACCCGTGCCGCCGAAGAAGACGGCGATGCGTTGGGGAACGTTGAGTTCAAAAAGGAGCACATCAGGCATGACGGCGATGACCGTCAGGAAGATCGCACCGGCGAGGGTGAGACGGGTCATGATGAAATCGAGGAATTGAGCGGTGGGTTCGCCAGGGCGCACGCCGGGGATGTAGCCGCCGTACTTCTTGAGGTCATCGGCGATCTGGATGGGTTTGAACATCACGGATACCCAGAAATAGCTAAAGAACATGATCAACACGGTATCGATCAGGTAGTAGCTCCAATGGCCGCGCAGAAGGTTTTGCGAAATCTCGATCAAAAACTTGATATTAAAAGCAGCGCCGAGCTGGGAGAAGATCTGCTGGGGGAAGAGCAAGATGGCGCTAGCGAAGATGACGGGCATGACGCCCGAATAGTTCACCTTGAGAGGCAGGAAGGAGCTTTGACCGCCCATGACCTTATTGCCCACCACGCGCTTAGCGTACTGGACCGGAATCTTGCGCTGGCCTTGCACAACCATGATGATACCCATCGTCACGGCGACGAAAAGTACGCCCATCACCACCGCTTGTGGCAAACCGAGGCTTTGACCGGTGCCGACGGGACGGAAAAATAAGTTATAGGTGGCGACCGCCGCATTGGGGATATCGGCCAAGATGCCGACGGTGATGAGCAAAGAAACGCCATTACCAATGCCACGCTGGGTGATCTGCTCGCCGAGCCACATCAAGAGCATCGTACCAGCAGTCATGAAGATCACTGAAGTGATCAAAAATCCGAGTTTACCGACCACAACGATGGGGCCGTAAACGTTCTCGTCGTAACCTGGGAAAAGACGACCGGGCTGTTCGAGGGCCCAAATAAGCAGGGTGCCTTGCACCAAGCAGATGATGACCGTCGCATAACGCATGTACTGCGTGAGCTTTTGGCGACCGACATCGCCTTCTTGTTGGAGACGGCTCAGCGCGGGAACAACCGCTGTCATGAGCTGGAAAATAATGGAAGCGCTGATGTAGGGCATGATGCCCAAAGCGAAAATAGCGCCTTTGACGAGCGCGCCGCCCGTGAACATGTTATAGAGACCGACGAGGGCCCCACCCGTCCCGCCGGCTTGTTCGGCGAAGAACTTCTGCAGCGGCGCCGGATCGATGCCGGGCAACGGGATGTGCGCACCGACGCGCGCAACGAACAGCAGCGAGAGCGTATAGAAAATACGTGAGCGGAGCTCAGGGATTTTCAGCGAATTCGTGAAGGCGGAAAACATTGCGATGAGGCGAAGTACTGGAGGACGCGGACTGAGGGAAAGACAAGAAAAGCGCGCCCGAAGGCGCGCTTAGTCTGAATTAGGCGACGATGGCTTGGCCACCGGCTTTTTCGATCTTGGCTTTAGCGGATTCGGAGAATTTCGCCGCGGTCACTTTGAGTGCGCGGGTGATTTCACCGTCGCCAAGGACTTTGAGGAATTTCTCGTCGTGACGCACAAGACCGGCATTGGCCAGTACCGTGACGTTAACCTCGGTGATCTTGGCATCGAGACGGGCGAGATCGCCGACATTGACGATGATCGGTTCAACGCGGAAAGCCGATTGGTTAAAACCGCGGTGCGGGAGTTTACGGTAAAGGGGCATCTGGCCGCCTTCGAAACCGGGACGGATGCTGCCGCCTGAACGGGCCGTCTGGCCCTTGCCGCCGCGACCGGAGGTCTTGCCGTGGCCGCCGCCTTCGCCGCAACCGACGCGCTTCTTACGGTGAATGGCACCGACAACGTTCTTGAGTTCGTGGAGTTTCATAGGAGTTCCTGTTTAGGGGGGCGCCCGGTACGCCTGAGGGCGAAACCGGACTCGGATGTGTAACGATTAAATTAAGCCGACTTACGCACGCTCGTGATGTCTTCGGAGGTACGGAGTTGTTGGAGAGCCGCGAGCGTAGCGTTCACAACAGCGATATGGTTATTGGAACCCATCGACTTGGTGAGGACGTTTTTGACACCGGCTGCTTCGAGGACCGCGCGCACGCCGCCGCCGGCGATAAGACCGGTACCGGGCGAAGCGGGTTTGAGAAGAACTTTGCCGCCATCGTATTCGCCAAAGACGTCATGAGAAATCGTGTCGCCCTTGAGCTTCACGCTGACCATGTGCTTGTGGGCGTTGGCGGTGCCTTTCTTGATGGCGTCGGGAACTTCGTTGGCCTTGCCGTAGCCGATGCCAATTTTACCCTTACCGTCACCGACAACCGCGAGCGCAGCAAAGCTGAACCGGCGACCGCCTTTAACGACCTTGGCGCAGCGATTGATGAAGACGACTTTCTCGATCATCGCAGTACCGTCGGCCGACAGGGTCGGCTTGTTACGGTCATCACGACGTGGGCCGCGAGGGCCGCCGCCGCCAGGACCATCACGGCGGGGGCCACGCTGGCCGCGCTCGCCCGCACGGGCTGGAGCAACCGCGGGAGCGGCAGAATCAGAAGGGGGAACGGAAGAAACAGGTTCAGTGCTCATAGGCGCGGGATTAGAATACAAGGCCACCCTCGCGGGCGGTGTCGGCGAAGGCTTTGACCT
>CANGCX010000127.1 GCA_947452315.1 Opitutia bacterium | reverse complement strand
TTTTCAGGCGAATAAAACCATGACGTCGGGCGAAGGCGGCATGGTCGTCACACGCGACGGTTGGCTCTACGAACGCGCCGTCCGGTTTCACGATCTGGGCAACTACCGGCCTTACCACGCGGCGATTCGCCCCGCGACGGGCGAGGCGTTTGCGGGCGGACAATTTCGGATGTCGGAACTCACCGCAGCGGTCGCGCTCGGCCAGCTGCGCAAGCTCGAGACGCTGCGCGCGCATTGTCGGGCGTTGCACGAGCGCATCACGACGCGCGTCGCGAGCCTGCGCGGACTCACGTTGCGGCGCAGTCCGGATCCTGCGGGCGACTTTGGCTTCGAGTTATATTTGTTTTTGGACGATGCCGCCCAAGCCTCGGCGTTCCGTGAAAAGCTCGATGCTCGTAATGTAAACTGCGGTCAACGCACCGGTACTTATCCGCAGTATCACCGAGAATACGTAAAAAACGGCCGCGCGCATGCATCCGGCGCGTCGCCGTTTCGGGGGCTCCAACCCTGGCCCGCGCCCGGTTACCGCGCGGAAGATTTCCCGCGCACCGAGCAACTCACACGACGCTTCGTCGCAATACCACTCGGTTGGCTCTATACGATGGAAGACGCTGATCATATCGCCGCCTCGATCATCGCTGTTCACCAGGAACTGATTTCCGCTTTATAACACCATGTTCAACCCCGTGCCATCGCTTCACCCCATTTTATTTTTTGGTTTTGCGGTTGCAACGGCCGGTGTGGCAGGCGCGCAGGAAATAATTTCGTTTAACGAGCACATCCGACCTATCCTCGCAGATAACTGTTTCGCCTGCCACGGCGCCGACGCTGAGCACCGTAAAGCTAAACTCCGTCTCGATCTAGGCGCCGATGCCCTTGCGTCGCGCGAAGGCATTCGCGCCTTTGCACCTGGTGACCTCGCTGAGTCGGAAGCGTGGCAACGCATCTTGAGCGATGATCCCGAGGAAGTCATGCCGCCGCCCGATTCGCATAAACTTCCGCTCAAGTCCGAACAACGCGTCTTGATCAAGCGCTGGATCGAGCAAGGCGCCGTTTATCAAAAACACTGGGCTTACGAGCCCGTTGCCCGTCCTGAATTACCTAAGGTCGCCGGAGGCGCTAAAGTCAAAGACGCTGCAATTGATCGCTTTATCGGCGCCAAACTCGCAGATAAAAAACTCAAGTTTGCGCCCGAGGCTTCGCGCGAGGTGTTGTTGCGCCGCCTCACGTTCGATCTCACTGGCCTGCCCCCCACGCCACAGGAATTAGATACGTTTCTGAAAGATCGAGCGCCCGATGCTTACGACCGCGTCGTCACGCGTCTGCTCGCTTCGCCTCGCTACGGTGAACACTTCGCTCGCTACTGGCTCGACGTCGTTCGCTACGCCGATACCCACGGCCTGCACCTAGACAATGTCCGCAACCTCTGGCCCTACCGCGACTGGGTCGTGTCTGCTTTTAATCGCAATCTGGCTTACGACCAATTCACCATCGAACAACTCGCTGGCGATCTTCTCCCGCATCCGCGCATTGATCAACTTGTCGCGACCGGGTATAATCGCTCTCATCTAACGACTTCCGAAGGTGGTGCCATTGAAGCCGAAGCCGAGGCGCGCAACACCGGTGATCGCGCCGATACCACCGCAGCGGTGTGGCTCGGCCTTACAGCTAACTGCGCGTCGTGTCATGACCACAAATTCGACCCGCTTACCCAACGCGAGTACTACGAATTCGGCGCATTTTTCAAAGGCCTTGCGGACCGTTGTTGGGATGGAAATATCCCCAAGCCAGGCCCGATCGTTTTGCTTGCCAACGCCGAGCAACAAGCGCGCATCGAGGCGATCGCCCGCGAACTGCCGCCGTTGCAGGCGGCACTTTCTGCACGGGCTCAGACGTTGCCGATGACGTTGCCTGCTCCCGTCGCTGAAGCCGAAAAACCCGCGACCTCGAGCAACGCCGCGGCGGATAAACCGGAAAAAAAATCTGAGCCCGCGCCAATCACTTACGAGGTCGTATGGGCTGAGGATGGCGATATGCCGGTAGTTGCGAATTTCGGCGCACCACCGCCAGCGGGCGAGTGGCGCTCCGGTTCTGCAGTACCCGTGGTCGGCGGTAAACGGGCTCTGCGGCTCGAAGGTGTGGTGAACGAGCGCGTCTTCACATTTGCCACCGGCGAATCTCCGCTCGTGGTCAATCAGCAGGCGGTCGCGTTCGTGCACTTTAACGCCGATCCTGCCCAACCGCCTCGGGCGGTGAGTCTCGAATTTGTCTCGGGCGAAAAAACTAAGCGCTATGTCTGGGGTGATCTCGCTGCGCTGCGCCCGTCAGCCCATGGCGACGTCGTAATGGGACCGCTGCCACCGGCTGGATCTTATGCGCGGCTGGAGATTCCAGCGCTGGCCTCCGGTCTCGCTAGTAAAAAGGCTTACAGCGGTCTACGTCTCACTCAAAGCGATGGCGCTGCGTGGTGGGATCACGCGGGCACGACGTGCACGAGTGCCAAGGCCCTCGACGACCCGCTGCTCACTAAGAGCGCTTGGGTGCGTTTTATGCAGTCGAATGCCCGCGACGTCGCGACCGTACCTTTGCCTAATGACATCGTTTTCCTCCTCGGTCTTTCTGCTACCCAGCAAAACGACGCTGAGAAAAAACGACTCGAAAATTTTTATCGCGATTACATCTACGGCCCCACGCGTGGTGAGCTTGAATCCGAGGTTCATGCTGTGCGCCGCCTACTTGCTGAGCAGGTTCACTATGAACTCACCCTCGATGCCTCGTTGATCGCGCGCGAGCTTCCTGAGCCGCTTCCCGCGCATATTCTTATCCGTGGCCAGTACGACAAACCCGGCGAACGCGTCCAACCGGCCACACCGGCGTTTCTGCCTCCACTTGTCACTGGTGGCCCGCGTGCCAGCCGACTCGATCTTGCTCGCTGGCTCGTTGACCCGAAAAACCCGTTGCCCTCGCGTGTGGCGGTAAACCGTTTTTGGCAGCAACTGCTTGGCGCCGGACTCGTACGTACGCCGGGCGATTTTGGCGCGCAGGGCGATCCGCCCACGCATCCTGAATTGCTCGACTGGCTCGCGAATGAATTCATGACGAGCGGCTGGGACGTAAAACACCTTGTCCGCCTCATTGTGACCTCGCGCACGTACCGGCAGGAATCACGTGTAGACCCCGCGCTACTCGAACTCGATCCCGCCAATAAACTCCTCGCTCGCGGCCCACGTCTGCGGCTCGACGGCGAAGTTCTTCGCGATCAAGCCCTCGCCGTCAGCGGCTTGCTGCGTCCGGAAATCGGCGGCGCTCCCGTGCGGCCTTACCAGCCGATCAATATCTGGGAACCCGTAGCTTTCGGTGGCAGTAACACTAAAACCTACGTCCAAGACCACGGCGATGCCTTGTATCGCCGCAGTCTCTATACGTTTTGGAAACGCACCGCGCCCGCTCCGGCGATCTCGACCTTTGATGCACCTTCACGCGAAAACCTCTGCGTCGTGCGTGGTCGTTCCAACACTCCGCTGCAAGCCCTCGCGCTCATGAACGACGTGCAACAGTTCGAGGCTGCGCGCGCTTTTGCCGAGCGCCTCCTCGCGCAGCCGGGTGACGACGCCCAACGCCTCGCGCTCGCGTTTCGCTCCGTGACGGCCCGCTTCCCGGATCGCACCGAGCGCGCCTTGCTCACCGAAGCCCTTGCCACACACCGTACGCACTTCGCTGCCGATCCATCGGTCGCCGCTAAAATCCTCACCAACGGCGAAAGCCAAGCCGTCGCCGCGCAGCCCGCCTCTGAAATCGCCGCGTGGACCTTGGTCGCCAATCTCATCTTTAATCTCGACGAAGCCGTCACCCGCAACTGAGCCCACCATGAATCCTTGTCACGATTACTTGAACCAACTCACGCGCCGGCAATTTTTCGCGGGCGCTGGTCTCGCCATGGGTGGCGTCGCCCTCAACTTGCTCGCGCCTCGCTTGCGCGGCGCCGTCACGGCGGAAGCCGGTGCGCGCATTCATCCGGCATTGCCGGGCTTGCCGCATTTCGCGCCCAAGGCGAAGCGCATCATTTACCTGCACATGAACGGCGGGCCTTCGCAGCTCGACACGTTTGACTACAAGCCCGGCCTCCAGTCGCAGTTCAACGTCGAGCTGCCCGACTCGATCCGAGCCGGCCAACGCATCACGACGATGACGAGCGGGCAGGCCAAGTTTCCCGTCGCGCCTTCGATTTTTAAATTCGCGCAACACGGCCGCAGCGGTGCGTGGGTCAGCGATTTGCTCCCGTGGACCGCGAAGCTCGTGGACGACATCGCCATCGTGCGCTCCGTCCATACCAATGCCATTAACCACGATCCGGCCTGCACGTTTCTCATGACCGGCAGCGAAATCCCCGGCAAAGCCAGCATCGGCTCGTGGATCTCCTACGGCCTCGGCAGCGAGAACAACGACTTGCCGGCCTTCGTCGTGCTTACGCCGAAATTTTCCTCCAAGGTCTCCGCGCAGGCGTTGTTCACGCGCATGTGGAGCAGTGGGTTTCTCCCTGGCGGGCACAACGGCGTCGCGCTGCGCGCCCAGGGCGATCCGGTGTTGTTCTTGGAAAACCCCAACGGCGTCGATGCCAGCACGCGGCGCGCGATGCTTGATGGACTGGCTAAGTTCAACCACCACGCGCAGGCGCGCCACGGCGATCCTGAGACGCTCAACCGCATCGCCCAATATGAAATGGCGTTTCGCATGCAGACGAGTGTGCCTGATCTCACCAACTTCGCTGATGAATCGCCCGCGACACTCGATCTCTACGGCCCCGACGTGAAGACGCCTGGCTCGTTTGCCGCGAGTTGCTTGCTCGCGCGCCGCATGGCCGAGCGCAACGTGCGCGTCGTGCAAATCCTCCATCGCGGCTGGGACCAACACGGCAACTTGCCCGGTGATCATCGCCTCCAGTGCCTGGACACCGATCAAGCCTGCTACGCGCTCGTCACCGATCTCAAGCAACGCGGCTTGCTCGACGACACGCTCGTCGTCTGGGCCGGCGAATTTGGCCGCACGGTCTATTCGCAAGGCACGCTCACGTCGACCAACTACGGCCGAGATCATCATCCGCGTTGCTTCAGTGTGTGGGTCGCCGGCGGTGGCGTGAAAGGCGGTGTCGTCCACGGCGAGACCGACGATTTTTCCTACAACATCGTTCGCGATCCCGTGAGTCTCTATGACCTCAACGCTACGTTGCTTCACTGCCTCGGCGTCGATCACAGTCGCTTTAGATTCAAAGCCCAAGGCCTCGACCAACGTCTCACCGGCGTCGAACCCGCCCGCGTCGTGCGCGAGATTTTGGCGTGAGTTAAACTAAAAATTTCCGCGGCGACGTCGCGCGTCGGTGATCGCCGTTCAAGTGGCGGGGCGCTCCGCCCAGACTTGTGCGAGGTGAACGAGGACTTCGGCAGATTTTCCCATGTCTTGGAGGCTGACCCATTCGCGCGGGCTGTGGACCTCGTGCATTCCGACGAACAGATTGGGCGTGGGCAGGCCGCGGGCAGTGAGGTTGGAGCCATCGGTGCCGCCACGGATCGGATTCGAGACGGTCGTGAGGCCGGCGCGACGCAAGGCGGTGCGGGCGTGGGTGAGCGGACGCGGATCTTTTTCGAGACCGTAGCGGAGGTTGCGGTATTGCTCGGTAAACGTGAGGGCGCAGCGCGCGCGGGGTGCGGCGGCGCGGAGCTCGGCGGTGAGTTTTTCGAGGAGCGCACGCTGAGCGTCGAGGCCAGAGAGTTCGAAGTCGCGGAGGATGAGACGCACCGTGGCGAGTTCGGCGGTGCCGGTGACTTCGACAGGATGAATGAAGCCCGCGCGGCCCGTGGTGCGCTCGGGCGAGAGTTCAGCGGGCAGGGCGGCGAGCCAGCGCGCGGCGAGGCGGAGCGCGTTGACCATGACGTCCTTCGCCCAGCCGGGGTGCGAGGCGACGCCGTGGATCTCGAGGGTGGCGGCGTCGGCGTTGAAGGTTTCGTC
>CANGCX010000126.1 GCA_947452315.1 Opitutia bacterium | reverse complement strand
CTCACCCAATAATTCTCCGCCTCACGACGCTTCATGAAGACGATTACCGAACTGCAACGTCTTGCCTCGCCGGCTCCGAAACCTCAGTCGCTCGCCTGGGCTGGCGCGACGCTCTGGATGGGTTCACGGGCGACGAAAACTATCTACGCGATCCAACCCGCGAGTTGGACCGTGACCAGTGAAACGCCTGCGCCCGGCACGCCGTGGGGTATGACGGCGGCGGGCAATGAACTCCGCGTGCTGTGTGGCGAGACGGCGGAGGATCATCGCGTGATTCGGCGCTTCGTGCCGGGCGTTGGATTCGACGCAAACTGGGCACAGCCCTGTCCCGACGACACGGGATCACAACTCGGTTTTTCCGGAGGAAAACTTCACGTCAGCCAGTGGTACCCGAGGAAAGTTTTGACCCTAATTGGCGACGGGAAAGTCGAGCGCGTGATTCAGCTGCCGCACGGCATCTGCGGGCAAGTCTGGGTCGATGGGCTGATTTATCTGGTGACGACTGATGCGGAGGAGACAAACGAGTATTGGCTAACGCGCGTGGACCCGCGGCCGGCGACGCCGGTGATTGAGGATGTGGCGCTGATTCCATTCCAAGCGCGGGCGCTGGCTTGGGACGGAGCAAAATTTTGGACCAACCACCGCGAGCAAGACCAGATCGTGGCTTTTTTTCTGGAGTAAGCAGGCGTTGGTAGATGTTAAGCGCTCCGAAGTAATCCTCAGGTTACAAGGGCCTAACCACCGTTAGTTTTAGGAATTGAGCGCGGAAAAAACCATCGTCCTTGGTTGCGAGGCGGTCGGCTCTTATGGCAGCATGCGCTCCGATCATGAAGTCAGCGGTCAGTCGCAGGCGTTTGCCGCCGGCTTTGCGGTAGTGATCTTGGATTTCTCCGGCCAAGTTGGCGACAGACTCGTCCGAAGGATCAAAGTGCACTCCGAGTTGGGTGAAGAACTCGGTATGGGCTGCGGTGCTCGGGAAAGCTGGACGTGTTTCAGCCCAAACGATGTCGCAGGCGACCAAACGACCCTCCGCTCGGCAGGTTATTAATTGGTCCAACCATGCCGCCCCATCTTGCTCGTCCTTGGCGATGGCCCATAGGACTGAACTGTCCAACGCAGTGGTCACAACGACTTGCGGTCGTAGCCGCGCAGTTCACGTAGAATTTGGGTCGAAGTTTTTCCTAGCTCAAAATTTTTGGCTGATCCGAGGGCACAGCGCATGGACTTCACGTCGAATTCGTATTTTGGTTTCGCCCGAAGTTCGGATGCTTGTTCGTCAAAAAACAGCTTCATGCCGGGCTTGAGATGGAATTTTTTTCGCAGCTTGGCCGGGATAGTAATCTGAAATTTGCTGCTAACAGTAGCTTCCATTACAAAACGGTAAGTGAGATCGCTTGGTGGTCAAGCTTGGTGCCATTATACTGCTTAACCGACCCAAGTGCGTGCGTTGTAAAAAAGTTTCATCCAAGGGCTGTCCTCGACCCATGTCTTCGGCGACCAGCTCATGCAGGCGCTGCGGAAGACGCGTTCAGGGTGGGGCATCATAATCGTCACGCGACCGCTGTTGGTAGTGAGTGCGGTGAGGCCGAGGTGCGAGCCGTTCGGGTTGAGTGGGTAACGATCCGTGGGTTGGTGGTGGTTATCGACAAAGCGGGCGGCGACGAGGCCGGAGGTGGTGCAGCGTTGGAGTGCGGCGGTGTCCTTGAACTCGGTAAAGCCTTCGCCGTGGGCGACGGCGATCGGGAGGACGGAGCCTTCCATACCGTTGAAAAGTACGCTCGGGCTTTTTTCGATTTTCACGGAAACGTAGCGGCTTTCGTAGCGCTCGCTCTGGTTTTGCACGAAGCGCGGCCAGTGGTCGGAGCCGGGGATGATGCTATGGAGGTTGCTCATCATCTGGCAGCCGTTGCACACGCCGAGGGCGAAGGCGTCGGAGCGTTGAAAGAACGCCGCGAATTCGGCGCGGGCGCGTTCGTTAAACAGGATGCTCTTGGCCCAGCCTTCGCCAGCGCCGAGTACGTCGCCATAGCTGAAGCCACCGCATGCAGCGAGACCGCGGAAATCTTTGAGTGAAACGCGCCCGCTAAGGATGTCACTCATGTGGACGTCGATCGCCTTAAAGCCAGCGCGGGTGAAGGCGGCGGCCATCTCGACTTCGCCGTTTACACCTTGTTCGCGGAGAATGGCTATAGGTGGACGTGCGCCCGTGAGAATCGAGGGGGCGCTGGTAACATCAAAGGTAACTAGGGGCGTGATACCGGGGTCGGTGCGGTCGATGCGAAGTTGGTGTTCGGATTCGGCGCAAGCGGGGTTGTCGCGAATTGTGGCGATGCGACGGGTGACGTCGGACCAGAGGGCGCGCAGGGCGAAGAGGTCTTCATCGAGCAGAACTTTACCGCCGCGTTTGATGCGGAAGCGGTTATCGCGGTTGAGCGTGCCGATGCGCGTGGTGCAGGCCTTGAAGCCGTGCTGGCGAAGCGTCTGCGAAACGTTGTCTAGGTCGGCGGTACGGATCTGAAGAATGGCGCCGAGTTCTTCGTTGAAGAGCGTGCTGTCGACGTTGTGGCCGTGGAGGATTTCGAGGTCGACGCCGGTGTGGCCAGCGAAGGCCATCTCGGCGGCGGCGGCGAGGAGGCCACCGTCGGATCGATCGTGGTAAGCGAGGAGTTTACCCTCGCGGCCGAGGAGTTGGATGGCGGCCCAAAATTGTTTGAGGTCGTGGGCGCTGTCGACGTCGGGTGGCGCTTCGCCCATTTGGGAAACGACCTGGGCGAGGATGGAGCCACCGAGACGGTTTTTGCCGCGACCCAGATCGAGGAGCAAAAGGACGGAGTCTTCGTCGCGTTGGAGTTGCGGCGTAAGCGTGAGGCGAATATCGGCGACGGGAGCGAAGGCCGAGATGATGAGCGAGGTGGGCGCGGTAACTCGTTTGTGCAGACCTTCTTTGTTGCCGATGGCGGGTTCCTTCCACGCCGTACTCATGCTCATAGAATCTTTGCCGACAGGAATGGTGATACCGAGGGCGGGGCAGAGATCGAGGCCGACGGCGGAAACGGCGGCGTAAAGATCGGCGCCGTCGCCGGCGATGGCGGGCGCGGCCATCCAGTTGGCGGAGAGGTTAACTTTGCCGAGCTCACCGATCTGGGCGGCAGCGAGGTTGGTGAGGGCTTCGCCGACGGCGAGGCGGGCGGATGCGGCGGCGTCGTTGATGGCGACAGGAGTGCGTTCGCCCATGGCCATGGCTTCTCCTGTATAAACGTCGAAGGCGGCGGCAGTGACGGCGCAATCGGCCACGGGGACTTGCCACGGGCCAACCATTTGGTCCCGGGCAATCAGGCCGCCGAGCGTGCGGTCGCCGATGGAGATAAGGAACGTCTTGTCGGCAACCGTCGGGTGCGAGAGGACGCGTTGAACGACTTCGAGAAGAGTGAGTTCACCTAAATCGAGGGGTTTGCGAGGGCGTGCGAGGGTGACGTCGGTGCGGGCCATTCGTGGCGGTTTGCCCAGAAGTACCTCGAGCGGCAGATCAATCGGGGTGTTTTTGAAATGGGCATCTTCGAGGACGAGTTTTTTTTCAGCCGTTGCTTCACCGACCACAGCGAAGGGGCAGCGCTCGCGTTCGCAGAGTGCTTGGAACGTGGCGAGGCGAGCTGCGGGTACGGCCAGGACGTAGCGCTCTTGGGATTCGTTGCACCAGATCTCGAGGGGCGACATGCCTGGCTCGGCGTTGGGGACAGAGCGGAGTTGGAATTTACCGCCTCGGCCGCCGTCGTTGACGAGTTCGGGCAGGGCATTGGAGATGCCGCCGGCTCCAACGTCGTGAATGAAAGAAATTGGGTTTTCTGCGCCGAGAGCCCAGCAGCGGTCGATGACCTCTTGGCAGCGACGTTCCATTTCCGGGTTGTCGCGTTGGACGCTCGCAAAATCGAGGTCTTCGTTGCCGGAGCCGCTGGACATTGAGCTGGCGGCACCACCGCCGAGGCCGATCAACATCGCAGGCCCGCCAAGTACGATGAGCTGGTCGCCGGGGTTGATTGCCCCCTTTTGAATGTGTTCGGCCTTAATGTTGCCTAGGCCGCCGGCCAGCATGATGGGTTTGTGGTAGCCGCGAAGTTCGGTGCCGCGGGCATTGGGCACCTCTTGCTCGAATGTACGGAAATAGCCGTTGATGGCAGGACGGCCAAATTCGTTGTTGAAGGCTGCGCCGCCGAGCGGGCCTTCGAGCATGATGTCGAGGGCAGAGACAATGCGGCTAGGTTTACCGAAATCTTTTTCCCAAGGCTGGATGGCGCCAGGAAGTTTTAGATTAGAGACAGAGAAGCCGACGAGTCCGGCTTTGGGTTTCGAGCCGCGGCCCGTGGCACCTTCATCGCGGATCTCTCCGCCGGAGCCGGTGGCGGCGCCAGGAAATGGGGAGATGGCGGTCGGATGATTGTGCGTCTCCACCTTGCAGAGAATGTGGATGTCTTCCTCATGCGCGGCGTATTCACCCGTCTTCGGGTCGACGTAAAAACGCCCCCCACGAGTGCCGGCGAGTACGGCGGCGTTGTCCTTATAGGCGGAAAGGATGCCCTCGGGATGGAGCGTGTAGGTGTTCTTAATCATCTGGAACAGCGACAGGTCTTGTGGTTG
Source organism: Opitutia bacterium (assembly GCA_947452315.1). Taxonomy (GTDB): domain Bacteria; phylum Verrucomicrobiota; class Verrucomicrobiia; order Opitutales; family Opitutaceae; genus Tous-C4FEB. Next base: position 1,372 of record CANGCX010000126.1, on the reverse strand, counting down.
ACCGTCGATGGCCCAAGTGGCGTTAAAGATTTTGTGGCGGCAGTGTTCGGAATTGGCCTGCGCGAACATCATCAGCTCGATGTCGTGAGGATCGCGTCCAAGTGTAGTGAAGGCATTTACAAGGTAATCTATTTCGTCCTCAGCGAGGGCTAGCCCAAGAGATTGGTTCGCAGCGACGAGTGCGGCACGACCGGCGGCGAGAACCGGAATACTTTGCATCGGGCGCGGTGACTCGTGGCGGAACAGCGCAGCGCAGGCCTCAAGTTCGCCGAAAACCGTCTCGGTCATGCGGTCGTGGAGTTTGGCGCGAAGGGTTTGGAGTTGATTGGCAGTGAGCGCCGCGGCCGCGCCTTTGGCGTTGGGGGCGAGCTCGACCGTGTAAGCAACGACGCGTTCGATTCGTGCGATTTGGTTCAGGCCGCAGATGCGGGCGATGTCGGTGGCTTTGGAGGACCAAGGTGAAATTGTACCAGGACGAGGAGCGACGATTTGCGTGAGACCGTTAACGGCGTTGGCGACGCGGCGTGGGCCGTAGGTCAAAAGCTGCTCAAGTACGGCGTGGGCCGCCGGTGTGAGGTCGATAGTTGTATCGACGATGTGGACAAATTCCGCGCTGAGGGCGCGAATGGGAAGACCGGCGCCATCCAGGCCGTCTAGCAGTTTTTGCAGGCGAAAGGTAGAAAGGGCAGGAGAGCCGCGGAGAATCAACATGGTCGGAACGAGTTATATTTCGCGACATCGCGGACGCGGTCAAGGGAGTGAAACGCGGCTGGCTGATTCGTGCAAAAACGACGGACGGAGAAAGCCGTTGACGATTCGTGGCGGACCTTCGAGATGGCCGGCTTTATGAGTAGCGAGCTGCGAACTGCGTTTCCCTACCGTCCCTCCTGCGGGGGCGGCGCTGCGCGCAAGATTTGGACCCAGTTATGAGCGACCGGATTACGCACGAATGTGGCATCGCGATGGTACGGCTGTTGAAGCCGCTCTCTTATTATCAGGAGAAGTACGGCACGCCGTTATGGGGGTTCACCAAGTTGTTCTTGCTGATGGAAAAACAACACAACCGCGGCCAAGATGGGGCGGGCGTCTCGTGCGTGAAACTCGATGTGCCTGCTGGCGAGCCTTTCATGTTTCGCGAGCGCTGCGTGAAGAGCAATCCGCTCGATAAAATTTTCAAAACCTTACTCGGTTCCTACAACGAAAAAGTCGCCGGCGGCACGATTCACCCCGAGTTCGCCGACACGGTGAAAAAGCATTTCGATTTTGGTGGCGAGTTGTTGATGGGGCATCTGCGCTACGGCACTAGTGGTGGATACAGTCTTAGCTCCTGCCACCCGTATTTTCGCCGCTCGCCTTGGCCGACGCGCAATCT
>CANGCX010000125.1 GCA_947452315.1 Opitutia bacterium | reverse complement strand
GCCGCCGCCGATGACGCCGCACGCTCGTTCGCCGCCGGCAAAATCATGCCCGTCGCGCCCACGCTCACCATCGCCGATGGCCTGCGCACGACGCTCGGCGAACGCAATTTCCCACTCATCCAACAACACGTCGATGGCATCGTGACGGTTTCCGAAGAAAGCATCGTCGCCGCGATGCGCCGCATCTGGGAAGTGCTCAAGATCATCATCGAGCCGAGTTGCGCCGTGCCTTACGCGGCGATTTTGGAAAACAAAATCGACGTCACCGGCCAACGCGTCGGCCTGATCCTCACCGGCGGCAACGTCGATCTCGACGCGTTGCCGTGGTTGAAACCGTAACCGCGCGTTGGAACCGGAACGTAGACGTCAGAAGCGAATGCCGGTGGTCACGCGCCACACGACGGGCGTGGTGATGCCGTAAATGGTAAGGTTAGTGAAGGCGGTCTCGTTGATGTAGCGTTTGGATCGAAGCAGATTGTCGGCGTTGAACTGAACCCATGCGTCGTTTCGACCGAGTTTGAAGATGTACTTGGAAAAAATCGCCACTGTCTTGGCTGGGGGTTGCCAGTAATCTACGAAGGGCGAGCCGACGACGTTAGCATTCTGTCGCACGCGGCTGAGGTAGCGGTCCGACGTGTAGCGGTAGCCGCCACCGATGCTGAGGCCCTTCAGGGGGCCGGTGGGGAAACGGTAACTGAGGACTGAGCCAAAGCTACGTTTGGCGAAACCGGCCTGACGCGAGCCGACGAGGCTGGGGTTGGGGTCATCGACGACCTTCGCATCCACGAAGGTGGCGGAGACCGTCGCTTGAATGCCGTGACCAGGCGTGACGATGACTTCGCCGTCCCAACCCTTGGCGTTGTATTCGCCCACGGCGACGGTGTCGCCGCGCGATGTGTTCGCCGCGAGGTTGTTGGCATCGAAACCGGCATCACGTGGCCCGAGACCTTTGATGTCGCGAGTGTTGATATTGAATGCGCTCGAATCGGTGACTGCGCGGTTTTTGTCGGTGGTGTCGAAATGGCTGATGGTGCCAGTGACTTTGCGATCGAGGAAGTCGAGCTTCACGCCCGTCTCGAAACTTACGCCTTCGCGGTTGGGCAGGAGTTCCTGAAAAGAGTTGGTGTTGGTCGGCACCTGAAAGGACTCGAGATAGCTGCTGTAAATACCGATGGAAGGCGTGACCTGGTAAACGATACCAGCGCTCGGGGCGCTGCCCCAGCGGTGCGGCCGCGAGAAAAGACCCGTCTGATTCGTGAGGGCGCCGCCGACGTTGGCCCACTTGGATTGGAAGGACTCGATTTGGCTGTGGTAGGAAACGCCGGCGAGCGGGAAGAATGTACCGATAGAGGTTGGGAATTCGCCCGTGTAGATCAGGTTACCCTGATGGCGGCGCGGGTTGTCGTGCGCGTCGTTGGCGTAGCGCCAGAGGTAATTTAGGTCGTTCGGCCACGAGCGGTCGTAGCCGTTGAGTTGAGCGGCGCTGACGCCCTCGACCTGGCGCCAAGCGCCCTTGACCTCGTTCGCGGTGACGAGCCCGGTTAAGGGATTAGTGCCGGAATTGTAGGCGCGGTAGTTTTCCGAGTCGGTGTAAAACGTGTAGTAGTTATACTTCGCGATGAGTTGGTGTTTGGTTTCGCGGATCGAGTAATCGAATACGCCACGGATTGCCATCTGCGTGGTGCGTTGGGCGGTCTGGGTCCGGTCGAAGGTTGAGACGCGCACGGCACGCATGCCGCCGAGGCCTGCTACGGTGGTGGACTCCTCGATGTTCTGATTACCCAGCAGGGTTTTCTCGTTATACCACTGATTGTAGATGTTGGCCTCGGTCTTGAAGAAGCGCGTCCACGTCTGGCTCCAACGCGCCGTGATGTAGCGGTGGTCTTTGCCGGTCTCGATATCAGGACCGGTGATGGACCACGTAAGCGGGACGTCGTAGGCGAGATACCACGGGAGACGTTGAGCGACGCCATTGCGCGTGACGGTCACGAACCGGAGACTAGTGCGGTTGCTCGGGACGGAACGGTCTCTGACCTGCTCAACGTCTACCCCGATGATGGTATCGCGAAACGGACGCCACTCGACGGCGCCGAAAAACAGGAGTCGGCGGTCGCGATCAAAATCGGGAATCACGCTCTGGTTCTGCACCGAGGCGCCGTTGAATGAGGCGTTAGAGTATTGTAGGCCGAGTCGGAGGCCGAGCTTAGGCGTGACCACGCGGTTGGTCTCGACGCGGTAACGCTCCTGAAAGTTGCCGTACTGAAACTCGGTTTCCGAAAAATTCCGGCGCTGCGGGCGTTTCGGTGTGATATTCACGGCGCCGCCAGCGGATGCAGAGCTCATGAGCACGGAGGGCGGGCCTTTGATGAGCTCGATGCGCTCGACAGCGCCAGAATCAGGGACGCCGTTGGTGCTGTTGCCGACGCGGTTAGTGAACTGGCCCTCTGCGTTCATCTGCGCGCCCTGTCCGCGCACGAGACCGTTCTCGGGATTAAACGACGCAGAGAACTGCATGGCTTCGGCGATGTTAGTCGTCTGAAGATCGTCGAGGAGGTCGCGATTGAGAAGTGAGATAGAAAGCGCGAGCTCTTTGACTGGTTTGCCGGTGAGCACGGAGCCGGCGGCGGTGTCACTCGAATAGTAACCCAAGTCGCGGTCGGTTGATACCGTGAATTCGGAAAGCTTCACGGCGGTATCCGCGGCCGCAGGAGCGACGGCTGGTTTCGCGGCTATGACGGGCTTTGTGGCGTTCGCATCAGCTGGCGTGGTTGGTGCGATGCGCGGAGCATCAGTCTGGCCGAAAGCGGAGAGGCCGAAAGCGATCGTGAGACTGATGAAACGTAGACGGGTAGAGCTGGAATAGTTCATGGGGTTTAGGGTGATCCGTGGATTAAAAATTAAACAAAAACTCACTTCGCCCGCTGGTCGAAGGAGGCGGTAAGCGCGTAAATCTGGCGGCTGGGTTCATGCGTTGTCTTGTAGAGCGGGGCGGTGCGCAGATGGCGTTACACAACGCGGGTGAGTGCCTGCGCTTATTCCGTGGCGGCGATAGCCGCACGAAGTTCGGCAAGCATCTTCGGCACTTCGATGTAGGAGTCGTAACCTTTGCGCCGCATCGAAAGTGTTTCGATCGGAACATAGCCACGGTAGCCGGATTTTCGAATGATGGAGACGAGGCGTTTCATATCAGTTTTAGGGGAATCTGCCTCGCTCCGCGTCGTCTCCTTAATCTGCCAATTCACCGCATAGGGTGCCATGAGGGCGATGTCGGCGTAGGGATCGTCGGTGAGATATTTGCCCGTATCGACCATCGGCGCACACCACGGGGAGTCCACGCGTTTGAGGAGGCTCAAGTGCTCGGGGCCGGTGTTGATAAAGTCCCCGTGATTTTGCACGGCGACAATCACCCCAAATTTTTTTCCGTGCTCGGCACACTCACGCAAGGCATCGGCCAGGTAGCCCTCGACCGTGTCACGCGAGGCATTACCGGCGGCCTGTTGCCAGTTCTTAAACGGAGGCTGCGAATCGGCGAAGGCGCGGACCGTGGGAGCGCCGAGTTTTGCGGCAACCTCGATCCAAGTCTTAAGACGCTGTACGCCCTCAGCGCGGATCTTGGGATCAGAGGCCGTGAAATCGTTGCGCACGCCCGTCCCACTGATCGCGAGGCCGTGGGCGTGGGCGTGGCGCTTAAGGGCGTAAATGTAGTCGTCGGTGGGCGCAGCGGGATAGCCTGGGAAAAAATAGCCGGTGAGATCGATGGCGTCGAAATTATGCTGGGCGCAAAATTCGCAGAGCTTGAACAGGTCGAGACCCTTGGACTTGTCTTTGGCGTTGGCGTTGAGCAGCTCGAGAAAAGAGTAGGCGTTGAGCGACGGCTTGAGGAGTGGCCCTCCAGTGCGCGGGACGGGGGTAAACGCGGCGTGGGCAGGCGGTACTGCAATCCCGGCGACGGCAAAAGGCAGGAACGCTGAAGCGGTGAGAAAACGACGACGACTCAGAGAAGTGTGCATGTGGATGGGGTAAGTGCGAACGCTGACGGCGGAGTAGTGGGCGATTCGCACCTCGCCACGGGGAAGTTTGACCGGCAAGTGGACTTTAACTTTAACGTAAAGCACATGACGACCCACCCCGCATCGACTGGCCGCGCACGGGTAACTCTGCGCCATCTGGCTGAGCTCGCGAGTGTGAGCACGCAGGCGGTGTCACTGGCGCTGCGCAATCATCCGAGTATTGGTCGCTCGACGCGCGATCGCATCCGGGCTCTGGCGCTGCGCGAGGGCTACGCGCCCGACCCCCATCTCGTAAAATTGATGCACCATCTGCGCGGCCGGAAGACCCCAAAGGCCACGGCGAGTGTGTGTGCGCTCACAACCCGCCCACCGAATCTGAAAGAGAAATTTTGCGATCTGTTGTTGGAAGGAGCGAGGGAAGGAGCGCGCGCAGCAGGATTTGCTTTTGACATCATGTATATCGACTCAGCGGAAAGCAGGCGGCGTCTACAACGACAGCTACGGCAGCGTGGGGTCGAGGGCCTCCTCCTGCTTCCGATGGCAAGGTTGGAAGCACTGGATGAGCTGCTGGACTGGAGAGAGTTTTCGGTCGTTTCTGCTACGCTTTCGGTCGCGCGGCCGCACTTTGACCGCGTAGTGGCGGATCATTTCCTGAACAATTTCTCAATCTGCGAACGACTACAACGCGATGGGTTCAGACGACCTGGTCTGGTGATCCACGCCCAACACGACCAGCGATGCGGACACAGTATCTCAGCGGCCTGTGCGTGGCATGGTATCTACGGGAAGGTCGAGCCACTGAGAGCGCACGTCTGCGACAAACTGGAAGCGTCAGCTCTACGGCGTTGGCTGACGAAGGAGCGACCCGACGTCGTATTGGCGGAGCAAGATGCGCTGGCCCATCTGCTGCGCGCAGCGGGCGGCATGCTAGCCGGCCTGCCCATCATCAGTTGCTCGGCAAGGCCACTCGACGACGGCACATTCCCTTTCTCGGGAAACTACGACCGCCCAGACGAAATCGGTGCCACCGCAGTGGAGCGGCTGGCGCACAAAATCGCCACCGGGCAGCGCGGCATTCCTGAGCAGCCGCACACGACGCTGGTGAGGGGAAAATGGATCGAGGGAAACGACCGCCCCGTTGCAGCGCCTGTGGCTGGCACAGGTGTAAAGCGTGTCAGGACAGGACGAGGCGTTAGCCGATGAACACGAGCCGCTGACTGTAGGGCAAAAGGCGCAGCTAAATATTTCGGGTCATAGAAGGTCCTTCACGGATCTATGAAAATAAACCAAAGGTGAGCCTTCTGCCGTCGAGCGAGAGATGAAAAGCTGCCGAAGAATCCGAGCGTTCTGATATGCGAGTTCTGCACTGAGCAATCCGCCAGCGAGCGCACGAACTCACTTCCGCTGGAAGAGGTCGCTCTGCACGAGGCCGTGAATCAGCGCGCGCACGCCGTAATCGTGCGCCTTCGCGCCGGCGACGATCTGCTCGATCGTGGCGCGATCACTGAAACGCACCGGCGCGCCCGTCGCGTAAATCGCGAGTTGGCGCGTGAGGTTGCGCGCGAGGAGCACATCTTCTTGGCGCAGGAGATTTTTAAAATCGCGGATGTCTTTGAACGGCCGGCCGTCGGGCAATTCGCCGGCGGCGTCCACGGGGAGGCCGAAATGAAACTCAAACGCGTGGCCATTTTTGCCGCGGCCCGGTTCGGCTTTTTTCGTTTCATCAATAGCGCGGTAACGATCACGCCAGCCGCCCATCACGTCGAAATTTTCCAAGGCGAAACCGGGTGGATCCATTTTGCTGTGACACGAGGCGCAACTGGTGTCGGCGCGGTGTTTCTCGAGTTGCTGACGGATCGTGACGGCGCCGCGGATGTCAGGCTCGACGGCAGCGACCGGCGGAGGCGGCGGAATATCGAGGCCGAGGATGCGTTCGACGATCCATTTGCCGCGGAGCACGGGCGAGGTGGTGGTGCCGTTGGCGGTGATTTTTAACACGCTGGCCTGCGTCATGAAACCGCCGCGCGGACTGTCGGGCGGGAGCGTGACGCGGCGCATGG
>CANGCX010000124.1 GCA_947452315.1 Opitutia bacterium | reverse complement strand
CGCAACGCCGTCTACGAAAAGATGGTCGAGCTGATGTCGACCGACAAAGCCAAGAACCACATCCTGCCCATCTCGCAACTCGGCATCATGCAAATGACCCGCCAGCGCCAGCAGGAATCGCTCTCGGCTAATCTCTACACCGACTGCCCGTATTGCCGTGGACGCGGGATCGTGAAGAGCGCGACCACCATGTCAGTCGAGCTTCAACGCCGCCTCTCCTCCATCGCGCGCCGTCTGCAAGTCCGCAACGACGGCAAGGAATACTCCCTGCGCGTCCTCGTCCACCCGAGCATCCTCGAACGTCTCCGCAGCGAAGACGCCGACCTGCTCGTGCGCGTCGAGAAACTCTACGGGGTGAAACTCGCCTTCCGCGCCGACCCGAACTACCACCTCGAACACTTCAAGGTCATCAACGCCATCACCGGCGAAGAATACCGCTGAGGTTTCAACGGCGCACGGATTCATACCGCGCCGCTCGGTTCTCACTAAAAAGGCCGCCCATCAGGGCGGCCTTTTAACGTTATAGCGCTGATCACAACACGCCTAAGATAACCTTAATTCATTTTCTCGCCCGCCGGCAGCAAAGCACGCGGCCGGTTAGCCGGGCCAGGTTTCGGCACGGGCAGGCCATGAAGAAATTCCGCCCCGGCTTTGCGCGATGCGACCTGCGTAGTATCAGCGGCGCGGTTACGATATTCACCCGGATCCTCGGCGCGCACATAAAGCTCGAGGCCTCGACTACCACCGTCCCATTCCGTGTAGCGCCAGTTCGCCGCGATGACCGTACGGCTCATCACATCGGTACGCTTCGCCGCATCATAGTGAAACACCATGCTCGCCGCCGGCCGCCGCGTCGCACTCGACTCAGCACGCATCAAAGCTACCAAAGACTGACCTTCCAGACCGGCGGGCGCCGGTGCTTGGCACAGCTCTGCCAATGTCGGATAAACATCCAGCAGCTCAACCGGCGCATTGACGACGCGACCCGCGGGTACGCCCGCACCCGCGATGATCATCGGTACACGTGTGGCGTTATCAAATGCGCTCAATTTCGCCCACAAGCCGCCGTGATCGCCCAAGTGAAAGCCATTATCGCCGATCAGAACGACGACCGTATTTTTCCAGAGATTGAGCCGCTCCAACTCGTCGAGCAACATACCTACGTGTGAATCGGTAAACGAAATGCACGCGTAATAACCGCGGATCGCCGCCTCCCGAGAATCCGGCTGCGCGAAACCAGAAAGCTCCGTCTGCAACGCGATTGCCGGTACATCCTGCATCGCGGGCTCAGCTTTCGGCGTGAGACTGCCGGGTGGGTACAGATCAAAAAATTTCTTCGGTGCGGTCCAAGGCAAGTGCGGCTTGTGAAAACCCGCCGCGAGAAAAAACGGTTTCCCAGCCGCGTTTTGCTCCTGCATCAGCCGCAGGATCGTGCGGACATTGCGGCCGTCACGCGTGCGCGCGCCGTCACTCGTGAGCATAAACGATGCGGGTCGCCCATCTCCGCCGCCCGCCTCACCCGCGCCATAGCGCGACTCGATCGCCGCCATCTCCTCTGGGTCCTGCGTGACATCATCTTCATAAATATCCCAAGAAGCCGCGTCGCTTACTTTGGCATTGTGGAAAACCTTGCCCGCGCCCGCGCTGAAATAACCGCGCTGACGGAAAAACTGCGGTAACAGCACCGCCTCGGGCAGCGCCTTGCGCGCCGGCGTGTTGAGCACATACACGCCGCTGGTCTCAGGCCGGCGTCCGCTGAGAAACGAAACCCGACTCGGATTGCACAACGGATATTGGCAATACGGACGATCAAACCGCACGCCCCGCGCCGCGAGCCGATCGATGTTGGGCGATTTCACGCGCGTGTCGCCGTAACAGCCAAGCGAAGGATTCAAATCATCGCAGATGATAAACAAAACATTCGTCGGCTTAATGTCAGCAGCCTGAGCCACGGGAGCCAAAACGAGAGCAAGCGATGAGACGACAAAACCAATGAAATAGCGAGAAGGGTACATAAAAATTAGTGAGCAGAACGAACCAAATCTTCCGCGGCGCGGGCCGTGTAATTCTCGGCGCCGTTGGCGGCCGAGGTTTTGGCTAATGAAGCGATCACGCCCCGCGTGCTTGCCGGCGCTTGGCGTGGGATGCGGGCGACCACGTTTACAGCAAACAAGCGGCCTTCGGATCTGGTCGTATCTCGGAGTGCGGATTCAATCACACTCCAAGCGTTCGCGTTTTCACCGCGTCGCAAAATCGCCTCGGCTGCCGCCAGTCGCACCACGGTTTCAACGTCGCTCAAAAGCGGCGTCACATCTGGCAATGTGTCAGCGCGCAGCGCAGCAACCGCCGCCCAATAACGAATCACGGCCTCAGGCGCATGCAACGCAACCACTAGGGCCTTGGCGTCGGGCGACGCGGGCTGCTGCAAGGCGTCAATCGTATCGAGGAGTCGAGAGAGAGGGTAACGCGTCTCATCAGCGGCGACAACGGCGGGTGATGCTTTCGCAGCCCAATCAATCATCAACGGCTCCGGCATGAACCCGGTATCGCGAATCGCGAGTTGATGCGCGCGCAGAGCAGCGCGAAGACGCAATAAATGCGGACTCGCGCTAGGATCGCCGGCGAGATTGCGGACGTTGTCAGGATCGTTGGCGCAGTCGAAAAGTTCCTCGACGGGCTTGAGTTCAAAGAAGGCGCGTTGGGCGGCAGTGAGCTTTCCCGCGGCATGCAGACTCGCCCATTCAGCCATCGAGGCTTGTTGCCAAAGAAAATTGAGATGCTGGCCCCAGGGCTGGCTCGGGTAGTAATTACGGATGTAACGGTAGCGTCCATCGGTCACCGCGCGGGCGAGGTCGTAGCGTTCATCCATACGATCACGGAATGAAAACGTGTACGAGGGCGCAGGGGTACGGGCTGAACCCGCGATGGCACGGCCTTGAAATTGCGCGGGTAACGGCACGCCGGCGAGACTCAGTACGGTTGGCGCGAAATCGACGAAGTTCACGAGTTCGCCGATATGTGAATTGGGCGCAGCCGGCGCAAGGTGTTGATATTTTTTAGGGAAATGCGCGATGAGCGGCGGATGCGTACCGTTCTCGTAGAGGAAGCGTTTGCTGCGCGACACGGCGCCACCGTGGTCGCCGTAGTAAAAAATGATCGTGTCTTCGACTAGGCCGTCTTCGGCGAGCTGATCGAGAATTTTCCCGAGGGCTTCATCGGCACGGGCGACGCAATCGTAGTATTGCGCAATATCGGCGCGGACGGTCGGCGTATCGGGCAAATAGGCCGGCACGCGGACCTTGGCGGGATCGGTCACAAGTAGCGTGCGTTTGTGGAGGTTACTCTCGTGTGATTGTTCGAAATTGAAGATTGCGAAAAAGGGCTGGCCGGGAGCGCGGTGACGCCAGTGGGCACGCTTACTATTTTCGTTCCAAGCCGAGTCCCAATCGCTCGAGGTGTTATAATCGGTCTTGGCGTTGTTGGTGGTAAAATAGCCGGCGGCGCGAAGGTATTCGGGGAAAAATTTTACACCTTCAGGCAGCGGACGCTGGCTGCGCATGTGTTGCGTGCCCATGCTACTGGCGAAACGGCCCGTAATAATACTCGAGCGCGTTGGGGCGCAAACAGCCGAGGCTGAATAACAACGATCAAAGACGATACCATCGGCGGCGATACGATTAATGTTGGGCGTGCGCGCCAGTGGATCGCCATAAGGGCCAACGGTGGTGGCGACGTTATCCTCGGTAACAACCCAAAGAATGTTGGGTCGATCGGCCGCATGCAGCGCGCCCGTGATGACTCCAGCGACAAAGCAAAAACCGCGGATAAAAATGGACATAAATAAAAGCGGCGAACGCGGGCGTTAGCCGGAATTTTTCTTCGCGTTTTTGTTCACCGGCCAAGGCAAGACGCCCGCGCGCTTCGCCCACACATCGTAGCTTTGGACCAAGGCGCGGACGCGCTCGGGTTGTTGGGCGGCAAGGTCGTGGAGTTCGGCACGATCGCTTGCGATATCGTAAAGCTCCCAACCCTCGGGAAATTTCGAGACGAGTTTCCAGCGTCCATCGCGGACGGCGCGGTTGCCTTCGTGCTCCCAGAAAATCGGCTGAGAACGAGCGAGCGGTTGGCCTGCAAAAGCCGGTAGCAAGCTCACGCCTTCCATCGGCGTGATAGTTTCACCGTTCAATTTCTTCGGATAGGAAGCGCCCGCGAGATCGACGCAGGTGGCCATGAGATCGATGAGATGGCTGGGTTGCGTCTCGAGTTTTCCGTTACGCGCGGCGGGGATTCCGGCGGGCCAATGCGCAATCAACGGCGTCGAGATGCCGCCTTCGTGGACCCAGTGTTTATATTCGCGGAAAGGGGTATTACTGACGTTGGCCCAGTCGCGGCCGTAAGCGACAAAAGTGTCCGCCGGACCCGGCATCACACCATATCCCGTGCGTACGGGATAACCGTCGCGTGTCTGATCGGGTTTATTGCCGTGTTGATACGCGTTTTTGTCGAGCGGGGGCAACGTGGGCGCGGCAGCGCGGGCGACCGAGGGGCCGATGCGACCGTTGGTTTCTTCGCAGGCGCCGTTGTCTTGGAGGTAGAGGATGACGGTGTTCTCGTATTGGCCGGTGGCTTTTAGCTCCGCGACGATGCGACCGATGCCAGCATCCATCGATGTGAGCATCGCGGCGTAAACTTCCATGCAGCGCGCTTCGAATTCTTTATTCGCGACCTTGGCCCAATCGCCGGATTGCGGGGAGAGTTCCGAGCCGGGGTCAACGAGGCCGAGATTTTTCTGCTTTGCCCAGCGGGCGGCGCGGATCGCGGTATAGCCGTTATCGTAGCGGCCTTTATATTTAGCGATGTCACGCTCGCGCGCATGCATCGGCCAGTGCGCGGCGGTGTAAGGCACGTAGAGAAAAAAGGGCGAAGTCGCATGATCGCGGCGGTGCTCACGGATGAATTGCGTGGCGTGATCCGTCAGCGCATCGGTGTAATAGTATTCTTCTTTAGGTTGATACTCGGGGTCGTTGGCGACGGTGAGGTTGGTGTTGCCGCGCACGAGCGAACCCGGGTCCCAAAAACTGCCGGCGCCTTGAATGGTGCCATAGTATCGGTCGAAGCCGCGCTGCAGGGGCCAATTCGATTTATTCTGCCAGTCCGCCAGCGTGTAACCAGGGGTGACGTGCCATTTGCCAGCGGCATAGGTGCGATAACCCGCGGGTTTGAGGGCTTCGGCGATGGTGACGCTGCGGCGGTTGAGCGTGCCGCGATAGCCGTCGACACCGTCGTCGTTCATCATGTGGCCGATGCCGGCTTGGTGCGGATAAAGCCCAGTGAGCAGCGAGGCACGTGTGGGGCAGCAACGGCTCATATTATAAAACTGCGTGAAGCGCACGCCGCCGGCCGCTAGCGCATCCAAATTCGGCGTCGCGATTTCACTGCCGTAGCAACCGATGTCGGAGTAACCGACGTCGTCGGCCATGATGATGATGACGTTGGGTCGTTCGGCCGCGCGAGCAGCCAAAACAACGGACAGAGCTGCAATCAGACGAAGGATAATCTTCATAAGAAATCGGGGATGAAAAAAATAACCGCGGTTAACGGAGGGGTAAGAGAACGATGCTTGAGAGTAACCGATCGGCACAACTGCATTCGCAGCAGCTCAGGCGGTCGGCGCGGACAAAATAACCCAAATTGTGCTAGTTCGTCGTGGTGAGAGGCGCGGGATTTTTTGCCGCCTGCCAATCGAGTAGCCGCCAGCGACCGGATTCTTCACGCCAGACGGCGAGGAAGTTAACGTCGTTCACCGATTTGCCTTTGGCGCTCGTCGTGTGGATCAAGAGGCGTCCTGACATGAGTACGACACCGCGTCCCGCGGATCGAAATTCACGAACTTGGTAATCAAAGCGGTCGTGACTCGTTTTTTTGTCGGCGAGGGCCGCGATGTGTTGCGCCTTGTCGTCGATTTTTCCGTTGGCGTGGGCATACCGCAGGCCTTCGGAATAAATCTGATCGAGACGGACTTTGTCGGCGGCGACGGTCGCAGCCACTCGCTCGTCATCGACCGCACGCACGGCGGCAAAGGCATCAGCCTCCACCGCACGAGTGAAAACTCCGCAGAATAAGATACTAAAACAGCAAACGAT
>CANGCX010000123.1 GCA_947452315.1 Opitutia bacterium | reverse complement strand
GGCTGGAAAAAAGCCATTGACGCGAGCGAGGCGGCTTGGCTTGTTAACACTCTTTTCCTTTCACCAACCGTCTCCCGAGCATGTCTATCGAAATCAAAATCCGCAAAAACGAGCCCATCGACCGTGCGATCCGTCGCATGAAGAAGAAGCTCGAGCGCGAGAACATCATCAAGGGCACCCGCGCCAAGCGTTACTTTGAGAAGCCGTGCGAAAAGCGCCGCCGCCGCGAGAAGGTCATGGCCTTCACCGCGATGCTCCGCCGTCGCCACGCCGACTAACAATTGCGTCATCTTTTCCTAAACCGCCTTCTGGTTAATTCCGGATGGCGGTTTTTTTGTGGCCTAGAGGCACGCTTTAGGCGCGCTCGATGATCTCGCTGATCCAGCGCCGGTGCGGGCCAGAGAGTGTGATCGAGGATAATTCTGGAAGAGGGACCCAGACCAGTTCGTCGGCGAGCTTCCCCCGGGGTGCGGCGCAGGTGTAAATCGACTCCGTAATGCGGTAACGCGTGATGCCTCGTTTTTTCGTGGCCAACAACGTGCCTTTGGCGGCGGTCACCTCGGTGAGACCGAGGTGCGCAGCGCTCGGGAGTTCATGCTGCAAGGCGAGTCGGCGGGCCTCGGCGGCGGCGCGATGTAGCAACAGCGCCCCGTCGCGTTGGCACCACAGTCGCGTGACAGAGCGATGCTCGATTTGCTTGGGCGATAGGCGGGGAAACGCGTGCGGCTCGCCCTGCTTGGTGGCGGCACAAAAATGCCGGACCGGACACATCAGGCAGGCCGGATTTTGTCGGGTGCACACCGTCGCGCCCAGTTCCATCATGGCCTGATTGTGGTCCCCGGCGCGATCAGCAGATACGAGGCTATCCGCGAGTGAGGTGAGGGCTTTGGCGGCGCTGCTACTATCGCGAAACTCCGTGGCGTCGGCGGTGAGTCGGGCTAGGATGCGCACGACGTTACCGTCCACGCAGGCTACGGGGGCGCCGAAGGTAATACTCGTGATTGCCGCGGCTGTATAGGGACCCACCCCGGGTAATTCACGCCACTCCTCGGGCGTTTGTGGCGGTGCTGGCCGGGCCGTGACCGCTTGGGCGAGTCGGTGTAAGTTGCGCGCGCGCGAATAATACCCGAGTCCTTCCCAGAGCTTGAGCACACGCGCCTCAGAGGCGGCGGCGAGCGCGGCAAAATTCGGTAGTTCGGCCTGCCAACGCGCGAAGTAGGGGAGAACTGTTTTCACCTGCGTTTGTTGCAGCATGAATTCGCTTACGACTGTCTTGTACAGCGACGGGTTTTCGCGCCACGGCAATACGCGCGCATGACGCTGGTACCATTCAAGCAGGGCGGTGGAAAATTCGGCGCGTCGGGCCGTCAGGGCGGCGGCATTTTTGGGCGCGGAAGTTTTGCGTGTCATCGGCGCAGTTTTTGTGACACTCCGTGGTCTCATGGCCAAGCGCGGAGAATCTGCCGAAGAAAAACCCAAAAAGCTCAGTACTTACACCATCAAGCTCGACGACGTGCAGATGGATAAGCTACGCGCGCTCTGCGTGGCCCGCCAATGGGAGCCATTCGAGGTGCCCTATGCACGTTTTGCCTTTCGCGGCACCGATGTGAACGTGACGGCTTACGACAAGCGCAAGGTCGTCGTCATCGCCGGCAAGGGCACTGAGGAGTTTGTTACCATGACGCTCGAGCCGGAAATCACTATGGCGGCGAAACTCGGTTACGATGAAGTGCTACATCCTGATTGGTTCGAAGCGCACGCCGGTCTCGATGAGAGCGGCAAAGGTGATTTTTTCGGTCCCGTTGTCGCTGCGACGGTGATTGCCGACAAAGCTATGATCGACGCGTGGCGTGAAGCTGGCGTGCAAGATTCTAAAAAAATCGTCGATACCCAGATCATCCGCCTTGATGCCATCATCCGCGAGACCAAGGGGGTTGTCGTCGAAGTTTGCTACTGTCGCACCATGGCGCGTTACAACGAGCTGATGGGCCGACCCGGTGCCAACCTCAACCGCCTCCTTGCCTGGCAACACGCAACCGCCCTCGGTGATGCGCTCGCTAAGCGGCCCGTGCCGTGGGGTCTGCTCGACCAATTCACCGAACAGCCGCTCGTGCAGCGCGAACTCACTAAAAAGGGTGTTCAAAATTTCGAGCTTCGCATGCGCACCAAGGCCGAGTCCGACCCCGTCGTTGCCGCCGCCTCGGTCGTCGCTCGCGCCGAATTTATCCGCGCTATGCATGCGCTTTCGAAGCTGTTCGGCGAAAAACTCCAAAAAGGCGCGGGGCCGCTCGTCAAAATCCAGGCCGAGCAGATCATGCAAAAATTCGGTACGCGCGCCCTCGGTGATTACGCCAAACTACACTTCCGTACCGCTTACGAGGTCGTATCCGCCGCCGGTAAACTCGACGAACTCCCGCTCAAACCACCGCCCCCTAAGATGGAGTGGTGAGGATCCGTGCGACCGCTCCACTTTTATTTCTTTGGCTAATCGAGTATGTCTAAACGACGACAACTTCGAGGCTTTGATCTCAAGCAGATCGAAGGCGTATCCAGCCTCATCGGCGTCGATGAAGCCGGACGCGGCGCACTGGCAGGTCCAGTCGTGGCGGGCGCTGTCCTAGTGACGCGTGAATTTCTCGACAGCCGCTGGGCTGATACTAACGCCCGACGCATTAACGATTCCAAACAGCTTACGGCCGCTGAGCGTGACTTGCTCTGGATCGACTTCGAGGCGCTCGCCGCTGAGGGCAAAATCCATGCGCATTTCGGCGCGGCCGACGTTGCCGAAATCGCGCAATTTAATATCCTAGGGGCGACTAAAATTGCCATGCGTCGCGCCCTTGAAGGCATTTATCCGCCCGGCGCATTTGAACATAAAATCGAACCCGATCTTTTTTCCGCGCCCGAGGAGCATGCGACGTTTCAACCGACCGTATCGGCTCGCGTCTTAGTCGACGGATTGCCGTTGCGCAATTTTCCGTATCCGCACACCGGCGTCGTCTCAGGCGATGGACGATCCCTATGCATCGCGATGGCCTCGATCATCGCCAAGGTTACACGCGACCGGCTCATGAATGAGCTCGATCAGCAATTTCCCGGCTATGGTTTCGCTACACATAAAGGCTACGGCACTGAAGAACATCGCGAAGCGGTGTTGCGTCTCGGGCGCACACCGCAGCACCGTGAGATGTTTCTGCGAAAACTCATGGCCAGTCGCATAGACCCCACGCAGATGGATTTTCTTAGCGAGTAACCTATCTGAGGCGCTGTGGTGACGTCGTTGACCGACGTCACCTCTTTCACCAAGTTCATCCCAAAATGGCCGGAAAGAAAAACTCTTCGCTTGATCGGGTGCTCGGGCGTCTCGACACGCTCGACTCCGTCAACCTGGCTAATTTAGTCCAACGCCTCGCGCGTGAACGTGGGTTGTTCGAGGAGATTTTTAACACGCTTCAAGAAGGCGTGCTCGTAATCACGCTCGATGGCGAAATCGACTATGCCAACGACGCTGCGCATCGCCTTATTGGCATCGGCGAAGATGAACTCGCAGGCCAGATCCTCTGGCGGCTCGTACCCGGTCTTCGGCCTTCTTTGGGGGCAGCCCTCGAGGATGATACCGCGGCAGCTTTGCCCGTCGTCACGCGTGAGTTTGAGCTGACTTATCCCGAGCACCGCACGGTGCGTCTGTATATGGTGCCGTTTCGCGGCGAAGGGCGGGGGGATGCCCGCCGTTTCGCAGTCATTCTCACTGACGTCACGCGCGACAAACAAACCACCGCGCAACAACTCGAGGATGAGCGCACGTCCTCGATTCTTCTCCTGGCTGCAGGAGTCGCCCACGAATTGGGTAACCCGCTCAATTCACTCACAATTCATCTCCAGCTCATGGAGCGAAAGCTGAAGAAACTTAAAGCCTCAAAAGAAACGGAGTCGCTCGAGGAGTCCGTGTCCGTCTGTCGCGCTGAAGTCGCTCGTCTCGATGGGATCATTAGTAACTTTCTTGATGCGATCCGGCCGCGTCCGCCTGATCTGGCGGAGCTCGATCTCGCTGAAGTTTTAACGGAGGTGTTGAAATTCCAGCACCGAGAATTTTCCGATCGGCGTATCGCGGTCGAAGCCGATGCGCTCGCTGACTTGCCCCCAGTCATGGCCGACCGCAATCAACTCAAGCAGGTCTTTTTTAATATTAACAAAAACGCCATGGACGCCATGCAACCCGGCGGCCGGCTCAAGATTCGTGCTCGGGCCGACGACGAATCGGTATACCTACTCTTCGGTGATAGCGGAAGCGGGATCAAACAGGAGGATCTCGTGCGCCTCTTTCAGCCTTATCACACCACCAAGCCCGACGGCCATGGCCTCGGTCTCATGATCGTCCAGCGCATTATGCGCGAACACGGCGGCCAAGTCGGCATCGAAAGCAAAGAAAGTATTGGCACGGTGGTCACGCTGCAGTTCCCGCGCAAAGATCGGCGGGTTCGCATGCTCGGGCGTTGAGCTTGGGGGCCCTGCTTTTCTCCCGCGATAACGAGACTCTGGATAGCTCGTTACGCTTGGTTATTAAATTCCCCTTGAGGGAAAGATTGCCTCACCAACGCCTTACCCTCATCGCAATGCTGCGTATCCTTAGTTCTCACCCAGCGTCTTGCTAAGGTAACGCAATGAACACGGCATGGAATCCTCGCAACCGACAGCTCCGGTCGAACTTATTCTCCGCGCACAACGCGGCGAACCGGACGCTCAGCGCGAGCTCATCGTGGCTTACCAGCACCGCGTGGCCGGTTTTGTTTACGCGATCATTGGCCGCAGCGACTCTATCGAAGATATCGCCCAGCTCATCTTTATCAAAATGGTTCGTGCGATCGATCGCCTGCAAGCGCCGGCGCAATTTGAATCGTGGCTATTTCGTCTCGCGCGCAACACCTGCATTGATCACCTCCGTCGCCAGAAGCTCCGCCGGATATTTACGCCTTTCGCGCCCGAGCACGAAAACGTTCCCGAACCCTCTGGCGCGGTTGGCTCTGAGGAGCTCGATGCCCTGCGTCACGCCCTTGATCAACTTCGCCCACAGGACCGCGCTTTGCTCGCCCTTGTCCAAGAGGGCCGTAGTCACGCCGAGATCGCAGTTACTCTTCGCTCCAGCGTAGCCGCCGTAAAAGCCCGTCTACATCGCGCTCGCGAACATCTCCGAGAACATTATCAATTCCCTCATGAAAACTGAAAACCGCGCCTGGGAAAAACTCCAGCGCCACGCTTCCGCTCAACTTCGCCCCGGCTTTGCCGACCGCGTCGTCCGCGCCGCTCGCGTTGGAGCCGAAGCCGTACCGTCCTTATTCAGTATTTTCGCTCTTAGCGCTGCCACCGCCGCGCTCTGCCTCTTAGCGGTCACACTCTTCAATACCTCCTACCGCGATACCGACGAAAGCGATTTTAACCTCGCTGGCTGGCAACAAATCGCCGCCGACTCCGAAGAATTTGCTGTTAACCTATGAAACCTCGTCTGCTCATTACAGGCCTGACCGTCACCGTATTCGGTGCAGGTTACGCCGCGGGCCTTTGGACGGAACGTACTCGCCCCGTGCCCCCGCCGCCCGCTCTTCTCATGGGCGAATTTTCCGGTAAACACGCGCCTTCTCCGGTTAACTCCCGTGCGTCTTCCTCCAGTCGCTCACCTCTCAACCGCGCTCAACTCGCCGCCGAAATCGAGCGTCTGCGTCCCCAGATCGACGGTTACCGCCAACGCCTTGAGGCCCTTGATGCTGAATTCGACCGCGAACTCATCGCTCACTTAACGCCCGAGCAGGCCGCCGCGTACACCGCCGCTCAAAAACGCCGCGCTGAGCGCAGCGCCAAGGGCGCCGCGCAATCGGCCGCCAAACTTGATCCGCTGACCGACGACGAGATCGAACAACTCCGCCAACGCTCCCTTTTCGGGGTGCTCTGGATGATCGCGCCCACGATGAAGCAGGATTCCCTCATCAAGGATCTCAAGCTCACTGAAGCCCAACAGCTGAAGACCCGTGAACTTCTTCGCGAACGTCGGGAAAAGTTTCTCGCCATCGTCGACTCCACGCCCCCGCCGAGCATCATGTTGAGCCGACTTGCTCCTGCCGCCCAGCGCTTAGCGCCGGCTCCAGCTAAAAAGTGACCATCACCCGGCCT
>CANGCX010000122.1 GCA_947452315.1 Opitutia bacterium | reverse complement strand
GCAGAAGTCGAGACGATCTTGCAGACCTTGAACCCTCGGGCGGAGCTGGTGCGCGCCGAGCACGGTCAGGTCGCCAGCGAGTTTTTGCTGGAGCGCGTACGCTTCGATTCGGAGAGGACCGTGGGCGCGGCGCAGTGGTTGCGGGTGATGCGCGGGGAGACGGGCAAGACCGGGGAGGGAGCCTCAGGGTTGGGTTTGGCTAAAACGCTTCGAGTGGGCGCTCCCCAAATCAAGGCGCGGCATGAGGAGTCGTATGGGATCACGAGTTTTGTCTATGAGGCGCGCCGGGCATTTGCGCGGGATAAATTTGCCGCTTTAATAGAGGGCGAATTGCCGACGGGCTTGTGGCGCGCGAAGGGTTTTTATTGGTTGGCGGAGCAGCCGTCGGATATTGGATTTTTGTCGGTCGCGGGCGGGGGTGTGCGCCGGGAATGGGTCGGTACTTGGGCGGCGGCGCTGCGCGAGAGCGGTATCATAACTGAGGTGGAAATCCCGGCCGCGGCGCGCCTGAAGTGGTTGGAGCCCTACGGAGATCGACGCCAGGAATTGGTTTTTATCGGAACCGGGCTCGACGTTGGGGCTTGGCGTGCAAAGCTCGATGCATGTTGGGTGTGATTAATCGTGAATTTTTTTGGAAACTCTGGGCGCGATCGCGCGTCGGATGCGCCGTGGTTTTAAATTTCAAAAAATTGGGGCAACGCGTGGTGTGGGCTGTGGCGGCTGTGCTCGCTGGTGGGCTCGGTAGCTCCTGTCTGCGTGCGGCCGAAAGTGTCGCCGCGGCGCCGGAGGTGTTGATCTATGCTGATGGAGATCGGGTGCGCGGCAAATTGGTGGAAAAAAGCAACGAACTCTGGGTGTTTCAGTCAGAGAAATTCGGTTTGTTAAAAGTTCCTGTCGAGGTGGCGCGCGTGGAGACGTTGGCGGGCGTGCTCGCGGTGACCTCGGACGTGAAATCACCGGTTAACTCTCAGCAGGCTGCGGTCGTCACGGTGGCCGCCACGAAGCCGAAGCACGAGGATCCGGATGACGTAGAGCCGGTAGGTTGGGCGAGGTTCACGCCGATGGCTTTAACGCAGACGGTGCGTGAATTTTTCGGGCCATGGAAGGGACGTTTTTCGATTTCAGTCGAGGATGTCACCGATGCTTCCAGTCGCAACACGACGTTGTTGGAGTTGCATATGAAGCGCACTTGGAAGCGCGACGAGGTGGACGGAACGTTACGCTATGATTTTTCCCAGACGGCCCACGTGGCAACGAAGGATCTAATCAAGCTCACGGGTTCCTGGCGTCGGGATTACGCGTACAAGCTCTTTAGCATTTATCGGCCTACCAGTGAGTATAACCGCGCGTTTAAGGCTTCGGATGGCCTCGCGGCGAATTACATGATGTTGCAGCAGGAGATAGGTGCGGGCGTCATTGTGTTCACTACTCCCCAGCGGAAGTTGCGCACGGGCTTATCGGAAAACCTTTTCGATGTGTGGATCGTGGCGCCCTACACTCGGCATTCATCGCAAACTTCGGAGTCGATTTTCGCCGAGATGGAATGGTCTCTGCCATGGAGGTTGCGCCTTACAGAACGTGGCGTGTGGTACCCGCCGTTTCGGAGTGGCTCAGATGGGTGGGAAAACCGCTTGGAATTAAATAAAAAACTTACTGAAACTCTCAGCGTGGCGATCCGGCATGAGACGCGTACCAACAACCCGGATGTGCGCATTCAGGATTACACCTTGCTGCGGTTGCTGGTGGGCTTGGATTTTTGAGCTTAGGCGTTGGCCGTACGATTGGGGTGTACTAAAAAAATCGTGTCGCAACGGGGCTCGTGGGCCCAACGCTATCGTGAACTTATCTTTCATGTTTCCACGACTTATTTGGTTACTTTGCGCATGGGGTTTGGGCTTAAACGCGACCTTGTGCGCGCAATTGGCGACGGTGCCTACTCAGTTAGGGACTGCGCCCGCTACGACGTTATCACTCGGTGAAACGACTACGGTGGATTTGCGCATCTTGCTTGGTGTCCCGGGCATTACGGGCCAGGTTATGCAATTTGATACGGTGCGCGGAACCTTTAACGCAGAATTGTTGGCGAACGACGCACCCAAGACCGTGGCGAATTTTCTTAATTACGTGAATCGCGGCGCCTACGTAAATAGCATCTTCCATCGATCGGTGCCGGGGTTTGTGATTCAAAGCGGCGGGTTTACCTCGTCGGGTAACCTCGTGACGGCGATCTCAGCTGATGCACCGGTTCAGAACGAATTCAAGCTCTCCAATACCCGCGGCACGATCGCGATGGCCAAAACTGCGGCAGGGCCAAATACTGCTACCAATCAGTGGTTTATAAATCTCGCCAGCAACAGTGCTAATTTGGATAGCCAAAATGGTGGCTTCACCGTCTTCGCGCGCGTTTTGGGCAATGGTATGACCGTAGCCGACTCGATCGCCTCGGTTACAGCCTACGACGTGAGTCCTCAACTCGGAGCCGATTTCACGGCTCTGCCTTTGATTGGCGGTAATCTCAATTCTTCGGCCCTGGTTGTAATCCGTACGATTACTGCGATTCCGGTTTATCCTAGCGTCGCAGGGGAAAAAGCCGTGGTCACTTATACAGCCACTAGCTCCAATTCAGGTGTGGCAATAGGCACCGTGAATGGGAGCACGCTTACTCTCACGGGCGTGTCGCCAGGTACTGCCAACATCACCGTGCGCGCCGCCGATGTGAATAACAGCGCGGCTCAGGTCGTGTTCGCTGTGACAGTAGCGGCGAGCGCACCGGTTATCACCGCGCAACCCCTGAACGCGGTGGTTGCGAGCGGACAGATGCTTGCGCTCAATGTCGCTGCGTCTGGCACAGGTCTGACTTACCAATGGAAACGCGTCGTAAGCGGAGCGAGTGGCGTACTAGTCTCTGGAGCGACAGGCCCTCAGTTTATTCTAGATAAAGTGTCGTCGAGTGAAGCGGGAATATATTATTGCACGGTCGCGAATTCCGCCGGCGCAGTGGACAGCGCGGGCGCGATCATTGCGGTGCGCCCGAGCGGAGAGTCTCGTTTGACGAATTTGGCTGTGCGCGCGGCCTTGGATGCGGGTCAGGTTTTGATCGTGGGGTTTTCCACGACGGGTAAAACCGATCTGCTGGTGCGGGGCGTGGGTCCGAAGCTGGCTGATTTCGGCGTGACGGATTTTTACGCCGACCCGCGGCTCGAAATTTACGACGGCGCGGGTGTGAAGGGCCTAACGAATGATTCTTGGGACGGAGCTTTGGCGACGACTTTCCAGAGCGTAGGAGCGTTTCCGCTTAACGCTGGGAGCAAGGATGCCTCGTTGGTTACCTCGGTAAACGGCGCATCAACGGCGCAACTCAAAGGCGCGGATAGCGGGGTGACCTTGCTGGAAGTGTACGCGTTGGGCGGCATGGCGGCACCGGCGCGGCTGAATAATGTTTCCACGATTAACCGCGTCGGCACCGGCGGAAATATTTTGATCGCAGGGTTCACCGTGAGCGGGGACGTGGCGAAAACGTTGCTCATTCGAGGCGTGGGGCCGAAGTTGACCTCGTTTGGCGTGGGCGGGGTGTTGGCGGATCCGAAGCTGGAAATTTATCGCGACACGACGTTATTGGCCGCGAACGATGATTGGAACGCGAGCGTGGCGGCGGCGACGCCGGGGTTGGGTTTCGCGCTCGATGCGGGCAGCAAGGACGCAGTGTTATTGATCTCTCTGCCTCCAGGCGGTTACACCGCACAACTCTCGGGTGTGGCGGCGACGACGGGCGTCGGCTTGATCGAAGTCTACGAAGTGCCGTGAGGCACGCGGGGCTCAGAAGCCGCGAGCCTGCATTGCGCGGCCGAGCTCTTGCATGAAAGCTTGGGCGTCAGCGGGCGAGGGGCGGTAGCCAGGTTGACTGATCTCGGTGAATCCGGGCCGGTACTGCTGGTCGATGATCCATTTGCCAGTTACCCCGTCGCTGAAAGTGACGGTGCCTCCGGCGATCGCGCCAGGGATCAGAGTGACCGCGTCGACGACGACGGTGACGGAGCTTGGACCGGCGGGCGCGGCAGGGGTGGAGTCATCGCCAAGTGGGGCCTCGGGCGCGTCGGCGTCTACGGGGCCTGATTCGGCGTCCTCGGCGGGGAGATTTTGCGCGGCGGCCGGGGCGGGCGCTGCTGGGGCTTTGGTGACGTCACTGGCGTCGGCCTTTGGGGCGGGATCTTTAAGGGTGAGGTTCAGATCGTCGACGAGGAAACGGACATCCATGTACGTCATGGAGATTTTAAATTCGTCGCGGAGTTTTTTCTGTACGGCGGAGAGGTTGGCGCCATCCGCGATCCAGGTGGCGACGGTGGTTTTTTGCGCGGGGGTGAGGGACATGGTGGAAGGGTGAACGTAAAGATTGGAACGGCGAAGTTTAAACGGCGGACCCTTGGGTTCGCCGAGATACCTTTAACCCTGCCGCTCTGACTTTCAACTGCGCGTTAGCGCGACAGTTGAGTTTTGAGAAATTCCACGCTGCTGCGCGTGGTGGCATCTTGCTCCATCATGTTGTCCACCGCTTTGCAGGCGTGGATGACGGTGCCGTGGTCGCGACCACCGAAGGCATCTCCGATCTCCTGAAGGGAGTGCTTGGTGAGCGTGCGAGTGATGTACATCGCGATCTGCCGAGGGATGGCGATGTTGTTGGGTCGGCGCTTGCTGGTCATGTCGCTGTGGCGAATCTGGTAGTGATCGGCGACACGCTTCTGGATAGTCTCGATGGTGAGGATCGTCTGCGCCTGTTCCATGAGCACGTCGTGTAGGAGGCGCTCCGCGGTGGCCAAGTCGATGGGCTTATGAGTGAGCGCGGTGTAGCTAGCGACCTTGATCAGCGCGCCTTCGAGCCGGCGGATGTTCTTGGTGATGTTCTGCGCGATGAAATTGATGATCGGCGCGGGCAGCTCGCATTTGAGTGCCACGGCCTTAGTGCGGAGGATGGCGATACGAGTCTCTACGTCAGGCGATTGGATGTCGGCGGGCAGGCCCCATTCAAAGCGGGAAACGAGGCGGGCTTCGAGTTTTTGGATCTCGGAGGCCCGGCGGTCACTGGAGAGCACAATCTGCTTACCCGACTCGAATAGATCGTTAAAGGTGTGGAAGAATTCTTCCTGGATACGCTCTTTGTTGGCGAGAAATTGAACGTCGTCGAGCAGGAGGACGTCTGCGTGCCGGTAGCGTTGGCGGAATTTGGTGAGGCTGTTCTCCTGAAGGGCTTGGATGAACTCGTTAGTGAATTTTTCCGTGGAGAGGTAGGCGACGCGCGCTTCGGGGTTTCGGCGTAGGATGGCGTGCCCGATCGCATGCATCAGGTGGGTTTTACCAAGGCCGGTGTCCCCGTATAGAAAGAGCGGGTTGTAGGCCTGAGCGGGAGCTTGGGCCACTGCTAGGGCCGCGGCGTGGGCCATCTGATTATTGGTGCCCACAACAAAATTTTCGAAAGTATTGCGGGGATTAAGCGAGCCGGCTGTGGGGCCGCGGTCGTCGTAACGCGTGGACTTGCGGGAAGAGCTGGCGGTGGCGCGGCTACGTGCGACCGCACTGTCGGCTGCGCGTTGCTGGTCTGTGGGAGCAGATGGGGCTCCGATAGTCGTGAGTTTGACGCTCACGAGGCGACCAGCAACAAGGCGTAGACGCTGGGTGATTAGATCTAAGTAGTTGTCGTGGATCCAGATAGAGGCAAATTCGTTAGGGACTCCCAGGGTGATGACGTCGTCAGTGGTTTCCAGGCTCACAACCGGCTCAAACCACATATGGAATACATCCTCCGGGAAGAGCGACTTGAAGTCAGCTTTCACGGAGTCCCATAGGTTGGGGGTTTGAACGAAATTGGGCATGAGCGGGCTTAGGGAGTGATTTTATTCACAGGCGGCCGCCGCGGGCACTTTCAGCACATTCGCTCTAGGCTGCATCCAAGTTCAGTATATCGGAAAAAAGGGGGGGACGAGCCAGCAAGCAGTATAACGAAACGATTAATTGCGTTAAGTGATTGTTGGACAAGTGATAGCCTGGGCTATCGGGTCGATTCAAACGGGATGAAGCAGAAAGGAAGTGTGAAAGAGCTTTCGGACGGGCCTAAAGACCTGAGGAAGAGGTGGACTAACGGCGATGAAAAAAAGTATGACAAGACGAACTTTCGGGAAGTTTTCGCCAAGTTAT
>CANGCX010000121.1 GCA_947452315.1 Opitutia bacterium | reverse complement strand
GAGATTTTTTTCGACTGTACCAATGGTACGGTCGATGAGTAGCGAGCGGTCGTATTGGGTTTGTATTTCCACGCCGTCGGGAAGTTTGACCTGAATCTCGGCGAGGCGGGCTTTGACGCGGAGGGAGACCTCGCGGCTGTTTTCGCCGGCGAGCATCATGACGGTGCCGATCACGGTTTCGTGGCCATCGAGCGTGGCGGCACCGGTACGGAATTTGGTACCGAGTTTTACCTCGGCGACGTCTTTGAGCAGAAGGGGTTGGGCGCCTGCCCCGAATTTGAGTGGTAGATTGGCGATGTCTTGGACGGTCTGCACGCGACTGACGGCGCGTATGGTGAACTGTTGACCGTTGCGGTTGATGATCCCGCCACCGGCGTTTTCGACGTTTTGAGCCACAAGAGCTCCTAATTCACTGAAGGTGAGGTTGCGTTCGATGAGGGCCTCGGGCCTGGGCTGGATTACGTATTGTTTTTGATAGCCTCCGGTACCGTTGATTTCGGCGATGCCTGGCAGGGTGCGAAGGAGCGGCTTGATTATGTATTCCTGGAGCTCACTCAAGGCGATGAGTTGCTCGAGCTCGGTTGCGGGCTTTGTTTTGGCGTCAGCGCGGTAGTTGACGCTGTAATATAAAATCTCCCCGAGGCCAGTGCTGATCGGGGCTAGTTTTGGGAGCACGCCTTTGGGTAGGAGCTCGAGGGCGCCTTGGAGGCGTTCGGCGACTAACTGACGTGCGCGAAAGATGTCGGTGTCGTCTTTGAACTGTAGGGTTATCTGCGAGAGGCCAAACTTCGTGATCGAGCGCATCTCTTCGACACCTGGTAGGCCGGCGAGTTCGAGCTCGAGGGGTTGGGTGACGAGTTTCTCGGACTCCTCGGCGGCGAGAGCGGAGACCTCGGTGTTAATCTGGACTTGGACGCCCGTGATATCTGGCACGGCGTCTATGGGTAAGTGCAGCGTGGACCAAAGGCCGACAGCAAGAAGCAAGGCGGTGCCGAGGAGGACGACTGCGCGTTGGCGTAAGGCGAACTCGAGGATGCGATCGATCATGGCACTGAGGTCGCGGGCGCGACGGTTACGGCGTTGAAGTCGAGGCCGGTGAGCTGGCGGAGCTTGAGGCCGGCGGCGAGCGCTTCAGCTTGGGTGTCTAGCAGGGCTTCGATGGCGTCTAGATAACTCGATTGGAGTTCGACGTAGGTAGCGATGGGCACGGCGCCTAGGCGGTAATGGCGGTCTGCGAGGCTGGCTGCTTCACGAAATTTTTGAGCGGTGTCGGGCGACCAGCGGCGGATCTCGGCGACGTGGGTGGCGAAGGCGTGGGCCGTGCTGAGGACCTCGCGCTCGAGGTCACGTTGGGCGATGAGGGCGGCGATCTCAGCCTGCCGGCGGCGGGCCTCGGCATTATCGGTGGTGGCGCGGCTGCGGCCAGTGACGGGAATAGGGAGGGAAAGGCCGAGACCGATGGTGGATTCGTGGCCATCGGCGGATTCACGTGAGTAGTACGGACTGACGCTAAGAGCGGGGCGGCGTTCGTTTTGCGCGAGGCGCGCGGCGAAGCCTTGTTGTTCGAGCTCAGCGCGCCTGATGCGGTAGTCGAAATTATTTTCACGGGCGGCTGCTAAGAGAGCATCGGTGGCGGGTGCGGCCGCAAAAATGAGATTGGGAGCGGTCACAAGCAGCGCTGTGTCGGTAGAGGCGCCGCGGAGTTGGTTGAGTTCAAGGAGTGCGGCGTGGAGCGCGAGCTCGGCGGCGGTGGCGCGACGTTGGAGCGAAAGCTCGGCAGCTTCGATTACGCGCGTTTCGAGTAGCGGGGTCAGTCCGGCGGGTTCGCGGGCGAGGAAATTTTCTTTAAGCGCAGCGAATCGGTCGGCGACTTCGCGCACCGCGGTGGCGCGGGTGTGGGCGGCGTGGAGGCCGTAAGCGAGAGTGCGGGCGCGGGCTTCGAGAGCGGAGCGGAAGCGGGCGAGGCCGAGCTCGGCGAGAGTGACTTGGCCGTTGGCGAGTGATTTACGGAGGGCGAGCCGACCGGGCCAATCAAAGGTTTGGGTCACGGAGACGGACCAAGCGGTGCCTTCACCGGCGAGGGCACCGGAGGCTGAGTGGACGCGTTTCTGGCCAAGCGAAGTGGATAGGGTGGGATCGGCCAGGGCGCTGGCGGTGCGGGTTTGTGTGCGAGCGGCGGCGATCTCGGCTTCGTAAAAAGCGAGTTCAGGATGATGCGCGGTGATGGCGGCTACGAGAGCGTCGAGGGCGACGGCGGTTTCCGCTGCTTGGATGGCGCGGGGCGAAAGGTTGATCAGAGTGAGGAGTACTAGAAGTCGGGCAAACATGGGAGGAAAGTGGAGTTTGAAAAAGAGACACGCAGAAGCTCGATAAAGAATCGAAGAGAACGCAGCCATGAAGCATTGGCCGCCGCTTTCTTGCTAGGACAGGGCTCTTCCGAGCCTCGCCCGAGTTTTTCAGGCCAGCGACGGAGCGCGCACGGGCAACGCCGCTCGCGTCGTGAAATGCCACGTCGGCAAGATTTCCGGTGGAGGTGCGACGAAATCTACTACGCCAACGAGCGGTGGGAGTAGTGCTAGACTGTGCATTGGCCGCACAAAAATCGGAGCGTCCAATGCGGGCAAACGATGGGGTGCGATGGCGGTATTGGCGGCCGGCTTAAACGTGGCCGCCTCTAGGATATCGCAGGCGTCACGGTTGGGTTGCTCGTGATCGGAATAATTCGATGCATGGTGATCTTCCGTGCAGGTGAAAAGAGTGGCGAAGCCCGCGGCCTCTAGCTGGCAATGCAGCGTCGCCGGCAGCCAGAGGCTGAGCAGGATGAGCGCTACGATACGACGGAGGGGCAACACGCAGAAAACGAGGCGCGTAACCGAGAGCGTGTCAAGGGATGGGGCGGCCGTGCGGCTGTGCCTAATTGGGTGCAAAGTTCTGGGACATCTGCGTGACCATGCCCTCTTCGAACGTTACCCAGCCAAGTTTAATTGTGGGGGTCTCATTCGCGTATTGGGGTGAATTCTCGGAGAACGCAATTGAGGATGCTACGTCCAACGCAGTGTAGCTCCAGGTTTCGGCAGATTTTGTGCCCGTGGACCCATAGCTCCGGTAGTTGGGTCGGCCGAGTGCGAGGAGCACACTTGCTTGAGTATATCCAATCTCAACGCGTCCACGCAGGATGTGGTTGCGGACTTTTGGATCGAGCTTCGAGAAGGAGTCGTAATTCGTGAGCACACGCGCCAGTGTACAACCTGAAGCCAGCAACACTGCAATCAACATGGCTATCCGAGTAAGGCGCTTCATCGGGTTCACTGATCTCAGCCTGGGTCTTGGTTTGAAACGGTTTTCAAATTTAAATTCTAGCTAGCGTATCGACGTGAAAATCACAGGCGTTAGATGAGGATGTAAATCAACTGCGAGATTATAGGCGATGGTGAGCGCCATATTTTCGGATCCGACAGGAGTGGTTTTTTTGTAGGCCTCTCAAGTAGAGATGCACGCTGGAAGCGTTCTTGCTTCGCACTCGAGGTCGGTTTCGGCGACGGTAGCGAACGCTTGTACAGAGCAGCTTTAGAATCGGGTCTGGCAGCAACCGTGCGGTGCGCGCGATTTTGAGAATGCTTATTTCGCAGCCGTGATTTTGACCTCTTCAAGGAGCCAGTGGTCAGATTGGCGAGACATTAGGCCGGTGATGGCTGCTCCTACTTGAGCGGATTGTAGCGCGGCTTCGTCGACGCGGAACTGCATCGTCATCGCGCGCATCACGCCGGGAATTTCTTCGTGTTTAATGCGGAGTGCGGATTTATTGGTGTCGATGGCGACGATAATGCCGCGGAGCGCATGGCGCTTGGTCGCGGGGGCTGCCTCAGCTGTTTTCTCTGCGGCGTTTAGGCTGGGAATAGCGATGGCTGTTAGAGATAGAAGGGTTACGAAGTGGCGGAGTTTCATGGTGATTGTATTTAATGGAGCGAATCAAAGTGTTGGCGGCAAGTTGAGCTTCGCATGAATTAGCATCTGAACACGGATAGACTAGATGGATTTCTCGCGAATCCGTATACTAATCGGATTAACGTGAGGTGGTTTTTGGGGTTATGGCTGGTTTTCTATTTGAGAGGATATGGCGCGGTTGGAGACGGGAGGAGCGTCACGGCTCAGAACCCGTATTTAAGCGTAGCGACGACCGTGCGTTGCGGAAATGGGTGGAAGAGAAAATATTTCCGGTTGAGGAAATTGTCTATGCCGAGGCTGGCGTTCCAATGGGTGTTGAGGCGCGCGTTGAGGCGAGCGTCAGTGACGAAGAAATCGGCAAAGCCCTGCCATGTGTTCGGATTTACGTCGGCATTATCGAGCGTGGTCCAGAGCTTGGTGCTGTAGCGGCCGGCGACGGTTAAGGCCCAGCGCTGGTCGGGGCGGTAGATTGCAGTAAAGGTGGCGCGCCAGTCGGGAATGTTGGGAAGTTTTTTGCCGATGGCCGAATTGGCGCTCGCGGTGGCGCTGGCGCGGCCGGAGAGAGCGAGGGTCTTGGCATCGAGGTAGGTCACGCTGCCGGCGAATTCGAGGCCGCGGAACAGCACATCGCGGCTCTCAAGCGTGATCTCGAGGCCGCGGGCGCGGACGTGGTCGACGTTGGACGCGTAGGAGTAAAGCGTAGGCGAGCCGGGGACGAGGGTGTTGAACTGCGCGATGATGGCGTCGTGGATGTCGTCCTCGAAAAGGGAGACCCGTAGGTGGCTTTTGCCGAAGGTGCGCTCGAGCTTCAACTCGGCGGCAGTGACGTCGTCGGGTTTCAGGATGGGATTGGGCGAGGTGAAAGTGGTGCCGGTGGTTACGAGTTGGTAGAGTTCGGAAGCGGTGGCAAAGCGGTAGGCCTTGGCGAGCGAAACCGTGACGACCCAATCGCGCGCGGGAGTCCAGGCGACGGAGGTTTTGGGCGAAAATTTTTCGGCGGAGACGGTCGGCTGGCGGACGGCGGTGGCGCCGTTGGCGTTGTAGCCGTCGTAGGCGCGCCATTCCTCGTAGCGGCCGCCGATGGTGACTTTCACGTCGGGCGAGGTCTGCCAGAGTTCCTGGAGGAAGACGGCCTGCGTGCGGGTTTTGCCGTTACCTTCGGAGGCGTTGGTGGTGGCGAGAGCATCGGCGAGCCAGTCGGGGGTGTTGAACGTTGGGTTGTAGAGTTTGTAGCGGTCGTCGTGGGCGCCGAAGGTTAAGGTGTGCGTGGGGTTCTTCAGCTCGGAGCGCCAGGAGCCCTTGAGGTCGAGGGTGGACCAACCGGAGCCGCCTAGAATGGCATAGCGACCGGCGGCACCGAAACCGGTGCCGGTGGAGGAGGCGGTGGTGGGGGTGCGCTGCTTGTCTTTGTCGAAACGGTAGAGCGTGGCGGCGGCGTCGAAATCCCAATGCTCCTTGCTGTCGGTCTTGAGGGAAAGGCTGTGCGAACTGTGTTCTTGGAGGACGCGGTTGTAGCCGCTGGCGAAACCGGCCTGGCCGGCAAAGGTCGGTTGGCCGGCGGCGTCGCGTAGGTAGGTGTCGACGGAGGAGTCGGCGTTGTTCCTCCAAAAGCCGATGGTGTAAGCGGCGCGGAGGATCGGCGTGAGATCGTAGGCGAGCTTGAGCTTGGCGTTGGTCATCCGGGTGTGGAGCAAGCCTGAGGCGCCGAGGATGTTGGCTGTGGCGCCGAGTTTGTTGCGCTCGACAAATCCGCCAGTGGTGCCGGTAGGGAACGTGGTGCTGGTGACGTAACTCAGGGGCTGGCTGTAACTGTCCTGATAATTGGCGCTCGCCCAGAAGAAGAGTTTGCCGAGGCGGTGGCCGGCGGTGACGGCTGTCTGGAGGGTGCGGTAGGTGTTGTCGGTGCCGTAGAGGTTGAACGTCTGGAGGGCGAAGGTTTCGGAGAGAGTAGCCTCAAATTTTTCCGGTAGGCGGGTGGTGATTTCCATGACGGCGCCCAAGGAGTTGCCGGCGTAGGCGGCGGAGAATGGGCCATACATTATATCGATGCGCTCAATCTCGACTGGGGCGACGAGGCCCCAGCGTGGGGCGCCGATATTGTTGTTGTTGGCGATGAGCGCGGTGAGGGGGACGCCGTCGGCGAAGATGAGGCTGCGGGCGCTGGAGCTGACGCCCCAGACGCGGGTGGCCATGACGGCCTGGGTGTCGCCGTAGTTGCGTTTGCGGAGGAAGACGCTGGGGAGGTATTTCACGGCATCTTCGGTATCGACGAGGTTGATCGT
>CANGCX010000120.1 GCA_947452315.1 Opitutia bacterium | reverse complement strand
CTTTGAGGGCGTTCACGACGGCCTTCGCGAAGAAGGACATGAAGCCGAGTTTGAAACCGTTCTTTTTGACGAAGTCGTCTTGGTATTTGGCGCGCAGGGCCATGACGGCAGACATGTCGACCTCGTTGAAGGTCGTGAGCATGGCGGCTTCGTGTTGAGCGGCGACGAGGCGCTGGGCGATTTTTTGGCGCAGCGGGGTCATCTTGCGGCGTGATTGGCGGGCGCCTGCCAGGACGGCGGGCTTCGGGGCCGACGCAGGGGCGGCGGCAGCTGGGGCCACAGTGATGGCGGGAATGGCGGGTTTTTCGCCGGCGGCGAGCATGTCGCCTTTGGTGACGCGGCCCGCTTTGCCGGTGCCGGCAACGGTGGCGGGGTCGATCCCGGTTTCTTCGGCGAGGCGGCGAACGGCAGGGGAGGCGCTGGCTTCTTTAGAGGCGGCGGGCGCAGCGGCCGAAGCGGCGGGCGCGGGTGTGCCGGCGGTGGCGGTGGAGTCGATGGTGGCGACGGTGGCGCCGATTTTCACTTCGCTGCCGGCGGCTACTTTGAGGGAGATTTTACCGGCGGATTCGGCGGTGCCTTCGGAGGTGATTTTGTCGGTCTCGAGTTCGAAGAGCGGTTGGTCTTTTTTGACGATGTCGCCGTCTTTGACGTGCCATTTGGCGAGGACACCGGAGCTGATGGATTCGCCCATGGGCGGGATTTTGACTTCGAGGAGGGACATGGTCGGGAGGGTTCGAGCGGTTTAAAAAATCGAGGCGAGGTTGAGTTGAGAGCGGATCAGAGCGTGAAGGCTTCGTTGAGGAAGGCAGTGAGTTCGAGACGGTGGAGGGCGAGGTTGCCAACGGCTGGGGAGGCGGAGGCGCCGCGACCAGCGTAGGTGGGTTTGCGGCCGAAGATCTCTTCGAGCTGCGGAGAGATATAAGACCAAGCGCCCATGTTCTGCGACTCTTCTTGCGCCCAGATGAGGCGGGCGCTGTGGCCGTAGGCATCGGAGAGTTTGGAGAGGGCGTCACGGTGGAGCGGATACAGTTGCTCGACGCGGACGATAGCAGTGTCGGTGATTTTGTTTTTCGCGCGGTAATCGACGAGATCGTAGTAGACCTTGCCGGAGCAGATGATGAGGCGCTCGGTTTTTTTCGGCGCGGCGGGATCGTCGATGATTTCTTGGAAGGCGCCGGTAGTGAAGTCCTCGAGTTTGGAGATGGCTGCCGGATGGCGCAGGAGGGATTTCGGTGACATCACGACGAGCGGTTTGCGGAAATCGCGTTTCACTTGGCGGCGTAGGGCATGGAAGAAGTTCGCCGGGGTCGTGATGTTGGCGACCTGCATGTTGTCTTCGGCGCAGGCTTGGAGGAAACGCTCGAGGCGGGCCGATGAGTGTTCGGGGCCTTGGCCTTCGTAGCCGTGGGGCAATAGCAACACGATGCCGCTGGTGCGCTGCCACTTGGATTCACCGGAAGAGATGAACTGGTCGATCATGACCTGGGCGCCGTTGGCGAAGTCCCCAAATTGAGCTTCCCAGATGCAGAGCATCTCGGGGTAATCGAGCGAGTAGCCGTAGTCGAAGCCAAGGACGGCGACTTCGGACAGCAGGGAATTATAAACGCAGAAGCGGGCGGTCGCGCCGGGGATGTTTTTGAGTGGCGTGTATTTCTCGGCGGTCTCGGCGTCGTTGAGGACGGCGTGGCGGTGGGTGAAGGTGCCACGCTCACAATCTTGGCCGCTGAGGCGTACGGGAGTGCCTTCGGCAAGGAGCGAGCCGAAGGCTAGGGCTTCGCCGAAACCCCAGTCGATCGAGCCGCCGTCTTTGTGGGCTGCGATACGGGCTTCTAGGAAGCGTTGGACTTTGGGGTTAACCTTAAACGTTGCAGGGACCGTGGTGAGGCCTTTGACGACGCGGTCTATGACGGCGCGGTCCACACCCGTGGGGACCGCGGTATGGTTGTAGCCGGGTTGGAAAACGGCGGTCGAGCCTTTGAAGGCGTCGGTCGGTTTGGCTTTGGCGCGTTTGGCAATTTTGGCGGCTTCGCGTTCTTTGGCTTTGGCGAGATTTTCTTCGAAAGCGGCCGAGTATTCGGCGGTGATGGCTTCGCCTTCCGCGGCGGTGATCGTGCTGGCGCCGACGAGTTGCCCAGTGTAAATGGCGGATACGAGGGGATGCTCGGCGATTTTTTTGTAAAGGATGGGCTGGGTGAAAGCGGGCTCGTCGGTCTCGTTGTGGCCGCGGCGACGGAAGCAATACATGTCAATGAACACGTCGCGGTGGAATTGTTCACGGAACTCGAGCGCGAGTTGTGAGACCATGCAGACGGCCTCAGGGTCGTCGCCGTTGACGTGGAAAATCGGGGCCTCGATCATCTTGGCGATGTCGGTGCAGTAGCGGGTCGAGCGAGAATCGTGCGGGTCGGTTGTGAAACCGATCTGGTTGTTGATGACGAAATGCAGCGTGCCGCCGGTGCGATAACCGGGTAGTTGAGAGAAATTGAGGGTCTCAGCGACGACGCCTTGGCCTGCGACGGCGGCGTCACCGTGAATGAGCAACGGGAGGACTTTGGAGCGCGTCTCGGTGTCGCCGCGGATGCGTTGGCGGGCGCGGGCTTTGCCTTCGACGACGGGATTTACAATCTCCAGATGGGAAGGATTGGCGGCGAGGCGGACTTCGACCTTGGCGCCGGAAGTCGTCGTCAGGATGGACTCGTAACCGAGGTGGTATTTCACGTCGCCATCGCCGGCGACAGTATCGGGCAGGTAGTTTTCGGAGAATTGTTCGAAGAGTTGGTCGAACGATTTACGCATGACCGAGCAGAGTACGTTGAGGCGACCGCGATGGGCCATACCCATGACGATTTCTTCGACGCCGACATCTGGGCTGTGGTCGATGATCGCATCGAGCGCGGCGATGATCGTTTCACCGCCTTCGAGCGAGAAACGTTTTTGGCCGACGTATTTAGTGTGGAGGAAACGCTCGAACAACTCGGCCTTGTGGACGCGGCGCAGAATGCGGACTTTTTGAGGTTGGGTAAATTTCGGTTGGAGGCGTGTGGACTCAATCCGATCCTGCAGCCAACGACGGCAATCGGTGTCTTGGATGTGCGCGTATTCGACGCCGACGTGGCCGCAGTAGGTTTGTTGAAGCGAGGCGACGATCTCGCGCAGCTTCATCTGGCCGCCGTTGAGATACGTGCCCGTGTCAAACGATGTGTCGAGATCGGCGTCCGAGAGGTTGAATTGATCGAGGGAAAGTTTCGTGAGCGCAGCGGGAGCGGCGCTGAGTGGATCGAGGTGCGCCTGAAGGTGGCCAATCGAGCGGTAGGCGTTGATCAGGTAGTGGACGCGGGCTTGTTTGAGGCTATCGATGATGGTGACGTTGGCCGCGGTGTCGGTCGGCCCATTTAGGGCGGAGGTGAGCGTTCCGTTGTTGTTGCCGAGGCTGAAACCTTGGAAGAAGGCGCGCCATGTTGGGTCGACGGAATCGGGTTGGTCGAGCCAGGCTTGGTACATTTGCTCGATCACGGCGGCGTTGGCGTGGGTCGGGACGGACATGGAATTCATGGAAGAGGAGTTTGGGTTTAAGGTGACTTGAGCGCGGCGTGCCGGGGTTGAACCAGTGCGCGCGATCTCGCTAATAATAGTTATGGTCTAGTATAAAGCAGGCCTCGCTGGCCTAGACAAGCGCGTGCGGGGTGGCTTTGAGGGATTGCAATCCCGCTTAAGGTAGGTAGCAGACGGATTAGTAGCCCATCTAAGAGTGTGGGCATCGACGCAGGGTAAAAATCTCGTAACTATCACTTTAAAAACATTATGGAAAATAAAATCAAAGCCGCGATCGTTGCTCTACTCGCCGCAATTAAGGCCGGGGACGGGCAATCGGTGGCCGAGGAAATGGCGCGTTTGGATGATTTTCTGGCCCAAGGTCGGCTCGCGCTGCATCCTCAGTTAGTGCACTTCTTAGAGAATAGGAGTTATGCGAAAGCCCTGATGTTTTTGGGCGGCGAGACGGATATCCCCGTCGGCGCGTGTGGTGGACGAGCGGCGCGAAAGGCGGGGGCTTAATCATGGCGCGCGGTGATAAAGTAGCGACCGACGGCGGCGGGTCTTTGGCTCAAAATCCCTTTGCGGCGCTGAGTGGTGCTGGTTTGCCGAATGTGCCGGTGTTACCCATTGCGGTCGGCGCGGTGACGTCCGCAACCCCGAGCAAGCCCGAGAAAAATCGCGGCCGCGTCGATGTGCGACGCGAGACCGGCGGACGTGGCGGCAAGACCGTTACCGTAGTCGACGGTTTCATCGGCATCGGGCTACCCGAAAAAGAACAGCTCTGCAAAAAAATGCGCGGCGCGTGCGGTTGCGGCGGCACCGTCAAAGAAGGCCGCATCGAGATTCAGGGCGATCAACGGGAAACGATTGCACGTATTTTAAGCGAGGCGGGTTTTCGTGCCGTAATGGCTGGAGGTTAACTTCGATTAAGCTCTTAGCGCTCAGAGTGCGAAGAGCTTAATCGCTCCTTTGGTCTCAGTATTGCGCCAGTTCATAATCTTAAGCTGCAAGGCCGGCAGTGAGGGCGAGGGCACCTTTGGCGCGATTGAGGATGTACAGATGGTAGCCTGGGGCTCCCTGCGCTAAAAGGTCGCGAATCTGTGAGAGGGCCCAGTCGATCCCGATCGTTTCAACGACCTCGGTGTTTTCGGCGGCGACTTCCAGGCGGGTAATAAGTTTCTGAGGCAAGTTCGTGCCACACATAGCGGTGAAACGCTGAATTTGTTTTAGCGAGAGAACAGGCATGATACCAGGCACGATGGGAACGTTGATCCCGGCGGCACGGCATTTGTCGACGAAGCGGTAGTAGATGGTGTTGTCGAAAAACAGCTGCGTCGTGATGAAGGCGGCGCCGGCGTCGACTTTGCGCTTGAGGTTGGCGAGGTCGATTTCGAGCGAGGGGGCTTCGGGGTGTTTCTCGGGATAACCGCCCACGCCGAGGCAGAAATCGCTGTGCCGCGATTTAAGGAGTTCGACCAAGTCGCTGGCGTAGCGGAGGCCGTCTTTGTAAGGGGTGAATGCGGTTTCGCCCTTGGGCGGATCGCCGCGGAGCGTCATGATGTTGCGGAAGCCGCTGGCGTGAATGCGGTCGGCAACCGTGGAGAGTTCTTCACGCGAGTGGCCGACGCACGTGAGGTGCGGCATGACAGTGAAGCCGAAATCGCGTTTGAGAAAATCGCAGACTTGCGCGGTGCGGTCGCGGGTCGTGCCGCCGGCGCCGTAGGTGACCGACACGAAGTCGGGGTTCATGCGTTTCAGCGCGGTGGCGGTGGCGCGGAGGGCTTCGACGCCAGCGTCGTCCTTGGGCGGAAAAAACTCCAGAGAGCGCAGTGGCCGGCCAAGAGCAAAGAACTCGGAAATCGGGCGATCCGTCGATGCGGCGGGGACGGAGGCGGGCGCGGGGATCTTAGGCTCGTTTAACATAACATATCAACGCATATGAAAGTGTTGATACGTGTAAAGGATCGAGTTTTTTGGCTAGGGTTTGGTAGCGGAAGGCGAGGTTTGGGTAACTTCAAAAAGATTGCCGGAGTTTTGTGGGAGGCTGGTGAAGGAGTATTCGGGGATTTGAAAGGTGCGTTTAGCCATGAGGGCGTTGATGAGGTTATTTGAATCGCTGTGAATGATGCTTACGAAGACCGGCCCAGCGGGGATCGTTTCGAATTCTGGTGTCGGAGGTTTGGCGGGTTCGATTGGCATTCCGTTGGCGGATTTATTGGCGAGTTCCGCCGCAGAACCTAGGGCAGAAAGTCCCGTCTTGGCGTCGGCCACAGGGGGCTTGATTTTCTTTTCCTCGGGTTTGCGGCCAATAGAGATTTTAAGGATTTTCTTGTCGAACGTCTCGATTTGGAAAATGCGCGCGTGGGCTTTGGCGGCGAGAGAGTTGGCGTCGGCGAGTTCAGAGGTGTCGCTGAAGCGTAGGCTGGTAAGGGTGTTGAGCGTCTGGGTGAGGGCGTCGGATTTTAATTTTTGTCCGGTCGGCGTGGCGCTGGTTGTCCAGGGATCTTCTTTTTTAGCGCGCTTAAAAATGATGCGTTCATCACCTGAAAACGGAATTTCGATCTGAGCAATTTCGTCGGGTTTGACGCTGAGGAGTTCGGTTTGGGCCCAATTTTTAGGTTCCAGGTCAAGGTAGGTATTTAAAGCGGAGAGGTAGGCTTTGCTTTCTTTACCGAAGCGCAGGAAGCGACCGCCGGTTTCGGAGGTTTTACCGAGTGCAATGGCTGTAAGCTCTTTGGCGGATGCATTGAGGACAGTGATGTGCGTGTCCTTGAACTCAAGCCGCTCGATTCGGTCGG
>CANGCX010000119.1 GCA_947452315.1 Opitutia bacterium | reverse complement strand
TCTTTGTCGCCGACATCGCGCATCACGCCGGATTTGGCCCCGACGGTCACTTGGCGGCCGATTTTGAGGTGTCCAGCCACGCCGGATTGCGACGCGATCACGCAATAATCGCCAAACTGCGTGCTGCCGGCAAAACCGCATTGGCCCATGATCAAACAATGTTGGCCGAAGACGACGTTGTGCGCGACGTGTACGAGGTTATCGATCTTGGTACCTCCTCCGATCACGGTGGATCCTAGGGCCGCGCGGTCGATCGAGGTGTTGGAACCAATTTCCACATCATCGCCGATCACAACGTTGCCGACTTGGAGGATTTTCACGTGCTGTCCTTGGTCGAAGACGTAACCGTAGCCATCGGAGCCGATCACGCTCCCGGCATGAATCGCGGTGCGATGCCCGATTTGGGTGTGCGCATAAACGACCACGTTGGGAAACAGCCGCACGTCGTCACCGAGTTGGCTATCGTGCGCCACGTGGTTGCCGCCGAGAAGTGCCGTGCGTGCGCCGATCTTAACGCCTGAGCCGATCACACAGTGTGGCCCGATGTGAGCCGTCGGATCGATTTGCGCCGTGGGTGCCACCATCGCGCTGGGGTGGATGCCGGCCGCAAATTCCTCGGGCGGAAAAAACAAGGGTAATACTCGCGCCGCCGCTACGCGGGCATTAGCCACCCGGATTACTACCTTCGAGGCCGAGGTGAACGGACCCGAAACCATAATAGCCGCTGCAGCACTCGCGTCTGCGGCGGCAAAATACGTGTCTTTTTCCGCAAACGTCAGGTCGCCCGCGCGCGCGCGGTCAGCTGCGGCGAATCCGGTGAGTCGTACCGTGCCGTCGCCGATGACCTCGCCTTTGAGTAGCGCTCCAATTTCAGCCGCCGTGTAAGAGGGAGTCATAGAAGAAAAAAACCCCGCGGCCGCGGTTTCGTTTAGAGGCCGCGGAGGCTGACCATGCGCTGCGTGGGCACATCCCAGACCTTGAGCTGCAGGGAGCGCCAAATATCGGCGGGCCATAGCCTAACAACT
Source organism: Opitutia bacterium (assembly GCA_947452315.1). Classification (GTDB taxonomy): domain Bacteria; phylum Verrucomicrobiota; class Verrucomicrobiia; order Opitutales; family Opitutaceae; genus Tous-C4FEB. The sequence continues at coordinate 5,412 of CANGCX010000119.1, read as the reverse complement.
TTGGGCGACTGCAATTCTGGGAGTGCGGCCATCACCTCGGGTAGCCGGTAAAACGGTACGCGCGAGTTAAGGTGGTGGATGTGGTGGTAGCCGATGTTGGCCGTGAACCACGCCAGGATCGGCCCGGTGCGCATGTAGCTGGAAGACTCGAGCGCGGCCTTTTCGTAGGTCCAGCCGTCTTTGTCGCTGAAGGAGACGTCGGGGAAATTATGCTGCACGTAGAAAAAATATGAGCCAATCGCATCCATGATGAAATGTGGGAGCAATTGGGTGCAAATGACCGCCGTCCAGCCGCCCACCGCATAAAGGCCGAAGCTGATCGCTACGTGTACGATCACTGCTACGAGACAATCGAGGTGTTCGCGCGGGTGGTTGAAGAACGGATAGATGCACATCCCGTGCAGAAACATGAACACGTAGCCGAACAGAATCGTGAGTGGGTGGCGGATGAAGAGGTAGTTGAAGCGCTTGCGCGGTGAGCTTTGGCGGAATTGCTCGGTGGTCATAATCGGATACGAGCCGATGTGGGAGCCGCGAAGCTTGGAATTGTGATTGTGGTGATGGTTATGCGAGCTGCGCCAGACGCTGCTCGGGCTGAGCATTAAAATGCCCATGATCCGCATGAGCCCTTCGGCGAGCTTTGAATGAGGCAAGATCGCGTGATGCTGCTGGTCGTGGTAGATCACGAAAAACCGCACCAAAAACAATCCGGCGAGTACACTGCAACCGAGTTTAACCGCGAGGGGCAGAGCGGCTAGGGTGGCTGCGAGCGAGGCGGCGAGCAGAGCGAGCGTCGACAAGACGACCCACCAACTGGTCAACGTGTGGTCACGCGCGAAGGGCTTGGTGGCGAGAATCAGCTCGGTGCCAGCCTTCACGTGCGGCGCGCGAGTCGAGGGAGGGTTGGGGGAAGACGACATAGACTCAAAGCGACCGTGCCGACTCGGTGCCGCGGTGCAAGGCCGCACTGTGGAGCTTTTTTGTTACAGGGCGGTGGCGGAGGTCTGATCTCATGGGTCGGTGTTACCAACGATCGGAGCGAAACGGTGCGGCCGGCAGGCCGGAGCCGTTGAAAAGATTCGCGATCGGCGAGTTGGTCCACGCGTAGCGCACCGCGACCGGTTCTGGTACTTCAGGGGCGGAGACGAGTAAGGCGTCCCGCACGATGCGCGCCTTGGCGGGGTGAAAGACGCGATCGGCCCCGGCGATTTCGAGCGATTGGGCCGGTTGATCGTGAGCGACCAGGCCATCGGTGGCGTGGGTGAATTTCACGCGCAGCGCAGCGCCCTCGCGGGTGAGGCCGGCGAAGGTCGGGCCGGTGTCGTTGCCGGTGATGCCATAGACGCGGTTGCGCGCAAGCAGGGCGAGGCGGCGGCCGACGTCTTGTTTATTGGTCGGGTGGATGTCGTCGGGGTTGCCGATGTCGATGGTGACGGCCTGGCCGGTCTGCGGGAGCTCAAGGGTCTCGGTCTGGGCTTCGCGGAGCAGGGGCCACTGATGCGGCGCGGGCTCGTAGGCGGCTTTAAAGTTGGCGAGTTGGACGAAATAAAACGGGAAATCGCCCTGCCCGAAATGTCCGCGCCACGCGGTGATTAGGGCTGAGAACAACGCGCGGTATTCGCTGGGGCGATCGGTGTTGCTCTCGCCTTGGTACCAGAGCGCGCCCCGCAGCGCGTAAGGAAGGAGCGGGTTGATCATACCGTTGAAAAGACCGGTCGGCGTCCACGTGTCGCCCGGTCCGCGCGGGGCGCGGGGGCGTGGGTTGGCTTTGAGGAAGGCGGCGTGCGGCGTGAGTGGCGGCGTCTTGGTCTTGGTTTTGGCGACAGGCGTAGGCGCGGCTTTGGCGGCGGCTTCGGCGGCGAGCCACGCGGCGCGGTCGGCGTCGTATTGGGCTTTTTTTGCGGGATACTCTGCGATGTTTTTAGTCCAGCGCTCGTTCACCACCGCCAAAGCTGGCGCACTCGCGAGCGCAGCGGGACTAAGCCAAGCTTCCACCGGCGTGCCACCGACGGAGCTGTTAATCACGCCGATTGGTACGTTGAGTTTTTGAAAAAGATCGCGCGCGAAAAAATAACCTACGGCGGTGAATCCACCGACGGTATCGGGCGTGGTGAGTTCCCAGCTGGAAGTTTTTACCGTTTCTGCGGGTGAGGCCGCGACGGTTTGCGCGATACGCACGTGGCGAATGAGCGGGAAACGAGCGCTGGCGATCTCAGTCGTAGCGCGCTCGACGCGGGCGTTGGCCTGCCACGTGCCTGCGCGCGCATCGACGGTAAACTCCATGTTAGACTGGCCTGAGCAGAGCCAAACTTCGCCGACAACAATATCGGAAATTGTCACGGTGTTTTTCCCGGTGACGACGAGATCGGCGCCCGTGACATGCGCCGGAAGCGCATCGAGCATCACGATCCAACGTCCATCCTTGGCGGCGGTAGTGGCGTGGGTTTGTCCGGCAAACGTCACGGTGATTTTCTCGCCGGCCTCGGCGCGGCCCCAGATCGGTATGGGCTTGTCGCGCTGCAACACGGCGTGATCGGTGAACAACGGCGCGAGTACAACTTCGGCGCGTCCAGCGGTCGCGACGAGCACCAACAACGCAAACAAGAAAAAGCGGGCGTGGGGCATAGGAAAACGTGGGGATATGGAAACGAAAAAACTGCGGCCTTACCAGCCGTTCGTGCGCGTCCACGTTGCGAGGACCTCAGGCCCGCCGTCGAGCACATGATAGCGGTCGTAAGCGGCGGCGGTGAGGCAGGAATGGTTGGGCAAAATCCGCAGCCGCGTGCCGATCGGGAAACGGGCGAAATCAATCGGGGCTACGCTGGCGATTTGGCCGTGTTCTTGGCTGACACCCGCGACCGTGAGCCCCGGTAGACGCACGCCGTCGAGCCTGGCGACGGCGCCGTAGCCCGTGCGTTGCGCGGGCGGCAGCTGGGAGGTATTGAGGTCTTTGGAAAGCGCGAGTGCACCCGCGTCGATGAGGAGTTGGTTGCGCTCGCGGCGGTGGCCAATGACGGCGGCGAGGACACTGATCGCGATATCGGTCTCGGTGCACGAACCGATGGCGGCCTGAAACAGATCACCAAACATGTAGACGCCACAGCGCAGCTCAGTGACGCCCCGCAAGTGCGCCGCATACATCGCCGTAGGGGTCGAACCCACGCTCACGACCGGGCACGCAAGCCCGGCGGCGCGCAGCCGCTCGGCCACGCCCACGGCTGCGGCTCGCTCCATTTCGGCGGTCGCCACATGGTCGGCGACACTGCGCCCGGCGTAAGAGTGCCCACCGTGGGTGCACACGCCGCGCAGCTCGGTGCCCGGACCAGCTTGAAGCAGCTGGGCGAGCGCGAGCACGTCAGGGTCATCAGGGGAGAGCCCGCTGCGATGATCGCCACAATCAATTTCGATTAACACCGGAAAACACACCCCGAGCTCCGCGCCCGCCGCCGCGAGAGCTGCGCCCATGGCGAGATGGTCACACGCCAACGTCAGCCGTGCGCCCGCGCGCACCAGCGCCGCCGCCCGCGCATATTTTCCTGGTTCGATGGTGACGGCGTAAAACAGATCGCGATGTCCGCGCGCGTAAAAATATTCCGCCTCGTGCAGCGTCGATACGGTGAGACCGGCGAGCGGCCCGCGGTCTTTGGCGAGCGCTGCGATTTCACTGCATTTGGCGGTTTTTAGATGCGGCCGCAGCAAGACCCCGAGCGCGGTCGCGCGCGCTGCAAGTCGGTCGAGATTGGCGCCGAGAACGCGACGTTCTAGCAACAAGGCAGGCGTAGAAAGCGTAGAAAGGGAAAGCGACACGGCGCCACTGAGAAGACGCGGCAGGAACGGTGCAACGGGGAAAGCTGCTTGCGCCGCTCCGCGAATCAGCGGACATAAAGCACTATGACCCCACGCCTGTATTTACCCCTGTTGGCGGTATGGTTGGCCGCGGTAGCTGCTTCGGCTGCGCCCGCTCCCGCTATTACCGATGAAAGCAAAGTCCCGCCTTACACGTTGCCCGATCCGCTCGTAACCACCGCCGGTTCGTCCGTGCGTGATGCGACGGCGTGGCGGGCGCAGCGTAGACCTGAGTTGCTCGAACTGTTTGCCCGCGAAGTTTACGGCCGCACACCCTCGGTCCGGCCCGCTGCGCTGCGCGCCGAGGTCACATCGGTCGATCGCCACGCCCTCGATGGCAAGGCCACGCGGAAAGAAATCACGCTGTGGTTCACCGGCAAAACCGACGGCCCGCGGATGCACCTGCTCATATATCAACCCAACGGCCTAAAATCTCCGCCGCCGGTTTTTCTGGGGCTTAATTTTTTCGGTAATCATACGGTTCACGCGGATCCTGCGATCACACTCGCGCAGCCGCACGTGGTCTACGACGCGGCTCGTTATCGTCCGGCCGATCCCCAGCCGCAGAAGAAACCGCCGCAACGCGGAGCGCACGCTGACAAATGGCAGGTCGAAGCCATAACTGCGCGCGGTTACGCCACCGCCACGGCGTGGTGTAACGACCTCGCGCCCGATCGCCCTGACGGTCTTGCGGCGACGGGTAGCGTGTCGGAAATGTTGGCCACCGGCGGAGCCGAGACGCGCGCAGGCGATGCTTGGGGCGCAGTGGGCGTGTGGGCCTGGGGCCTCAGTCGCGCGCTCGATTACCTCGAGACCGACCCAGAGCTGGATGCACAGCGGGTGGCGGTCCACGGATTTTCACGCCTCGGCAAAGCCGCGGACTGGGCGGCCGCACAAGACGAGCGTTTCGCGATGCTCATCTCCAACGAGAGTGGCTGCGGTGGAGCCGCATTGAGTAAACGCATCTACGGAGAAACCGTCGGCATCATTAACACTAAATTTCCGCACTGGTTTGCGAAGAATTTCCGCCGCTACGACGACAACGAGGCAGCGTTGCCGGTGGACCAGCACGAATTACTGGCGCTGATTGCGCCGCGGCCGCTCTACGTGGCCAGCGCCGAGGGTGATCAATGGAGCGATCCCCGCGGGGAATTTCTCAGCGCGCAAGCTGCGGAACCGGTTTATGCGCTGTTCGGCAAAAAAGGACTCGGCGTGACCGCGATGCCGCCGCTCGATACGCCCGTCGGCGAGACGATTCGGTACCACAATCGCACGGGCAAACACGACATGACCGCCTACGATTGGGCGCAGTACCTCGATTTCGCGGATCGTCATCTGCGGCGTTGAGCGCACACCGCCGCCGGCGCTGTTGGCGGACAATTATTTCGCACCCGCCGCCGGCGCGCCGTGGAGAAAGGCGTGGAGCTCGGCGGCGAGTTTGTCGCCGAAACCGGGGACGTCGGCGATCGCGGCGATGTCGGCGGCGCGGAGTTTTTCGATGTCGCCGAAGTGTTCGAGCAACGTCGTGCGGCGGACGGCGCCGAGGCCGGGAAAATCATCGAGCAC
>CANGCX010000118.1 GCA_947452315.1 Opitutia bacterium | reverse complement strand
GCTTGCTCGCGGCGCGGTCGGCGAAGGTGGCGGAGTCGCGTTCGTTGGGGTCCCAAGCGAAAACGAGGTCGGGATATTTCGGCTGGTTGGCGGGAATCCACTCTTTAATTTTGGCGATGGTGTCGCTGGTGCCGGAGGCGAGGACGACGACGCCTTGGTCTTTGTATTTGGCGGCGAGGGCTTGGGTGTGCGGGAAGGAGGCGATGCAGGGGCCGCACCACGTGGCCCAGAAGTCGAGGATGATGACCTTGCCTTGATAATCGGCGAGGCGGACATCGGCGCCCGCGAGGTTTTTCATGGTGAAGTCGGGGGCGACGACTCCGGCGGTGAGGGTGGCGGGCGCGGCGGCGGCATGAGCGGCCGGGAGGGTTAGCACGCTGGCGGCGATGAGGCCGACACCGGCGATGAGCGAGCGGAGGAAAGTGGTTTTCATGAGGGAGCGGATCAAAAAAAAGTAGCCCACGCGAGCCGGCGCGGGCTACTCAGGAAGTTTGCGGAGTTGAGAGAACGGGGCAACCGCGGATGTAGCGGAGCGGATCAGCGCATCGCGTCGCGGTTGGCTTGGTCGAGTTTGGCTTTGGTCAGGATTTCAGGGGTAACCTTGACGCCGGCTTGGGCGAGGGCCGCTTCGAGAAGAACTTCGCCTTTGAGGTAGCCCGTGCAAAGGGCGGCAACCTTGCCGTCGCGCCCAATGATGAATTGCTGCGGGATGCCACCCACGCCGTAGAGTTTATGCGAGGCACGATCAGCACCGCGTTCCTGCGGGTCGTGGGAGAATAGCATCTGGGGATACGTGGCTTGGTTTTTCTTCACCCAAGCCTCGAAGGCGGCGCGGGTGTCGCTTGTGCACGAGGCGAGGACGACGACGCCTTGGTCTTTGTAGTGAGCGGCGACTTCGTTGGTGTGCGGCATGGAGGCGATGCAAGGGCCGCACCAGGTGGCCCAGAAATCGAGGATGACGATCTTGCCGCGGTAGTCAGAGAGTTTCACGGCTTTACCGTTAAGATCGGTGGCGGAAAAATCGGGCGCCGCCGCACCGACCTTTAGCATAGCGACCTTCGCTTCCGGAACCGGCGGCTTAGTCTCCGCTGCGGTCCAGACTTTTTTCGGCATGTCCTCGGCCGCGAGTTTAATGCCGGCGCGCAGCAGCAGGTTGCCGATGCCTTCAACCACATAGGCTCCGCCGCCGATGACTGCTCCGACCATGTTTCCCTTGGCGTCGATTACGTAGTTGTGCGGGACCGGCGCCATGGCGCCGCCCGTGAAAATCATGGGAGCGACTTTGCTGAAGTGCTCACGCTGCTGGGTGCCAAACACCTTCTTTTCCTCTGGATTCATCTCCTCCAATGTTTTGGCCGGCCGGGGAGGCATGCCGGCCGGATCAAAGAGCACAGGAAAACTGTACTTACCGGCGTTGGCGGTGCGCCATTCATCATAGTTTTCGCGTGCGCCGTAGGCCACTAGGCCCACGACCACAAGCCCTTGGTCCGCATATTTGCGGGACCATGACTCCTGCTGGGCGAGGGCTTCACCTTGCGCGCCGGCCCGGGCACTAACGGCCAGGATGATAGTCTTGCCCTTGCTGATCTCGGATAATTTCACGGCCTGACCCTCGGCGGTCTGTAGCGTAAGGTCGGGTACAGGCTGGCCTGCAACGAGCTTAGCGTAATTTTCCATGAACGGTGCCCGCGGAGGCGCCGCCGCCGCTGCTTTAGCTGCGGCGACTTCATTAGCGGCGGCTTGCACCAGCGCAGCTTTGCCGGCGGTGGCGGTGGCTTCTTCGACCTTCACTCCGGCGAGGGCGAGAGCGCCTTCGGTGCGGGTGTCAGTTTCGCCGGCGTTACCGACGATGCTGGCGACAATCTTGCCGTCACGGCCGATGACGAACTGCGTGGGAATACCTGAGACCCCGTAAAGACTCGAAGAGGCGCGTTTATCGAAGGTGTCGGAGCCGCGCTCGTTCGGATCGAAGAAGAACTGCATGGCTGCATACTTCGGCTGGTTGGCAGGAATCCATTTTTTGAAGGCTGCGATGGTGTCGCTCGTGCCAGAGGCAACGACAACGACGTCTTGGTCCTTATACTGCGCGGCGATTTTCTGCGTGTGCGGGAAGGAGGCGATGCAAGGGCCGCACCAGGTGGCCCAGAAATCAAGGATCACGACCTTGCCCTTGAAGTCGGCGAGGTGAAACTCCTTGTCGTTGATATCGCGCATTACGAAATCGGGGGCGAGGGCGCCGGGGGCGAGTAGGGTCAGCCGGGCGGGAGTGGCGGCGCCGGCTGGGGCTTTAGGCGCGGCGTTGATCGTGGCAGCGGAAATGGAGTTGCCGCCGCTAGCGCGCATGGCGCCGCCGGCCGCGATGAGGGCGTCTAGGTGCCCGTCCGTTAGCTTGATGCCGTTGCGGGCAAGTGCCGAGTAAGTCATGGCGATTACTTTCTCGCCCATGCCAATGAAGCCCGTCCAGAGGGTGCCGTCGGCTTTGACGAACGCGGTGGCCGGATACATGCCGACGCCAAAAATCGTGTTGGTCACGTTTTCCGCCCAAGCTTTGCCGGCGGAATCCCAGGCGACGCTAAAACCAGGGGAGGGGTGAGCAGCGACCCACTTATCAAAGTCAGCTTTGTCGGTGGCTGAAAATACCGCGAGAGCGACTAGCCCTTGATCTTTATAGGTGGCGGCCGCTTGGCCAAACCAGGGTTGCGGGCCGTTGCTGGTGCAGAACTGGATCAGGAGCGGCTTGCCGCGTAGGGCGGAGAGCTTGAGCGGTTGGCCATCGGTGCCGGTGACGGTGAAGTCGGGGACTTGGGCGCCGCGCACGACGTTGCCGAATTTTTCGGGGGTGAAACCGCCGCCGGCGGGAGCGGCGCTACCCATACCGACCATGCCGACCATGGCGGTCTTAGCGGGCGCAGCCATGGCGGGGGTCTTCATCATGGCGGGGATCGATTTTGGTGCGCTCGGATCTTTCTTGGGCTCGGGCGGGATCGAGGCGAGGTCGACCTTCGCGCCGGCGCGAGCGAGGGCGTATTCGAGGCGATAATCTTCGCCGGGGCCGCCACCGCTCACCGTTTCAACAATTTTACCGTCCCGACCGATGACGAACATCGTGGGGAATCCAGTGATGAAATACTGGGTATTGAATACGGAGTCCTTCCAGCCGTCTTTGCCGGCCGGGTCGAAGGCCATGGTGAATTTGTATTTCTCGGCGTTGCGCTGGATCCAGCCGTCATAGGCGGCGCGGGAATCATCAGCGGTGATGCCTAGGAGTACGACGCCTTGGGCGGCGTATTTCTGGGCGATACGGTCGTTGTTGGGCATCGCGGCTTGGCACGGACCACACCAAGTGGCGGAGACATCAACGATGATGATTTTGCCGCGATAATCACTCAGCTTGATCGTATCCCCCTTGGGGCCAGTGACCGTGAATTCCGGGGCGAGGTCGCCCGGTTTGAGTTGATGAAATTTAGCAGTCGAGGTCGCGGCGCCGGCGGCAGGGACGGACGTCTGTGCGGCGAGCCAAGGACAGGAACTCAGGGCGAGCGCGAGACCGCAGGCGAGCAAGGGGCGGGAGGAGAGTTGCATGAGAAAAAGGCAGACGGATGAATCGGGGTTGAACCAAGACTAACTCAGATAAAAAAGGCGGGCCTGAGCTCAGGCCCGCCTGGTTATTAATGTGATCAGAACGGCGCGATCAAAGAGAACTCAAAGGTGCGTCCAAAGACCCAGCGGCTGTGCAAGCCAGGGTTAAAACCGTAGATGTTCAGACCGAAGAATGGGGGCTTGGTGTCTTCGATGTTGGCGACACCGAAGCCGAGCCGAACACCCTTGCCGTAGTTGCGCCAAAGACCGTTCTTGAACTCATAACTGCCCCGCAGGTCGATCAGGTGCATGGCGGGTGTGGGGTAAACAGTGGGTGTGACGCCAGCGTTATTGGTGTTGAAACCGCTCATGTAGCTGAACGCCGATGATGCGGCCCAAGCGCCTTTGCTCCAGTAAAGAGAGCTGGCCAAGTTCCAGCGCGGGCTCGAATAGGTGTCACCCACGTCGTTAATCGGCGTGCCGCCCACCGTGAGCAGTCGACTCTGTTTGATGGTCTTGGCCGCGTTTACGTTCAGGCGCCAGCGACCGATTTTCTCCCAAGGCAGACGATATTCCGTGCCGAAATCGATGCTCTCGTTGCGGACCTCGCCGAAGTTGGCGTATTGAGTGTAAAGCGTGTTGATCGCGCCTGGCCAATTCGAGGCTGTATCAGTGGCGGTTGGGGCACTGCGGATCACGAAGTCGGGAAATAGTGTGGGATTATTGAGGATGACCGCACTGGTGAGCGACTGGATCGCGTTCTTTTGCACGGTGCGGTAGTAGTTCACGTTGAGCGTCAGGCCCTTGATCCAAGGCGCATCAATCGTGGCACCGTAGAAATCGTTGGTGGAGGTCTCGGGCTTAAGATCGGGATTGGGGCGTGTAATGAGAGTGATCGGGGTCGAGGTGTTGCCGCGCAGGGGATCAACCACGGTAGACGATGATTGCGTGGTGACGCGGCGATTTTCGGTCAGACTCGGCGGGCGGTAACCTTCCGAGTAGCTGCCGCGCAGCAGTAAGGAGCGAAAGGGCTGCCAGGTGGCGCCGTATTTCGGCACGCTTCTGCTGCCCAGTTTGCTAATCTTTTCGTAGCGGCCAGCGAGATTGGCCTCGAGGCGCTGGAGCAAGGGAAGGGCGTTGGGCTTACCAAAGATCGGCACTTGCAGCTCGGTATATGCGGCTTCAGTGGTGCGCACATCGGTGAAGCTGGTGGTCGTGGGGACGGCCGGGAAGCCCGCAAAGGTCACGCCGGTGTTGGTGTTGGAATCGCGCTCATAAGAGCCACCCACGGACATGCGGATTGGGCCGCCGGGAATTTTGAACAAATCGCCATTCGCCGAGGCATCGAAGCTATCCAAGCCTGAGCGTCCATCCACGGTCGGATAGATCGCGGTTTGTTCGAGTAGGGCGGATTGATTGGCTGCGCCGGGCATGCGCTCGTCGATGAACGGATTGAAGCGCTGGGTCGCATCGGCGTTATTGGCCAAGGCATTGAAGGCGGTGGAATTAAACGAGCGGTTCAGGGAGTGGTACTTTTGATCCTGCCAGCGATAGCCGGCATCCCAACGCCACGTTTCCCAGAGTTTGCCGCGGATGCCCGTGGTGATGGTGTGGGTTTGGGTCTTGGTCTGTTGCCAGATCGAGCCCCATTGCGGCAGCAGCATACCAAATTGGATAGCCTCACCAAAAATGTTATTGGTCGCGGCGACCCCCACGTTGGAGACGTAAACGGGCAGGCCCTTGGCCAAGCTGCGCGAATCACTGAAACTATAGGCGCTATAACCCTCGGTTTCACCGAAGAGCTTCAACGTGCCGTTGGCGGCGAAGCCGCGGCGATCAGAGCTGGAGATCAACTCATTCCACGAAGCGGGATTGGTGATGCGCTGACCTTGGGCGAGGATGGTGGCGCCTGTGCCTTGGCCTGGGTCGTTGGTCAGGCGGCGCTCAAATGCAGCAATAGCCGGAGTCGTGATTGAGCTTGCTGGAGCCGCTAGTACGCGGACGCCAGGAATGGAAACAAAGCCGGTAGTCGCCGTGGATTGCACGACGGCGGGATAGCCCCACTGGATGCGCTGATCGGTGCCAAAAACGGGCAGGCCGGTGGTGGTGCTGTACCCCTGAATTTGATTGCGAAAATCAGGGTTTTCGGAGAACGAGCGTTGCGAAGCGTAAAGGGGATCGCGGGCGTAGTAATTTACCGAAACGGTTCCGCGCAAGCGACCTTTGAGACCGGCAAAACCGGTCGTGAGAGTAGTCTGACGTTCCCGCGCACCCCCGTGCTCGGACAGTTTGAGCTGACCGTTTAATTCGGTCCCGACCCAGGATTTTTTTAAAACGATGTTGATGACGCCAGCGATCGCGTCGGCGCCGTAGATCGCGGAAGCGCCGTCAGTGATGATTTCAATGCGTTCGACCATTCCGAGGGGAATGGTGTTCAAGTCGACGAAGCCTTGTCCGGTCGTGGAGCCGCGGTTTTTATCGCCCGCTTGCGTCACCCGGCGGCCATCCACCAAAACGAGCGTGGAGCCTGAACCGAGACCCCGCAGACTTACGCCGGACACGCCGGTTTGTACCGGAGCGATCAAGCTGGGGCTGGCACCGGCAAAAGGAGTGAGCGGCAGGCCACTTTCCGTGCGTTGGCCGGCCATCATGTTCAGATCATTCGGGGCGCTGTTACGACCAGAGCCTACTCCGCCGTAGGTCTGTGGAATCGTGCGCATAAAATCGGCCAAGCTCATCGCGCCACTGTCGCGGATTTCATCGAGCCCGTACGTGGTAACCGGAGAGGGTCCTTCGACATCCGTGCGGCGGATGCGGGTGCCAAGCACCTCAAAGTCCTCCAACTTAACTGCCTTATCGGTAGTCGCGGCGGTTTGGGC
>CANGCX010000117.1 GCA_947452315.1 Opitutia bacterium | reverse complement strand
GCGCCGACGCCGAGAGCTTGCTCGCGCTGCTCCGCCAAGCCGCCACCGCGCACGCCGGCTGCGAAATCGTCAACGGCTGCGACGCCGAGCGCGAGGGCGAGGTCATATTTCGCAAAGCCCTGCGCGGCGTAAACGCACCCGCCGGCACCACGTACTCACGCATGTGGGCGCAGACGATGACCGTCTCCGGCCTGCAAGAAGCCTTCGCCGCCCGCCTGCCCCTCAAAGACTACAACGGCCTCGCCCAAGCCGGCTTCACCCGCGACCAAGCCGATTGGCTCGTCGGCATGAATGTCACCGTCCTCGCCACCAAAACCCTCCCACGCGGGCGCGGCGATTGGAAGGTCTGGTCGGTCGGCCGCGTGCAGACCCCCACCCTCGCCCTTATCGTCGCACGCGATTTACTCATCGCCAATTTCGTCCCGCAAAAATTCTGGGAAGCCCACGGCACCTTCGGCGGCCTCGAAGCCAAAGCCGAGCTCGACGCCTACGCCGCTGCGCCCGAGCGCATCAAACTCCTCGGCGCCCCGAGTGTCAGCAGCGAGCGCGACAAGAAAGTCTTCTGGGACAAACCCAAAGCCGAAGCCTTCGTCGGCTCGGCCCAAGCGCCCGCAACGTATCGCGCCACCGAGAAAAAAACCACGCGCAGCGAGAAACCGCCTCTGCCTTTCGACCTACAGGAAATGCAGAAACTGATGTCGAAAAAATTCGGCCTCACCGCCACCGACACGCTCGCGATTCTCCAAAAACTCTACGACGCCAAGTTGATCAGTTACCCGCGTACCGATTGCCGCTACTTGCGCGAGGACATGAAGGAAAAACTCTACGCCTCGCTCGTCGAGGTCCACGCCCACCTGCGCGCGATGCGGCCCGCGCTGCATCTTTCGCAGCAAGAATTGATGTCCAAACGCGTCGCCGCCGCCGCCCGTGCCTTCGACGACAAACAGGTCGAGGGTCACTACGGTCTGGTCCCCACCGGCGAACTCAACGGCATCAACGCGCTCACCGGCAACGATCTCTTCGCCTTCCTCACGGTCGTCCAAACGACCCTCATGGCCCTCGACGAAGCCGCGAAATACCGCGGCCTCACGCGCCGTTATACGCAGGAAGGCGGCACCGGTCCCTACGCGCCCGCCGTCTTCAAAGCCACGCGCGAACAAGTCGATTTCCCGGGCTTCAACCGCTGGGTAAAACGTGAAGCCCGACCCACCCAGGACCTCCCGCCCATCACCGACACGCAGCTGCTCGACGCCGTCACGCTCAAGGAACTCACGACGAAACCGCCCGAGCATTTCACGGACGCCACGCTGCTCGACGCCATGAAATACGCCGGCGAAACCTTCGACGAAGACACGCCTGAGGAACAGCGCGAAGCCATGGTGGAGATCATGAAAGACAAGGGTATAGGCACCGCGGCCACTCGGGCCAATATCATCGAAAAAATTCTTCTGCGCGGCTTTGTGGTGCGCGAAAAATCTAAAATTCTCTCCACTGAAAACGGCCGCCTGCTTTGCCGTGAACTCGCGCCGCGCGCTCCAAGCCTGCTTTCTGCCAAACTGACTGGGGAGTGGGAACTCATCTTAAAAAAGATGGAGCGCAATACCTCGCCCATGACGCGACCCGAATTTCTCGATGCGCTTCTCGCCAGCGTCGAGACGATGAAGGCCGCGTTCATCTCCGGCAGTACCCGTGCGGGCCTCAACGATCCCGTGGTCCCCGTTACTGTCGGCACACCCGTCGAAGGGGCCCTCTGCCCGAAAAGTAAAACCGCGCTCCTCGACCGCGGTCCGTTTTTCGAAGCCCCCGGTTTTCCTGGTATTCGGCTTTGGAAATCTGCCTTTGGCCGCCCGTGGGCAGCCGCGGAATTTGTCACGTTGCTCGAGCACCACGTCGCGGGCAAACCGTACCCTGCTACAAATCTAAAATCCGCTAACGGCAGCCGCGTTTATGCCGCCGACTTAGTCATCGATGAGGCGCTCAAGAAACTGCTCATCCACACCCCTGAGCCCACAAAAGTAAAAGGCACGAAATGCCCCAAGTCAGGTAAACTCATGCTCGACGGCGGCATGTTCTTCGAAGCGCCCGGCTGGCCGGGCTTAAAACTCTGGAAAAATTCCTTCGGAAAAACCTTCAGTGCGGCCGACTACGTCGCCGTTTTGCAGGGCTGGAAAGACGGCGCACCAATCGAGGTGAGTGGACTCATCTCCGCCAAATCCGGCAAACCCTACACGGCTAAAATCAGCCTCGATGAGGCTACCATGAAGCTTAAATTGGATTTCGGGGCGAGGGCGACCCAGCCCGATACCGCTACGCCTCCAGCAGGGGTCCCGCCAAGTTAAGTTTCAGTCGGCCCTCGGCCTGGAGTGAGGCGGTCAAGGTCCAACCCATGGCCTCCGCGAAAGTTCGAGCCAGAGGTAAACCAAGCCCGGTGTGATTTCCCAGCCCGGTCCGCGCGGATTCCTTCCGCCAAAACCGCTCAAAAAGCCGCGCTAGGTCATCCTCCGTTAACGTCCCAGCCGAATTGCTTACCGCAAGTTCGGCTTGTCCAGCATGGATCGTCAGCACGACTGAAATTGCTCCATCCTCGGGTGCATAATCGACCGCGTTTTCAAAAAGATTTCCGAGAATTGAGCGGAGCAGAAGCGGATCCGCCCGGACTAAGATATTTTCGTCGATTAAAAATGTTGGGCGTAACCCTCGGGCGCTCGCTCGAGCCGAGAAAGGGGCCCAAGCCGCACGCACACTCCCGGCCAGTTCGAGCGATTGAGACTGAGCGGGGAGCTGACCTTGCTCGCCGCGCGCCAAGGTGAGCATCCGCGAAACGAGCACCTCCATTTCTCGGGCGATGGCGAGCGTTTCGTGGTCCGTCGCTGGATCACGCTCTTGGGGCCATTTCAAGGCGTTCTCAGCTAGGCTCTGTAATTCGGCCAAGGGGGTCCGCAGTTCGTGGGCGAGATCGGCGCTATAGCGGCGCTCGCGTTCAAAAGACAGTTCCAGGCGCGCCAGCAGGGCGTTGAGTCGATCAGCGATGGGCTGCAGTTCTGCAGGCAGATCCCCCGCAAAGCGGGTGGCCAGCGAGCCGGCATCGATTTGCGTGGCTTGTTCACCCAACATTTCGAGTGGGGCCAACCCATGTCGAAGCACACGAGGCACTACCCATAGAGTGGCCGCTGCCAGGATCACGGCGGATAGGGCCGCCAGAGAAAACAGGAGCCCGAGGGTGTCATCAAGTTCATCCCGGTCGGTGGCCACAACGAGCATTAGTTCCGGCGCCTCGATTCCCTTCGGAGGCTTGGGCTTGTAGACAAAACCCATGGCCCGCCCCGGTTCGCCGTTGGGCAGAGTAAGAAACCAGAATTTAGGTTGATCAAATGTTCCGACGCGCGCCGGCAAATGCGCTGAGCCCAAAGATTCGGAACGCGCGATCACGGCGCCGTCGCGCCGCCGAACTTCAAAAAAATCACTGGGGTTCTTATCGTCGAAGTCGCGCAAAAATCGGTCGGTAAATTGTACACGGACTTCACCGTCGAGGGCGACGGTGGTAACCGTACTGATCGCCAGTGCTTTGGTCCGTAGCGCCAGATCAAATTGACGCAGCTCCGCGTAACCTGCGGCGGCCAGTAGGGCCGACAGGCCAAGGCCCAGCAGCCCGAGCGTAGTGCCGAGCAAGCGCCGGGTGAGTTGACGACGGATAGAGTTCACGGGGTAGAAGTTCCTGTCATGATTTGAGCGAGCACGTAGCCTAATCCGCGCCGCGTGTGGATGAGGGGAGGCTCGTGCGGCAGCCCAATTTTTTTACGCACCGCGCAGATCGCAGAATCCACGACGTTACTCATGGGATCGACTCGCGCATCGTAAATATGGGCTTCGATTTCTGTACGAGATACCACTTGGCCCGCGCGTCGGGCGAGATACTCAAGCAAGAGATATTCGCGGCTGGTTAGATCGACGAGTCGGCCCGCGCGACGCACCGTGCGAGCGAGGGTATTAATTTCTAAGTCCAAGACGATGAGTACGGAGCTCTTCGAGCCGTAGGAGCGACGACAAAGCGCCTGCACGCGGGCTAGCAGCTCCTCCAGGGCAAAGGGCTTAACGAGATAATCATCGGCCCCAGTCTCCAGCCCAACGACACGATCCGCCACCGTGTCGCGAGCTGTGAGCAACAGTACGTGAGTGTCACGTCCGCCGGCACGGAGCCGGCGCAGCACCTCGAGGCCATCCAACTTGGGCAACATCAAGTCGAGAATGAGCAGGTCATAGCTATGGGACTCGGCCAGCCAAAGTCCTTCCTCGCCATCGCCTGCGGTGTCGACGGCATAACCGGATCGACGCAGCGCGGTCGCGACGCTGAGTTGTAAGCGAGGAGAATCTTCGACGAGGAGAAGACGCATGAAGGAACGAAAAGAAGGGCTAGGCGGAAAATCAGGCCAGAGCCTCCTTAAGATGCCTCCCCTAGTCTTTGTCGATGGCAAGCACCTTGCCGTTGCCGGCATCCACCTCGACTTCGGTCACGGACTTATCCGAGCCGACAATTTCAAACGAGTAGAGCAGATTGCCGTCTTCAATTTCAAGTTCCGCTTTGATCACAGCGCCGGGAGCGGCTTTGAGCGCGATTTGCAAGGCGGCCTCAAAGGATATTTTTGCCAGGGCGGGCAATTCTTGAGCTTTAAGCTCCCCAGTGGGCCGAATGGAACCCATCGGGGTGGCTGATTCTTTTTTTTCGTCTTTTTTCTCAGCCGCAAAGCTGAAGGCAGATCCACCTAAAAGGGCGGTCGCGAGGAGGAGGCGTAGGGTGGTTTTCATGTTTTATTTTTTGTTGAGGCCGGATCGCCCGGCCAAAAGGGACGCAAGCACTCAGAGTTTCCATTGGCAGCCGAGCGAGAAATCAGCCCCAGCGTTTTCGTATTCCTTTAGGCGGGTGCGATCGCCGGCGTAGGCAATGTCGGGGCGGTTGAAGGGATTGGAAGCCGCCAGCGTGAGACGCGCGACTTTGCTCAATTTCCACGCCGCACTCAGCTCCAATTCGATGCCGGCGCGTTTGTAGATGTCGCGCTGCGGCCCGATGGCATCTTCCAGCAACGCGCTGCGAAAACGTCCGGCGAGTTCGAAGGCCAACCGGCCGCGTTCGTAACTTTGAGTGAGACTAAGCTGGTGGTTGGATTGGCCAGGGAGCGGGAGCTTTTCCAAAGGCCGCGAGGGAATTTCTGCGCGGCTATGAAGCCAAGTGTAAGTTAGGGTTGCGGAGATTTCGCCGGTATCGGCGGGCAAGGTCCAAGGGATACTTTTCCAGCTGGTTTCCAAGCCGGCGGCACTCGCGGCCCCACCGTTGATTCGGCGGTTATCTAGGAAAGTGCCTAAATTGCCCAGTGAGAGCGGAGCCTGGGTCTCAACGATAAAATGCTCAATGCGTTTATAAAACACCGCTGAGGAAAAAACCCCGGTGCGCTCAAGGAACGTATCCATCGAGAGGTCTAAGTTCGTGGCCTCATAGGGTTTGAGCGCCGGGTTACCCGATTGCGAGCGGTGGTCGATGAAATTGATCTGACGGCGGGGGGCGAGTTCGCCATAGGCCGGACGGGCGAGGGCGCGGGTCACTGAGGCCCGCCAGACCTGGGTGGACCGCGCGTCGTAGCGCAGGTGCAAACCCGGTAAAAGCGTCGTGTAATTACCCGTCGCCGAGGTGGGCGTGATGGCCGCCAAGGCACCAGTCGTATCAAAATTAAGCTGATTACCCGTGGTCTGGACGTGGGTGTTTTCAACCCGCAGACCCCCGAGCAGTGACCATGCGCCGCGTTTCAAGCCGCCCATGGCGTAGGCGGCCCCAATCGTCTCGGTTGCGGTATAATCACCGCTGGCTCGTGCGATACGAGAATCCAGAGCATTGAATTGGAAATAGGCAGGTTGAATCGATAGGAGTGCGGCCACGGCCGAGGTGTTAGGAATCGGTCCATAGCGGTAATCTCCCGCTTGCGTCGTCAACATAGCCGTACGCACGTAGCCCACCATGTTAAGCGGCAGACTCGATGCATCATAGATCGTGCGCTCGGCATCGGTGGCGCGGCGCCTTTGCTGGAGCTTAAGGCCAAATTTCAAATAAGCGGGCGTCCCCGCAGATTCGTCGATGGGGAGCTTCAGATTAAAACGTCCGGAGCTTTCGCGATCACGGCTGTCATTGGATGAAAACGTGAGGTTATTTAAAAAATAATGGGCAGGATCGGTCTGATTCACAACGGAGTTGGTGGGCGAGATCTCATCAAGAAAAGTTAAGCGCGGCAAAAACGGATCGGCCCGCAGATCATAGGTTGCGCGGTAGGTGTGATCGCTGCGAAAAACGGTATCGATCGTGCGAGGCTCATGTTCGCGAGTGAGTACGAGACCAAGGTTGCCATCCAGCTCGGCGCGGCCGGCCGTGGTTTTTGCGCTCAGGGCCAGGGTCCCTGCATCGCGGAGGGCATGCTGCCGAGATTCGCGGCGGTCTAGATGTACGCCGGAAAAGACTCCCCGATCCGGGGTCAGCTCGACGGGAGCGCCTTC
>CANGCX010000116.1 GCA_947452315.1 Opitutia bacterium | reverse complement strand
ATCGCCCAAAACGATGACTGGAGCAAAGACGACGCCGCCGAAATCGCCCGTCTCGGTGCCTTCGCCTTCACCGTGGGCAGCAAAGATGCCGCCCTCCTCGCAACCCTCGCGCCCGGTGCCTATACCTCACACATCACCGACCCGAGCGGCTCGGGCACCGGCGTCGCCCTCGCGGAAATCTACGACGCCAGCGTGAACCCTAATGCGGAGTCCCAACGTCTCGTGAACATCTCGAGCCGTGGCCGCGTCACCCCCGATGATGGGGTCTTGATCGGCGGCTTCGTGGTCACGGGTAATTCCCCCAAGACGCTCCTCATCCGTGGCATTGGCCCCGCGTTGACCAGCTTCGGCATCGCCGGCGCACTCGCCGATCCCTCGCTCACGATTTACCAAGATAGCAAGGTCGTTGCCTCCAACGAAGGTTGGGCGAACAGTGCCGCGATCACCACGGCTGCGATCCAAACCGGTGCGTTTATGTTGCCCGCCGGCAGCAAAGACGCGGCAGTGTTGATCACGTTGAATCCTGGCGCTTACACCGCGCAGATCAAATCGGCGAAGAACGCGTCTTCGGGCGTGGCACTGATCGAGATCTACGAAGTGCCGTAAAATCTAGGCCACAAGAAACAACCAAGCTTTTCGGCGAGGCCGCTTTTTAGGAAACATGCCGTGATTCGCCAAATTCGACTGAGCGGTGAGGGAAAGGCGATTCCACTACATGGAAGGGTAAAAGCGTGCCCAAATTTAAAGGAGAAATTTGACTGATGAAATCAGGGATTGGATACGGTTGGGCATGATGGTCGATCGACCATCAGCCACGTGGCTGGGGCTTAGCTCGAACTGCCGTTCATGCATGCGGTGCGCGCGCTAGGTTTTCATCGCCGGCGGACAATTACAGGGAAAAGGCCTTAGACTTTGGATTGGCGTGATGCCGGAGAAATTGGCGATCTTTGCGTCGGCGCAAACGATGTATGTGTAGGCCGCGAATTTCGTGGAGCACAAAGAAGGCCGAGAGAAGGCGCCTGGTTCAGATTTACTTGGGGCTAGGGAAGTGGATCCGGCGGACCTTAACGCGGGGCGCAAGTGTGCTAGAAAATCCGCACCGAAGTGACGGGAGAGGGGAAACTAATCTGGTAGCGCATAGCTGCCGTTTTCAAAAATCAGGATCATGCCCCGTCCATGGTCGCCGGGCGACCATTGACAATGCCGGACCTAAAGAATACTGATCAACCTACAGAAAAGCACTATCCTCCATGACAACCTCTACCCTCTCTCAAAACGGGCAAACCACCATCCCGGCGAAGGTCCGAGAGTTTCTCCACATCGGGCCAAGCGACAAGTTGGTCTATCAGTTTGAAGGAAATCGGATTTTCTTGGAACCAGCGGTGGCTTCTACCGAAGCGCTTTACGGAGTGTTCAAGTCAGGGCGCAAGCCCCCCACCAAGGAGGAACTCCTTGCCGCGCGGCAGAAACAGTACGCTGCAAAATATTCGCGGTGAAAACGTTCATCCTCGATGCCAACGTCGTTTTGCGGTTCCTGCTGGCGGACGACCCTGCCCAATCACCCAAGGCCAAAGAACTATTCGTGCTCGCTGAATCGGGACGTGTCCGTTTGCGCCTTACTCATGTCACCGTCGCCGAACTGGTTTGGGTGCTTGGTTCTTTCTTCAATTTTCCTCGGCACGAGGTTGGCCCGAGATTGCGCGGACTCATTTTACACAAGGGCGTCGAAATTAATGACCAAGAAGTGATCTTGGGTGCTCTCGACCGCTTTGCCCGCATCAACGCCGATTTTCCGGACTGTTACGCGGCCGCCATTGCGGCCGACAGTGCGACGCCCGTTGCCAGTTACGACCGCGATTTTCGGAAATTTACTGATGTCACATGTTTGAAGCCCGAGGAAATTCTAAAAACCTCCTGATTTGGCCGCCTGTGTATGCGTATGACCTTTGGTAAAGGTAGAATTTCCCCCCAAAAGTGAATCTAAAGAAGCGGACAAAGTGGTGGTGACCTTGTGGGCGTACCGTGGGGAGATCGTGGTCTATGGGTTAAAGCCCTTGGTGCAAGCGATGGCGAGGGGCCGGGGATTTAGCATCGAGGTTATGCCGGAGAAATTGGCGATCTTTGCGTCGGCGCAAACGATATATGTGTAGGCCGCGAATTTCGTGGAGCACAAAGAAGGCCGGGAGAAGGAGTCGGAAGAAGGTCAGGCGTCGGGCTCCGATTTATCAGAGGTTAGGGAAGTGGATCCGGCGGAGTTTAACGCGGAGCGCAAGGGTGCTAAACAATCCACACCGAAGTGAGCCTGATACACAGCACCCCTATCTTAAGCTTTGACGCGGTCCGCTCTCGCTTCATTCAGCACGCTTCATTTCCCGCCCTCCGGTTTCTTCCCCGATTACTTAGGCTGGGAGTAGTGCTCGATCTCTCGGGTGACCTCGCGGGCGCCTTCTTTTTGAACTATGGCAAAATTTGCCACGGTTGCCGCTTCCTTCAGTTCACCCTCATCGAACACGTTTTTAATATGCTTAAGGATGACGGATTTATCGCGTTGGAAGAGATCGGCGATCTGACCGGCAGAAAGCCATACGGTCTCGCCGACGAGGCGAACGTCGATGCGGGTCTG
Organism: Opitutia bacterium; assembly: GCA_947452315.1. Taxonomy (GTDB): domain Bacteria; phylum Verrucomicrobiota; class Verrucomicrobiia; order Opitutales; family Opitutaceae; genus Tous-C4FEB. The sequence continues at coordinate 3,964 of CANGCX010000116.1, read as the reverse complement.
GCCGTCCTCGGTTTGGAAAAGGATGATGTCGCCGGGGTCGTTCATTGTGATGAGGATGTGTGGGGTGGGGCCTGGATCAGATTTGCCGGAGGAGCGCGAGGAAGATCCCGCGGAGTTTTAACGCGGAGCGCAAGGAAGCGAGAAAACCACCCCAAAGTGACGGAAAGGTGAAAAATTCGAACCCTTTAAGTAGAGGGAGTGAGCAGGGCCAAAGCGGGGAAGTAAGTGCGGAGGTAGCCGCGGTCGAGGGCCGCGAGACGGTCGGCCTGCACCGTGGCGTGGGCGGCGATGACGAAGTCAGGGATGAGCTGTTGGCGGGGCCCACCTTCGCGCCGATAGCGCAGGAACATCTGGCCGGCGAGGTAAGCGGCGGCGGGGGTGATGGGATCGTAAGCGATACAAAGACCGTCAAACTTGGCGAGTGCCTCATCCACGCTGGCAAACCCGATGGAACACTCCGCAAAAACGACGGGACAAAGTGCTAAGCTGCCCTCTTCGGCGGCGCGATTGAGGGTGGCGCGCCACAGCTCCCAGCCAGCCTGACGCCGAAGGATACAGAGGAGCACAGAGGAATCGATGGCTGTTCTCATGGTGCGGCGCCGTTAGGGATTTCCACTGGGCCGCGCAGGTCCTCCATCACCTCAAACGGGGAGAGGCCGGCGGGCCAAGGATCTTTCCATCCTTTAGCAAACTCCTCCCAAGCTTGGGGTGGGATGGTTTTGGTAGCTTTGAGAAAAGGTGCCGTTTCATCGAACTCTAGAACATCACCCGGCCTAAGGTTGAGCCGGTTGCGCACGTGGATGGGGATGGTAATTTGACCTTTAGAAGTAAGCGTTGCTTGCATTAATAATAAGTAATCTTAAAAAGTAAGGAAATCAATAATGAATTGTAAATAGTTTATGAATATAGCATTAATGGATAAACAAATGTGACTAGGAATGAAGCCGTATTACCGTCAGCGTAAAAGTACAGCGCCTAGGGTTGGTAAATACGGGATATGGCCCCCAGGGTCGGGAGGAGGTCAACGATCCCAAGATCAGCCACGCTCTGTAGCTTAGAGCTAATTCGGGCGGCATGCCCAAGATGCGGGGAAATCGTTCCCTTATGCCGCTAAGAGGAGGGGCCAGAGGACACGGCGGAACGGTTACTGGGAGGTAGCTTTGCCGTAGTAGGGGAAATGGTCCCAAGCGTCATACTTGGGGTCGAGGCGTGGGTCGTTGCTCTCGGTCATCCAAGTCCTCACGCGGGCTCGCAGTTGAACTAGGGTGGCGGCGTAGGCAGGTTGATCGGCGATGTTGGTGAGTTGGTGGGGATCGCGGCGGAGGTCGTAGAGTTCTTCGGCGGGGCGGCGGCCAAAGATGCGCGCGAAGTAGGGAGCGATGGTGGGCTCGTGTTGGTGCGCGAGGAGGTAGTCTTTGACGTGCGTGGTATCGACGTCGCCGTAGGGGCGGCCGTGGATGAAGAACACATCGGGGTCGCCGGCGGGCCAACGCTCGGGGCAGAGGTTGTGCAGGTAGAGAAAGTCACGGGTGCGGATAGCGCGCACGGGATAGCCGAGATGATCGCGTCGGACGTCGGCATGACGTTCGCGTTCTATAAAAACCGCGTCGCGGGGCGCGGGGTCGGGTCGCTCGAGAAGGAGGTTTTTAATACTGCGCATCGTCATGATGGGTGGGGGCGTCAAGCCGGCGAGCTCGAGGAAGGTGGGGCCGAGGTCGGCGACGTTGACGAAGGCATCGACGGTGCGGCCGGCGCGAAGGTTTTTGCCCCAACGAATCGCCAAGGGCACGCGGGAGCCGGCGTCGTAGCAGTTGGCAAGGCCGCGTGGAAGCTGCCAGCCGTTGTCGCTGGTGTAGATGATGACGGTGTTTTCGAGTTCGCCGGATTTTTCTAGGGTCGCGATGGCGCGGGCGGCCTCGGCGTCGAGCTGCATGATGCCGCCGTAATAGTTGAGCAGATCGTCGCGCACCTCGGGGCAATCGGGGAGCTCGGGTGGGATCGTGAGGCGTGAGGGATCGAGGCGAGCGCGGGCGGCGGCGAGGTAGGGGTGTTTACCCCCGCGGGTCGCCGTGTCGGTGTTGCCGAGCCAGAAGAAGAACGGTGCGTCGGCGGGCGTGCGTCTGGCCTGGAAATCGGCGAAGTGGGTGAACTTGGGGCCGACGGGGTTCTCTTTCCAACCCGAGACCTCGGCGTTGCCGGGGGCCCAAGGTTTACCGCTATAGCCAAGGCTGTAGCCGGCGGCGCGGAGGAGGTGAGTGACGACGGGGGTGTCTTGCGGGAAACCGCTCCAGAGGTTGGCTCGTTCGCCGAGTTCGTGGGCTTGGCGGCCGGTGAGGAGGCAGGAGCGCGTGGGTGAGCACGAGGGTACGGGGTTAAACGTGTGGGTGAACACCACGCCTTCGCGTGCGATGCGATCAAAGGCCGGCGTGAGCGCCATCGGGTCGCCGAGGGCCCCGGCGGTGGGCCAGCGCCAGTTGTCCGCGAGGATCAAGAGAATGTTGGGCCGATCCGCGGCGCGTGCCAGACTCAGGCTTGCGAGGAAGAAAAGCGTTAAAAGCCCGGCGCCATGAACGCACCCCGTTTCGAGTAGACGCCGATAAACCGAGCGGGTGTTCATAAGCGGATGAAGAGTTTGCGTTGATAGAGAAACCGTACGAGCAACATCGGCAGGGCGAGGCCGGTGAGGGCGATGACTAGGTTGCCCATGCCGGCCGTGAGATAATGATCGAACCAAGCTTTGACGTCGCCCCCGGCGAGGCGCGCGGCGAGGACCTCGAAGTCGATGATGTTGACTGCGAGATAGACGACCAGGGCGTTGGAGCCGATCCAGAGGAAAGGCGTGCACCATTTCTGATAACGCCACACATCGACGATGAGATAAAAAACGCCGAGCAACAGCGCCGCGCACCCGCTCGCAACCAAGCTGAACGATGAAGTCCAGATGCGCTTGATTAAGGGGAACTGCACGCTCCAGCAGAACCCGAGCACGATGCCCGCCGCGCCCGCGCCGAGGAGCCACGCGACCTTTTGCTTACCCGTCCAGCGTAAGCTCGTGAGTAACCATCCTGCCATGAGACCGCACAACGTTGTGGCCAGCGCCGGGATCGTGCTAATCAAACCCTCGTTGGTGTAGTACAGATTGCGCTGTTTGCCGGGGACGAGGCGATAGTCCGCGTAGTGTGCGAGATTGCGGCCCTCTTCGAACGAGCCGCTCACCGTCGTTGTGACGCCGGCCAACAACACCGCGGGAGCTTTCGCCTCAGCCTGCGTGCCTCGTTTACCGATGTTGCCGTGTTTCAGATTTACATCGGGAAACGGCACCCACGTAAGTGCGGCCCAGTAGCCGATCAGACACGCGGCGGTGACGAGCACGATACCCTTGCGCGGCACTAACACATACAACGACGCGGCGCCGAAATAACACAGTGCGATGCGTGGTAGCACGCCGAACACCTGCACATCGGGCCAAGGGCGCGTGACCCCGCCGTAGTAAAAGAAGCCGACGGCGAAGAGCATGAAACTGCGTTGGGCGATGCGAAGCAACGCACCTCGGCGTCCCTCTTTGGCTAACACGCGATCCAACGAAAGTACCGCCGAGACACCGACTAAAAATAGAAACAACGGAAAAATCGCATCGAGAAAGTGAAAGCCTGCCCACTCGACATGGCGCAATTGATTGGTGACCGCCGCGACGACGGGTCCGTCGCTCACCGCATCTAAGGCGCGGGCAACTTCCTCCGCGCCGATTATCCAAAACATATCAAAGCCGCGCAACGCATCGATAGAAAGGATCCGCCCGTTTGGGGCCGGAGCAGGGGCAGGTGCTGACGAGGAAACCGAAGGAGCCGAGGAATCATTCATGGGGGCAAGCGCGGGGGTGGCGCTGTGACCACGGTTTAATTTTTGCCGGCGCGCCACAAGTCCTAAACCCTGCAGCGCGTCACCTCGCGGAGAGCTTATGCCT
>CANGCX010000115.1 GCA_947452315.1 Opitutia bacterium | reverse complement strand
GAGCGCGCCGATGAAGACGAGGCGGTTTTTAAACATGCTGAAATTACCCGCCGTCATGATGTGCTTAAACTTGGTGATGTTGTCGGCGCTGTTGTCTTTGCGCGTGGCGTCGAGGACGCGCTGGGGCGTAACGTTGGTGACGGTGCCGTCGGTGTTGCGCAACGTGAGCGAGCCGAGGTTGGTGTTATAGAAATCACGACCGCCTTGATTCATGTAGAGGCGGTACCAGAGCGCGGTGCTGGCTTGAGAAGCGTCCCAATAGCGGGCGTCGGGGCCGATACTTTGGAGGGGCAGCAAATATAGGTAGCTGCGCTTGGCTTGGAGCTGATCATTGAGGCCGCCGCCGACGGCGAGCTGAAGTTTACCGATGGACGTTTCTTTGATGTAAGCGGCGGAGGCGCGAAGACTCTTGAGCTCATAGCTGCGGAGATTTTGGTAATCCCAGAATTCGCTGTAGGGTTGTTTAAAGTTTGGATTGGCGGTGCCGTTGGGGAGATTTTGCGTGATGTCGATGTAGACTGTGTTAGCGCCGCGGTTGATCGCGTTATTGCCGTCGATTTTGACCTTGTTGGTGTCGCCCGCGATTTCGAAGAAGAGCGAATCACCGATGCGGTGACTGAGGGTGAGGGCGAAGTCTTTGGCGACTTGGGCCTGCGTGGGTTTGCCGCTGGTCCAGAGATTGGTGGTCGATTGCGAGGGAACCTTGAAACCGACGGCGCCAGCGAGGGCATTGTCGTAGCGGCCCGCGGGAACTTCATAACCGTCAATCATTGGCTGGCCGGCGTAGCTGACGCTAGCGCTGGTGATGGCTTTACCGCCAATCAAATTGCGGTTGGCTGCGGTGCCGTTGCCTTGCGCTCCTTTGGTGCGGAATACGTTGGCGAAATTAAGGACATTCCCCGTGCCGAAGGCCGTGGGGTCGTAAACCCAGAGCGGCGAGAACTGCGGATTGGCGTTGTTAGTGCCGTAGCTGATACCAGCGGCAGCTTGCTGCGCGGCGGTGGGGGCGTTGGCGGGCAAAACGGAGTCAACGAAAGTAGTCTTGCCGTCCCACGCGGAGACTTGATCGGTGAGGAAGGTCGGGAAAGTTTTCTGCTTAGTCTCGGCGTATTCGCCTTCGGCGCGGAGAGTCGTGGCGTTTGTGAGATTGTACGTGCCAGCAAGAAAGAGGGCTTTCTTACGGCGCCACTCGTTTTCGCGGTAGGTATCGGCGTCTTCCATCATACCGGCGACGCGGATGGCAGCCTTGTCATTGATCGGGCGATTCAGATCGAGGGTGCTGCGGTATTTTTGCCATGAGCCGAGCTGCACTTGGACTTGGTTAATCGTCTTGGTGGTGAGCGCTTGCTTGGTCACGGCGACTGGGGTGCCGCCGAATTGGGCAGCACCGAAGAGAATGGCATTGGGGCCGCGAGCGAAATCGAAACGGTCGAGCGCGTAGCTGTCGGTGTTGTGGTTAAATGGGAAAAAATTCCGCATCGGGTAATTTGATTCACCAGGAGCGGCGCCGCGGATCGTAATGTTGAGCGCGGGCGAGAAACCGAAACCTTGATCGACGTTGTTGCCAGGATTGTAGGTGGTATTCACGGACCACTCCATGGCCTGCGTGAGATCGGTGATATTGAAGGCGTCGAGAAATTCTTTGGTCAGCACCGAGTAAGCGACGGGGGTGTCCTTGAGATCCGTATTGAGTCGACCGCCAGCGAGAGCGCTGGAAGCCACGAAGCCCTCATCGCGGCTGGTGTTTACCTCGAAAGGCGAGAGCTTGACCGCGGTTTCCGAGGCGGCAGAGGCTGAGGGCGCGGGAGCAACTTGGGCGTGGGCCGAGGTTAAAGCCAGAGCGCCGGCGGCGAAACTTCCGATAAGGTTAAAAATTGGAAAACGCAGGGCCTTTTTCAGAAGCGACAAACGTGAGAAACAATAGTGCAGGTTCATAGGGTGGTTTGGTAAAACGGTAAGGGCAGAAACAGTGAATCTAAGCAGAGAGCGGGAAGGGACCAAGAGGGGGAAACGGGGTTTTGAAACTCCGGTGGGGGTAAGCTGAACTTTCATGGAATAAGAATCTAATAATGTTTTCGACACCTTTAATGCGTTAACGTAACGCAAATGCATGCCGCCCCCTACCCTACGCCAAATCGCCATCTTGGCCGGTGTGAGCTCAATGACCGTATCTCGGGCAATTGTTGGCCGCGGCCGTATTGCCGAAGCCACCCGTCAACGCATCGTCAAACTAGCCCGCGAGCATGGCTACGTACCCGATCCGGAGATCGCGAAACTCATGCACCATCTCCGCGGCCGGCGCGCCCAGCGCTTCCAGAGCCTGATCGTCGGTCTTTCCACGCGCAAGGCTGACGACCCAGAAGTCTATTTTCGCATGATCAGCCGTGGCGCCAAAACGCGCCTCGCCGAGCGTGGCTACGGTTTTGACCACATGCATATCTCAGACAACCCTGCCGATTGGTCCGGCCTCCAACGCACGCTCAAAAGTCGCGGCGTCGAAGGCATTTTGATTTTACCGCAAGCCGCGCCGATTGATCTCACGCAACTGCTAGATTGGAGTCAGTTTTGCGTCGTCGCCGCCTCCGCCAGCGCAACAGTACCCGGGGCCCACCGAGTGACACCCCATCATTTTGCTAATATGCTCTTGTTGTGCCGCACCCTCACGCAGCAAGGGCACCGCCGCATTGGCCTTGTGATTGCATCAGAACATGACCGACGCACAGAGCATGGTTTCACCGCCGGCGTCACATGGCACGGGCTCAACGAGGCCGCGCATTTCGTGCCGCCTTACATCAGCCACCAAAGTAATCCAGTCGAACTGCGCGCCTGGTTCGCGCGTGAAAACCCCGATGTGATCATCACGAGCCAACTAAGCACCGCGCGTACCTGCGCCGCCCAGCTTGGGTGTAAACTTCGTGGTCGCGTGCGCTTCGTTTGTACTAGTCGCCTACCCAGCCGCTCTACTCAAATTGACGGAATCGACGAACGCCCTGAACTGATCGGCGCCGCTGCGGCCGATCGACTCGCCAGCATGGTCGAGCGCCGCAAACCCACGCTCACTCAAGCCCCGCAATCCACTCTGCTCACAGGCCGCTGGGTCGATTGAACAGCACCGAAGTGCGCGCCTAACTCACTTGGTCTCATAAAAAGGCGCGGGCAATTTAAATGCCCGCTCCGCAAAGCCACCCGCCAAATCACTCTCCTGGTCGCCCACGTTGGCGATGATGACGTGGCCGGCGGCTTGGATTTTTTTACGCGTTTCGGTTTTGAATTGCTCGGTGGTGATTTGGGCTGAGTCCGGTTTAAACCAGAGCGCCGCATAGTCGCCGAAACCCTCGGCTCGCAAATTCTTCTCGGTACCCGGCCGATCACGTTCTCGTCGACCAGTGATAAAAATTACATCCACGCCGAGCGCACGCGCCGCTAGGAAAAACTCCCGCACAGGGGCGATCGCTGGCGCCTCACCGCGCGCGACCCAAGCATCCCATTCCACCGGCAGGTAACCAAAATCAAACGCCCGCATATGAGGAAAATTTGAGAGAGCGGTCTCATCAATATCGAGCACCACCGCGAGACGTTCACCGGGCTCACGCCGCGCCACACGCTCAAGCATATAAGCCTTGGCCGGTGCCACCGCCGCCTTGAGATCCGTCATATAAGCTCCGGTATCCACATAAGCCACGATCTCAGTCTTAAGCCACGAGAGATTACGCGGCTCGGTCGCTTGCAAGCCGAGCCCCAGACCCAGAATCGTTAACAACAAAACCTTCCTCAAAATATAATACCGCATCGCACTACTCAAACAAACCCTAAGCTAAACTCAATCTTGTGCCCTATTCATCTTGGTGGAACTTTGCTCCGTAAAATTGTGAAGTTAGCGACGACGTAAACTTGCGTCAAAATTTAGACTAAATTGCCCTAGTTCTGAATTGGACTAAGCATCACCACTGGGTTGAGCTATACACAAATCATTACCCCTTGAATCGACGCTCCTTCCTTGCCTCCGCTTCGGCGGTTAGCCTTTTATCAGCGCTTCGCGCCACTATCCCAAAGACTCCCGTCGGTCGCGGGCCACGCATACTCCTGCGCTCTTCGTGGCAGGTCGTGAACATCGGCGATATCGCCCACACGCCCGGTGTCCTCGCCCTTATCAATAAGTATATCCCTCAGGCCGAAGTTCGTCTCTGGGCCTCTACAGATCTCTCGGATGAAGTGATGGCCATGGAGCATCGCCGCTTCCCCCAATTGAAAATCGTCAAAGGCACCCTCAGCGCTGATGGCCGCGCATCAAACGCCGATCTCGCTGACGCCCTCGCTTGGACTGATTTTCTCCTGCACGGCTCCGGCCCTTCACTGGTCGCCGCCAAAGACGTCGCGGCTTTCGCCAAACACGTCCACAAACCCTACGGGGTCTACGGCATCACCCATGGTACGAATCCGCCAACCGCGGAGGAACGCGCTGTTTTTGCCGGCGCCCGCTTTGTCTTTTTCCGAGACGAACCTTCGCTGACTCTCGCCCGTAGCCAACACCTATCGTCCCCTCTGCTCGATTTCGCGCCCGATGGCGCCTTCGCCTGTGATCTCGCTAACGACTCCGCCGCGGATGCGTTTCTCGCCGCGCACGACCTCGCGCCAGGCCAATTTCTCTGCTGCATCCCACGGCTGCGCTTCACGCCGTATTGGCTGATCCGCAACACGCCCAAAGATGAAAAACGTCACGCCTATAACGAGGCTAAGAAGGCCGCCGACCACGCCCCGCTCCTCGCCGCCATCAACGCCGTCGTCCGTGAAACGAAACTAAAAATCCTACTTTGTCCCGAGGACAAAACCCAAATGGCCGTCGGCAAGGAAATGCTCTATGACCAGCTTCCCGACGACGTAAAACCGCGCGTCGTTTGGCGCGAAAATTTCTGGCTCACCGACGAAGCCCTCAGCACGTATCGCCGCAGCGCCGGCCTTTTTGGCCACGAAATGCACAGCCCGATCATGAGTATCGGCCAAGGCATCCCTGCCATCGTTTGCCGCTGGGTCGAGCAAACTTCCAAAGGCGACATGTGGCGCACCATCGGGCTCGGCGATTGGCTTTTCGATCTCGATCAATCCGAGCAAGCCCAACGCGTCCCCGCCGCCGTGCTCGCCCTCGCTAAAGACCCCGCTGCCGCCCGGGCTAAAGCCGCTCGCGCTCGCCTGGTCGTCGAGCGCTACCAGCGCGACACAATGGCCGTCCTCGCCCGTCAATTGACTTGAGATTCCGATGAGCCGCACCCGTTTGCCCGCGCTGATTTTCTGCGCGTTCATCGCTTCACCGCTCACAGCCACACCTGTCGCCGATCGCGTCAATACCATCACCGCAACGCCCGGCTGCGTAGCCTTTTGGGATTTCGTGCAACGCGAACCCGACGGAGCGCGCCGCTTCACTGCGCACGTCCCCACAGGCGCAAATAACACCTTTGCCCTCGATGCGGGCAACTACGTCCACGATTATTGGGGCGAGGGCCGCGTCGCTACTTACGCAGATTTCCCCTTGCTCGGCCGCGGCCCGTTCGGTCAAGCGATCCGCATTCGCCAAGAAACTGACGCCACGCTACGTCCATTACTCTACGTCCCACGTGCCCGTCTTCACGATTCACCCATCGACCTCAAGGGCCCCAACCAATCCCTCACCGTCGTCGTCTGGGCCATCCGCGAGAGCGGCAATCATGCCCTCGCGGGCATCTGGCACGAGGGCACTGACCTGAAACAAAACGAGACCACCACGATTAAAAAAATCGAACGCGGCCAACGCCAATACGCCCTTTTTGCCGGCCTCAACAAAACCGGCGCCGCTTGCGGCCACATTTCCGAAAACGGCGCGAGCTCTTTCCTTAATCGCTACGCTCTCCACAAAGCCAACTCCGCTGCTGTCTCGCCCGCCGTCCCCGCCGATTCACCCGCCGCCGTTCTCGACGCTTCCTGGCAGTGCTTCGCGATGACCTATAACCACTCCACACATGAACTCACTGGCTGGCTCAACGGCGACGCCGGCGACCGCTGGCTCGAAAATCCGAAGACCGACACCCTCATCAAATCCGCCTATAACGCGTGGCTTCAAGGCCGCCTCCAGCGCGAGCCCGACCTCCAACCCGGCGAAGACCCCACGTTTCCGCGCGACCAATTTTATAACCCGCCCGAGGATCAGCTCGTATCCACGAAAATCCTCAGTTCCTCGACCGACGAACGCGTCGAGCTCCGCGAGTTTCGCTACACGCGCATTCAGGTCACGCTGCGCCGCGACGCCGACGGTAATTTCACCGAAACCGCCCGCGAACTCGCCGCGCTCCGGCTAAACCCGTGGTGGTTTCCCCACGACCGCCTCTACACCCCCGCAAACGACGGCACCGGCGGCCCCTTCACGATCGGCCGCGTGATCCACAGCTCGCGCGGCGTCGGCTTCACCGGCTGGATCGGCGGCGTCGCCGTCTTCAACCGCGCGCTACGCGCCGACGAGCTCCGCGCTCTCAGCGCGCTCCGTCAACTCCCCGTAATCACCGCCGCAGCTGTGCCGTAAAAACCTCGCACCCCGCCCGCGTGATTTCCAAGCTCACCACGCCCCCGAAAACCCCTTCCCTACTATGTCCCTGTTCCGCACCCGCATTCGCCCCGGTTTC
>CANGCX010000114.1 GCA_947452315.1 Opitutia bacterium | reverse complement strand
TCACGCGATAGCCGCCGCTATGACCGGAGAGAATGATCCGGCCCACCGAGAAGTCCTGCGTTTTGAAATCGGCGCGGGCGCGGAGCGTGGCGATGACCTCGGCCATGAAGCGTTTGAAACCATCGGCGTCTTCAAGTTTGCCGCCGAAAGAATCGGGCGCGTTGTACGGGCCTTCAGGGATGACGAGAATTGCATTTTTACCGCTGGCGACGAGTTGCTCAACGAGGTGAAACGTACGAAGCGTGGTGGCTACGGTATTGGTCCAACCGTGGAAATGAATGACAAAGTCCAGCGACGCACTGGGGCGGAAACCGTGCGGAATAAAAAGCGCGACGGTGTTGTCGGCGTAGTGGTCTTTAGCCGGGAAGTGCCTGCCTTGGTAGGTGTGGCCCGCCGCGCGGTCAGGGTGGGGGAAAGGTGCGGAGGCGAGGGGGGCGAGGATGAGCTGGCCTTGCGCGGCGAAGGTTGCTTCGAGGCTGGGCGCAGCGTGGGCGATTGACGCTATCGCTAAGAACCCGAACCCGCGCCTCAGCCGCTCGCAGATGTTAAAGTGCATGCCGCCGTTCAAAGGGTTTCGCGGACTGCACGGCGAGGAATCCCCGCGCCGCGATCCCATTCCGCCAGACCTGCGCGAACGGCTGCGATGAACGCGCTCTCTCGGGCCACTTCATACCGTGAAACCTCGCTCGGCCATGGGTTCAACCTGACTGGGACAGCCTCACGTGTGCTCATACCCAGAAGCTACCGGCGTCCTACCCCGTTTCAAGCCTGCGCATGGCGTCATGCCTCGCAGCCTCGCGTGACTGTGGCCATCCAGGCCAAATCATTTCGCTCCTGCCGCCCACGCCACCTCGATCACGCGACCTTCCACTCCGCTCACAACGATGCTCGCCTTGCTCCGCGGCTTGCGGGATAACGCGGGCTACTTTGGAAACACCTTCAAGCCTCCCGCCCGCTTCCTCTTCGGCCGCCCTTGCGGCGGGCCGCGCGCCGTTGCCGATGCGCGACGGCGTGAGCCCGAGTTGCGTCGTCTTGCCCGCAGGCTCGTGGGCCACGGTGGTGGAGTTTCTCGTCGCCCGGTTTCCGGGCGTCGCGCCTACGATCTGGGCCGAGCGCATGGCCGCGGGGGATGTCGTCGACGAACTCGGCGCGGTAGTAGATCCGAGCCGACCCTATCGTTCGGGCGCGCGCATTTATTATTACCGGGCGCTCGCAGCGGAACCGCGGATTCCCTTCGACGAGGTTGTGCTCTTTCAAAACGAGTTTCTCGTCGTCGCCGACAAACCGCACTTCTTGCCCGTCATCCCCTCGGGCCGCTACGTGCAAGAAACCCTCCTCGTGCGCCTCAAGCGCAAGCTCGGCCTCGCCGCGCTCTCGCCGATCCACCGGATCGACCGCGAGACGGCCGGCCTCGTCGTCTTCACCGTGCAAGCCGCCACGCGCGGGCTTTATCAAAATCTCTTTTTGGACCATGCGATTGAGAAACACTACGAAGCAATCGCGCCCGCTCGACCAGAATTGGCGTTGCCGCTCGTGCACCGTAGCCGACTCGAGGAAAACCCAGAGCGTTTTATGCAAGTGCGCGAAGCCGCCGGTGTGCCCAACGCGGAGACACGCATCGCTTTACTCGAGACGCGCGGCGCCTGGGCTCGCTATGGGCTCACGCCGGTCACGGGCCGCAAACACCAACTTCGGGCGCACTGCGCGGCGCTCGGTATTCCGATCTGCCATGATCAGATTTATCCCGTGCACCAACCTGAAAACACCGACGACTACCGCCGCCCGCTGCAACTCTTGGCCAAGTCCCTCGCATTCACCGATCCGATCAGCGGGCAGCCGCTACGCTTCACCAGCGAGCGGACGTTACTGTGGCCGTCGTCTTGATAGCAGCGTAGCTTCACTGAATCGCAGTTCCTACAAATTCTTATCCGTCACCGCGCCTTCTGAGGCAGTGCTGACGAGTTTGGCGTATTTGGCTAGTACGCCGCGGGTTTCTTTGGGTGAAAAGGGTTTGTAGGCTTTCATCCGCGCGGCGTAGTCGGCTTCGGGGATGAGCAGGCTCATCGTGTTTTTCACGGCGTCGATCTCGATGAGGTCACCGTTTTTTACGATGCCGATGGGGCCGCCTTTGGCGGCTTCGGGCGTGATGTGGCCGACGTCGAAGCCGTGCGAGCCGCCGGAGAAGCGCCCGTCGGTGATGAGGGCGACGTCTTTGATAAGGCCTCGGCCGGCAATAGCGCTGGTGGGCGAGAGCATCTCGCGCATGCCCGGGCCGCCGACCGGGCCTTCGTTGCGGATGACGACGACATCGCCTTTGACCACGTCGCCGCGGAGGACGCCCTGGAGCGCGCCTTCTTCGCTTTCGTAGACTTTGGCGGGGCCTTTGAAATAGAGGCCTTCTTTGCCGGTGATCTTGCCGACGGCGCCGCCGGGGGCGAGGTTGCCGTGGAGGACGCGGAGGTGGGTGTCGGCCTTGATGGGTTGGTCCCAGGGGCGGATGACGTCTTGTTGGTCGGGATAGGACGGGTAAGGCTTAACGTCTTTGAGGGATTCGGCGACGGTCTCGCCGGAAACGGTGAGGCAATCGCCGTGGAGCAGGCCGCGATCCAGGAGGATCTTCATCATCGGGCGGATGCCGCCGATGCGAATGAGGTGGGCCATGCCGTATTTGCCGAAGGGTTTGACGTCGGCGAGCAGCGGCACGCGGTCGCCGATGGTCTTGAAATCCTGTAGGGTCAGTGGCACCTCGGCGCAGTGGGCGATGGCCAGAAGGTGGAGGATCAGGTTGGTCGAACCGCCTAGGGCGAGGCAGACGGTGATAGAATTCTCGAAGGCTTTCCGGGTTAGGATATCGCGGGGCTTGATGCCTTTCCGAAGCATGGCCATGACGGCGGCGCCGGCGCGTTCGCAGTCTTCGCGTTTTTCTTTGCCGACTGCGAGTTGGGCGCTGCTGTTGGGCAGGCTCATGCCGAGGGCTTCGATGGCGGTGGCCATGGTGTTGGCGGTGTACATGCCGCCGCAGGAACCGGGACCGGGGATAGCACTGGCTTCGACATCGCGCAGGCCGGCGTCGTTGAGTTCGCCCTTGGCGTGTTTACCGACCGCTTCGAACACGGAGACGATGTCGAGGGGCTTTTGTTTATCGCAGTCGGATGCGGCGAAGCCTGGGAGGATGCTGCCGCCATAAATGAAGACGGCGGGACGGTTGAGGCGAGCTATGGCCATCATGCAGCCGGGCATATTTTTGTCGCATCCACCGATCGCAACGAGGCCATCGAAGCCCTCGGCGGCGACCGCGGTCTCGATGGAGTCGGCAATGACATCACGGGACACGAGGGAGTAGCGCATGCCCTGCGTGCCCATGCTAATGCCGTCGGTGACGGTAATGGTGTTAAAGTAAACGGCTTTGCCGCCGGCAGCATTGATGCCTTTTTGCGCGTGCTCGCTGAGGTCGCCCAAGTGGACGTTGCACGGCGTCATGTTACTGGCGGAGGAGGCGACGGCGATCTGGGGCTTCTTGAAATCTTCGTCGGTGAAGCCGACGGCGCGCAGCATGGAGCGAGCAGGGGCGCGATCATTGCCGTCGACGACGACGGAGGAGTGCGGACGGAGTGAGTTTGCGGTTTGGCACATGGGAGAAAAAAGGGGGTGAGTAACGATCAGACCAATGCGCGGAGGGGCGAGCAAGCGCGTTTGCGCGGCGGATTGAGGCGAGGTGAGTAGGTGAGGGTGCGAGGGTGGGAGTTTTTCGTGGTTGCGTGAGGTAAATGCAGGCGCATTCACTCGGGGGGATTTTATCCGCATGGCGTTTAACCTAAAAAAAGTTCTCAAGGCTCTGTTGCTGTCCTCCAATCAACCGCTTTCGATTAAGGACATCCAAGGCGTGTTCACGCGCTTTCATGAGCAGCAGACGATGCCGTTGCCTGGGATCGTGACCGACTACGCGGCCCCCGTCGAAACCGTGGGGCCAGACGACGTACCCGTAGCGCCAGAGGAATCAATCGAGGCGCCAGTTTCTGAAGACATCGCGGCCGTGGAAGAACCGGTGGAGGCGATCATCGATGGCAGTGAAGATGCGGAGCTCTATCAGGATGTACCTTCGTTAATTACGACGGCGCAAATCCGCGAGGCGATGGATGTGATCGCGGCGGAATTGCGTGCAGCCGACGAAGGGCTTTTACTGATCGAAGGCTCGAGCGGGTATCGCTTGATGACGCAGCCGCGCTTTGCCCGGTGGTTGCGGATTTTACGTCAGGAGCCACCGCCGGTGAAGCTGAGCCAATCCGCGCTCGAGACACTCGCCGTCGTGGCCTACCGCCAACCCGTTACTCGTACGGAGATCGAGACGATCCGCGGGGTATCGGCCGAGGCTGGCGTAAATAAATTATTGGAACGGGATTTGATCTACATCGTAGGCCGAGCGGATCTGCCTGGTCGGCCTTTGCAATACGGTACGACGGATCGCTTCTTAGAATTCGCTGGCATGAAGTCGATCGACGAGTTGCCGGCTTCCGATGTGTTGAGTTCGCGCCAGATCGACGAGTGGTTGAAGAACGCCACGAACGCGCCTACGCCTACTGACGCAGACATGGGTCTGCCCGATGAGCAATTGCCCTTGGAAGCGGTGATTGCCGCCGAAGCAGAGGCCGTGGCGGCCAGTACCCCGAGCCCCGATTCCACTGCGGCCGTGGAAGACACCCCCTTGCCTGCGAAGGACGAAACCGAACAACCCACTGCTTAACATGGAACTCGGACCGATTCGCGAAAAGATCGACGTACTCGACCGGCAGTTGGTCGAACTCATCAACCAACGCCTCACGCTCGCGGCTGAGATCGGCAAGATCAAGCGCAGCACCGGCGGCGAGATCTACGTGCCCGAGCGCGAAGACGCGGTGTTTCGCAAAGTTTCCGGTCAGAACACTGGTCCGATCAAACACGACGCGTTGCGCGCGATTTACCGTGAGATCATGTCGGCGGCCATCGCGCTCGAGAAGCCGCTGATGATCGCGTACCTCGGGCCTGAAGCGAGTAACACGCATGCCGCGGCGATGAAGAAATTCGGCGCTAGCGTAGAATATCACGCAATGGCCACGATCGCGGATATTTTTACGGCGGTGGAAAAAGGCGAAGCGGATCACGCGGTAATTCCAATCGAGAATTCCACTGAAGGCAGCGTGCGCGAGACCTTGGACAGCTTCGTCGAGAGCGAGC
This sequence comes from Opitutia bacterium, assembly GCA_947452315.1. GTDB lineage: Bacteria > Verrucomicrobiota > Verrucomicrobiia > Opitutales > Opitutaceae > Tous-C4FEB. Next base: position 1,443 of record CANGCX010000114.1, on the reverse strand, counting down.
TGAAAATCGTCGGCCAAATTTATTTGGAAATCACGCACGCGCTCGTTTCGCAGTCGCCGCTAGATAAAATCACGCACGTTTATTCCAAAGACCAGGCGTTGGCACAGTGCCGTTTGTGGTTGAACCGGCATTTGCCGCACGCGCAATTGGTTGAGGCTTCGAGTACATCGCGCGCGGTGCAGATTGCCAAAGACGACCCGACGGCCGCTGCGGTCGCGGGTGAATTGGCGGCGGCACACTACGGGGTGTCCGTGCAGGCGAAAAACATTCAAGACAAGGCGGACAATACGACTCGGTTTTTTGTTCTCGGGCGCAAAGCGGCCGGTTCCGTGGGCGGTGGCAAAGACGTGACGAGCTTGCTCGTCTCGCTCGGCGACGAGGCGGCTTCGCACTCAGGCGCTTTGTTGAAGATGCTGATGCCTTTGGCTGAGCGAGGTGTGAATCTTTCCAAGATCGAATCGCGTCCGAGTAAGAAACGTCCGTGGGATTATTTTTTCTTCCTGGATGTGAGCGGACACTACGAGGACGCGGCCATGAAAGCGGCTCTGGCTGAATTGCGCGCGTCGTGCCCGATGGTTAAGTGGCTAGGGAGTTATCCGGCGGCTACCTGAGTTTTTTTTGGCAACTCAGCTTAGGGGCGAAAAATTAAAGCCCGAGCGCGACTATGATTAGCGCGAAGACGTCGGCAGATAGTAATTAACCCGACTCACAGCTCTCGGACCTTATTATCTCGGCGCAGCGCTGGGAGGTCGCTGTATGGGGACAAAAAAACGCAGCCGTTGCGGGCTGCGTTGGTAAGATGAATCGGTAGTCCGATTAAGCGTGCTCGACGACGGCCACGCTGCGGTGTGGCTTGTCGAATTTGACGGTTCCGTCCTTCAAAGCGAAGAGCGTCCAGTCACGACCGATACCGACATTCTTGCCGGCGTGGGTCTTGCTGCCGCGCTGACGGATGATGATGCCGCCGGCCCGCACGACTTCGCCGCCGAAAAGCTTCACGCCGAGACGCTTAGCTTTGCTGGAACGGCCGTTGGAGGTGGAACTTTGACCTGTTTTATGCGCCATGGTGGGTGGTTTCCTTTAGAGTTTGATGGATTCGATCTTGATGACGGAAAGCTCCTGACGATGACCGCGCTTTTTCTCGTGGCCTTTGCGCTTCTTCTTTTTGAAGACGATGACTTTATCACCGCGCTTGTTCTCGAGGATTTTAGCGGAAACGGAAGCCCCGGCGAGCGTGGGCTTGCCGACTTTGTAATCGGCGCCTTCTCCGGCAGCGAGCACATCCTTGATTTCGATGATGTTGCCAGCCTCGGTCTTGGGGTAGCGATTGACGATGAGAACGTCGCCCTCGGTGACAGTGAACTGCTGGCCTTGGGTCTTGATAGTGGCTTTCATAAATAAAACCGCTGAAAAAGCGGTTTTTGAAGCGTGAAAGCAAGGCTT
>CANGCX010000113.1 GCA_947452315.1 Opitutia bacterium | reverse complement strand
TCGGCATGATCTCCGTGATGGTGTCGGCCGGATCGCTCTGGATAAGAGCCAACTCCGCTGGCGACACGCGCGGCTGTTCGGCAGGCTTGCGGTAATAAACCAACCAAAAACCGACCCAGATCAGCCCCGCGCCACCGACGACGATAAAAGTCCACTGCCAGCCGTAGCTGAAAAAAAGCCACGGCGTGATCACCGGCACGATCATCGAACCAACATTGCTGCCGGAGTTGTAAAAACCGGCGACGAGCGCGCGCTCGCGACGTGGAAACCATTCAGCGGTGGCCTTGGTCACACCGGGGAAAGCTCCCGCCTCTGTGATCCCAAGAAAAAAACGCGCGAATTTAAAACCCACCACCGTCGCCATGCCCGCGTGCAGCATCGAGGCGAGACACCATGCGGCGAAAGAAACGGCGAGCCCGAGCTTTGTGCCGACGCGATCCAAAATCCGTCCGGCAAACGCTAGGCCGATCGCGTACGCCACCTCAAACCATAGCAAAATATCCGCGACCTCGCCACTACTCCAACCGAAAGTTTTTCGGAGCCCAGGCGCAAGTTGGCCAAAGAGCGCGCGGTCCACGTAATTCACCGTGATTGCGGAAAAGAGCAAACCGCAGATCACCCAGCGAAAACGAGTGAGCGGCGCGGGCGAAGCGGACGGGAGCGAAGACATGTTATAAAACGGGTAAAGGAACGATGTGGGGGTAAGAGACTAAGAAACGAACCTCGCGGAGCTATGGCGCGGGGCGCGGGAGCGCGCGGGTGTCGTTTACGGAAACGCCGCCGTCGATGAGTAATGTTTGACCCGTAATGTAGGCGCTGGCGTCGCTCGAAAGAAAAAGCAGTGCGCCCGTGAGGTCTTCGATCGCGCCGGGGCGACGCAGGGGGATTTTCGCGCTGAGGTACGAAACCCAATCGGCATTTTCGTACATGACCGCGTTCTGCGCGGTTTTGAACCAACCCGGAGCGAGGCAATTAACGGTGACCCCCGCTGGGCCCCAATCGGCGGCAAGACTCATCGTGAGTTGTTTGATGCCGCCGCGACTGGCGCCGTAAGGCGCGAGTCCGGCGTAACCGGCCACACACGTGACGGACCCTAGGTTGATGATGCGACCGCGTCCGGCCGGCACCATGTAACGCGCGGCGGCTTGCGCGACAAAAAATGGGCCACGCAGATTAGTATCGAGCACAGTGTTCCAATCCTCCCAGGAAATATCAGCGGCGGGTTTACGGATGTTACAACCGGCGTTGTTGATGAGGATGTCGAGGCGACCAAGGGCGGTGTGTGCGGCATCGACGGCGGCGGTGATCGCTGCGTGATCGCGTACGTCGAGGACTAGCGGCATGGCACGGCGACCAAGCGCGCGAATCGCCACGACCGTGGGCTCAAGCGAATCAAGCGCGCGGGCCGTTACGGCGACATCGACGCCGGCACGAGCGAGCTCAATGGCGAAATGTTTACCGAGGCCTCGGCTGGCGCCGGTGACGAGCGCAGTTTTCCCTGTCAGATCGAAGGAGGTAGGCAGGTTCATGGCGTGAGAATCACTTTCATGGTTTGCGCGCCGCCAGGAGCGGAAAGTTTTTTAAACCACGCGGCGCCATCGGTGAGCGGGGCGACGGCGCTGATCATCGGTTCGACGCGGATTACACCGCGCGCGATGAGATCGAGACAGAGCGGATATTCGCCGGCCGAGGCGCAAGTGCCGTGGAGCGTGAGCTCGCGGGTGACGACGGCTTGCAGCGGGAAATCGGTTTTTGCGGCGAGGTTGCCGACGAGGACGACGGAGCCGCCGCGGCGGACGGATGCGAGCGCGAGGTTGAGCGTGGCGGAGACGCCGACGACTTCGAGGGCGACATCCGCGCCGTTTCCGCCCGTCAGGCGTGCGACTTCAGCGGGCACGTCGCAACGATCGGAGCGCAGTGTGTCCGTGGCGCCGAGTTCGCGGGCGAGGGCAAGACGGTTGTCGGCGAGATCGACGGCGATGATGCGCGTGGCCCCAGCCCAGCGTAGAGCTTGGATGACGAAAAGTCCGATCATGCCGGTACCCACGACGACGGCTGTGGCGTTGGGCGCGAGACGTACGCGTTGAACGGCGTGGATCGCGATGGAGACGGGCTCGACCATGGCGGCCTGTTGATAGGTGAGACCGGCGGGGAGCGCGTAGAGGATGCGTGCCGGTACCGCGAGAAATTCGGCGAAGGCACCGTGTTGTCGGTATTCGGCGGGAGCGACGCCGACGACGCGGCGATGATCGCACAAGTTGACCTCGCCGCGCGCGCAGTACGGACAGGCGCCGCAAGAAATCGTGGAATCAAACGTCACGCGATCGCCCGGTCGCCAGCGCTCGACGTGCGAACCGATGGCGACGATTTCGCCCGCCGCTTCGTGCCCCATTATGAGCGGCGGCCGGCGGCGGCCAGTCGAGCCATCCCAGCCGTGAATATCGCTGCCGCAGATCCCGCAGGCGTGGATGCGCAGCAGTACCTCGTCATCGGCGGGGATGGGCGTAGGAAAATCGGTGAACGCGAGCTGGGACGGAGCGGTGAGGACAAGCGCTTTCACGGAGGAGCGTGGGCGAAGACAGGGGCAAACGGGGTGGGGTGAACATCTGCGAGCTTGGGGGCCCGGGCGCCTGTGCCGATCTAAAAAAACTTAACGCCGCTCGATGCGCAAAAAAAGCCACACGCCGAGGCTGAGAAAGACCGCGTTGGGCAACCAGAACAGCAGATCTGGGTGATACTCCGGGTGACGATCAAGCCAGCTCACCGCGACCGTGAGCATGTAGTAACCCAGTGCCAGCAAGACGGCGACGCCGAGGTTGGCGCTGGTCTCGCGCCTCGAGACTTTGATGCCGAGGGGCACGCCAATCAGGGCAAACGAGAGGATCGCGAGCGCGGTGTTAAATTTTTCTTGAACGGTTAGTCGGACTTTCATGACGGCACGCTCGTGATCGGCTGCGGTCGCAGGCGTGAAGGGCAAAGCAGCGACGCGGGTCTCTTCCTTGCGGAGTTCAGCGTAGGTCATCCACTGGAGTTTTTGGCGGAGGACCGGCGGGCCAAAGAGACTGGCGAGCGAGAGGCGCTGCGGTTCAGATTTTTCGAACGATACAATACGGGGTGATTCCGTAAAATTTTCCGGCTGCTTTGGATTGCGCTCTTCGACTTGAGCGCGGGTAAGGGTGAGGATGAGCTCGTTGGTCGCAGCGTCGTAATCGAAGCGGCCAGATTCAGCGCGGACGAGCTGGGTCGTGCGGCCCTCGCGATCGAGCTGCCAGAGCCAGAAATCACGCATGACCGCCCCTTGTTTGTCGCCGACGTAGATGACAAAACCCTTAAAATTACGGATGAATGTTTTTGGGACGATGAAACTGAGGGGGTTGGCGGCAACGGCAGCATCGAGTTCTTTATGATATTGCACGCGCGCAGCAGGCATGGACTGGAAATTGACGTAGAGGCCAAGCGCGGTACCCAAAAACCCCAGGATCAGCACGGGTCGGGCAATGCGCGCGAGACTGAGCCCGGCGGCGCGCATGGCAGTGATCTCGCTATCGGCGGAGAGTCGACCGAGCGTCAGAAGCACCCCTGTCAGCATACCCATCGGCAGCGCGTAGATAGCCACAGCAGGAATCAACATGCCGACCAATCGTACAAACGTTGTCACCGATAACTGACCCGAAAGCAGAAACGGTAACAAATCTCGGATAAGGTTACCCAACATCAGCACGAACGCAAAGAGTCCGACCGCACCTGCGCACGTAAGCAGCACGCTCTTAAAAATATGGCGGTCGAGTAGGTTCACGCGGAATTTCGGGACAAAGGAGTCTCTGAGTGATCGCAGACAGACCGCCGGCGGACAAGACGGTTCGTGGGGGTCGGCTTAAAACCTGAAATAACTTAGAAGCCTAGCGAAAGCTGTGGGGCAGGGGGTTCCTCTTCGGGGCCTGCCGGCATGAGACAAGCGGGGTCGTCGTGGCGGACGTTGCTCACGTGCGTGCTCAATGCCGTGGCGGTAAGCGCAGCGTCGGGCGCGGGCTGAAGTAGCGGAATGAGATCGCGTTCAACCTGGGCCTCGGGATCTAGCCAAATACGTGTGGCATCCGGGGTGAGCAAGACGGGCATGCGATCATGGATGGGTCGCGTGACAGCGTTGGGCGTCGTGGTGATGATCGCGCAGGATTCAAGCACCTCGCCAGTGGGTGAGCACCACCTTTCCCAAAGCCCGGCAAAAAAGAAAACGGCCGCATCGGGGCGTTGAAATAGCCAAGGCTTACGCGCGCGCCCGTGAATCGCCCATTCGTAGAAGCCACCAGCAGGGACAAGACAGCGCCGGTGGCGAAAGGCGTCCCGAAATGAAGGTTTTTCGGTGAGTGTTTCTGAGCGGGCGTTGACCAACGGCGCGGAAGCATCGATGGATTTGGCCCAGGACGGGACAAGGCCCCAACGCAACGTGGCTCGTTCGGGCGCGGCGGTGCGGCTGGGTCGGCGAAAGGCGGTGAGTGCGGTGCTCGGGGCAATGTTGTAGCGTGAGACAAGCTCGGCGGGCGTATCCACGCCGAGCGCGACGTAGGCGGCTTGGAGTTGATCTTTTAACAGGACAAATCTCGTACACATGACTTCAAAGCGTGGCGGACCACGTGGCGAGGACCTGGGGGAGTTCGCGGAGGTTTTTTAGTTGGAAAAAACGCCCGTTGGCGGGCGGTGGCGTTTCAACCTGCTCTGCGGCCCACGTGATGCGGTACGGCACGTGAACACCCGCGCCTCCGAGCGCGAGGACGGGCATGATGTCGGATTTGAGGGAATTGCCGACCATTAGAAAACGCTGCGGGTTGATCGCATGACGACGGAAGATCGCCGCGTAGGACGAGGTATCTTTTTCGGATAAAATTTCGACGTGACGAAAGTGAGCGGCGAGACCGGAGCGAGCGAGTTTGCGCTCTTGGTCGCGTAGATCACCCTTAGTGATTACCAGGAGGCGATGTTGGTCGGAGAGGGCTGAGAGCGTCTCTACGACCCCGTCGAGCAGTTCGACGGGGTGGGCGAGCATTTCTTGGCCTAAGGCGATAAGTTGCTGGATCTCTTCGGCGCTGATTTTGCCGCCACTGAGCTGAATGGCAGTTTCGATCGAAGATAGCATGAACCCCTTTACCCCGTAGCCGTAGCGCTCCAGATTACGCATCTCGGTGGCGAAAAGCGTGCGGTCCACGGTGGCGGCATCGTGGTAACGAGCGAGGAGTGCGCGGTAGCGTTCGTGGACCTTTTCGAAAATGTTTTCGTTGTGCCAGAGGGTATCATCGGCGTCGAAGCCGAGAGTAAGAGCGGAGGAAGACATGATTGAATCCTTGAAAAAAAAGATAGCCCTCAAAACAGGTCGGTTCTGCGGCCAAAGCTCAACTGTTTGCGTGAGTTATTGTGCGTCGGTCTGTGGCGATAGGCGCGGTTGTGGATTTACGCCGGCACATTGACCCGATGAACTGGTCGCATTGTTCCCTGTATGAAACGCCTCTTTTTATTTCTCAGTCTCTTGCTCGCGCTTCCCCTCTCTGCGGCGGAGAGCGAATCGCTCGCCCAACGTACGCTGCGCCAGATCGCCGAGCGTCAACGCACCTTACTCGAAACGGCTGCGAAACAAGGTGATAAGCTCGACGAAGAGGCCTTTCGCACTCAGCTCCAAGAACTTACTCATAGTTATGAACGACTGTTGCACGACAGTCCGAACAACGCCGAGGTTTTCGCAGCCTACGGTTATCTTTTGCGCAAAGTTGATATGCGCAAACAGGCCGCTGCGATGCTCCTTAAGGCCAATCAGCTCGATAGCGACATTCCCCTCGTCAAAAACCAGCTAGGCAACTTGCTCGCTGAGGATGGTCGGCCTCTTGATGCGCTCCCGTATTTCATGGCGGCAATCAAGCTATCACCGAAGGAACCGCTTTATCATTATCAGGTCGGCACCCTCTTGCACGAAGCGCAGGACGATTTCCTCAAAAGTGGCGAATGGACGCGGACTGCGCTCGACCATGCGACGCACGGGGCATTCAAAACTGCCGCTGAACTTGCCCCGGACCGTTTCGAATTCGGCTACCGTTACGCCGAGTCTTTTTACGATCTAGCAGAGCCGCAGTGGGATGAGGCTCTAAAAGTATGGGCTGCGCTCGAAGAAAAAGCCGGCACCCCCATTGAGCGTCAGACGCTCCGTCTTCACGCGGCCAATATTTTGCTCAAGCAGGGTCACGCCGACCGAGCTAAGCTATTATTAGACACTGTGACCGAGCCAGAATTACAGGGTCAGAAACAAAAGCTGGTTGCCCCGCCGGCCGAGACTCCGAAACAGTAGTGAACTATGAATACCGGCTTCGACCTCGCGATGCTGCGCGAGGGTCTCATGTTTTACATCGTACTCGTCGTGAGCCTGTGCATCCACGAGTGGGCGCACGCTTTCGTGGCCGACCGACTCGGTGACGATACGCCGCGGCACGATGGTCGCGTGACGCTCAACCCTGTGGCTCACATGGATCTGTTCGGCTCGGTGATTTTCCCGCTGGTGTGCATCTTCATGTTTCCTGGCGGTCTGCTTTTTGGCTGGGGCCGCCCTGTAATGATCAATCCGTCCAATTTCCCCCACCGTAAACGCGATGAAGTTCTCACCACGCTTGCAGGACCCGC
>CANGCX010000112.1 GCA_947452315.1 Opitutia bacterium | reverse complement strand
TCTGTTCCCGGTCGTCCCGGCGCTGGCCAAGCGCTCAAACTCTCCGGCGACGACGCCGTCAAAACCAAGGTCGGCAACTTCCACCGCCACGAGCCGTTCACGCTTTCGCTCTGGCTGCAAACGCCCGAAGCATCCAACCGCGCCGTCATTCTGCACCGTTCCCGCGCATGGACTGATGCCGGTAGCCGCGGCTACGAACTCCTCCTCGAAGACGGTCGCCCGAAGTGGTCGTTGATTCACTTCTGGCCGGGCGATGCCATCTCCATCCGCGCCGTCGATCCGCTTCCGCTTCATCAATGGGTCCACGTCACCGTCTCCAACGACGGCTCCAGTCGCGCCGCCGGCCTGCGCATCTTCATCAACGGCCAACCCGTCCGCACCGAAATCATCCGCGATCATCTCACCAAAGACATCACTGGCGGCGGCGGTGACACCATCGACCTCGGCGAACGTTTCCGCGATCGCGGCTTCAAGGGCGGACTGATCGACGATCTCCGCGTCTTCGGCCGCGCGCTCACCGCCGTTGAAGTCAGCACCCTTTACGCGCCCACCGCCAACGTCGAGTCAGCCTCCGACGCGTGGTTTGAAACCTATCTCGCCAACCACGACGCGACCTACCGCGCCCAAGTCGCCGCACTCACCGTCGCCCGCGCGACCGAGACTCAACTCGCCGACGCCGCCAAAGAAATCATGGTCATGCGCGAGCTGCCCACGCCCAAGACCGCCTACATCTTGAAGCGCGGCGAGTACGACCACCGCGGCGCCGCCGTCTCGCCCGATACGCCCGCCGCGCTCCCGCCTTTCCCCGCCGATCAACCGCGCAACCGTCTCGGCCTGGCGCGTTGGTTGACTGATGCCCGTCATCCTTTGCTCGCCCGGGTGACGGTGAATCGTTTCTGGCAATCGCTCTTTGGTCAGGGCTTGGTCAAAACCGTCGACGACTTCGGTAACCAGGGTGACCGCGCGGAGTATCCCGAGCTCCTCGACTGGCTCGCCGGTGAATTCATCCGCTCCGGCTGGGACGTAAAAGCTCTCCTCAAAACCCTCGTCCTCTCGGAAACCTACCGCCAACGCAGTTTCGCCACGCCCGAAGTCATGGCCGACGATCCGGAAAACCTCTGGCTTGCCCGCGGTCCGCGTCATCGTCTCGCCGCCGAGATGATTCGCGATCAAGCGCTTGCCAGTAGTGGTCTGCTCGTAGAAAAAATCGGCGGACCGCCGGTATTTACTTACGACATCCCCGAATCCTTCAAGCCCGCCCCCGCTGGTAAAGGTGAACAACTCTACCGCCGCAGCGTGTACACTTTCTGGCGTCGCACCGGCCCCGCGCCGATGCTCGAAGCCTTCGACGTACCGAAGCGCGTCGTCTGCGTCGCCCGACGCGACACCACCAACACCGCCCTCCAAGCCCTCGTGTTACTCAATGGCCCGCAATTCGTGGAGGCGGCCCGCGTACTCGCCGAAAATCTTTACCGCACGCATGCTGGCCAAGCCGACGCGCTTGTCGCCGCCGCCTTCCGCCGCCTGACGTTGCGCACGGCCGATGCCGCCGAGCAGAAAATCCTGGGCCGCCTCTTTGAGGAACAACTCACCTGGTTTCGCGCCCATCCCGCAGATGCCGACAAACATCTAACACTAGGCGACACCCCGCGCGACCCCAAGCTGCCCGCGCCCGAGATCGCGGCCCTGGCCACCGTCGTCAACACGCTCATGAACCACGACGCCTTCGCCGTGAAACGCTGATTCGCCATGTCCCAACCTTCCACCCCGCCGCCCCTCTGCACCGGCCACGCTCCGTGGCTCGCGATGAGCCGCCGCGAATGCTTGAACCGCATGGCGCTCGGCCTCGGCGGTATCGCCCTCGCCGATCTGCTTAGCCGCAACGCCTCCGCTGCGACGGCCGCGGTGGCCCCGCTTCCCGGTCGCCCCGCGTTGCCGGGACTCCCGCACTTCGCCGCCAAGGCCAAGCGCATCATTTATTTGTTTCAATCCGGCGGCCCCTCGCAGCTCGATCTGTACGATTACAAACCGCTGCTCAACCAGCGGCACGGCGAACAACTCCCCGACAGCGTGCGCGGCAGCCAACGCCTCACCGGCATGTCGAGCAACCAAAGCTCGATCCCAATCGCCGGCTCGCCGTTTAAGTTTTCTCGTTACGGACAAAGCGGCGCGTGGATCAGCGACTTACTCCCGTACACCGCGAAGATCGCCGATGACCTCTGCGTAGTGCGCTCGATGCACACCGATTCGATCAACCACGGCCCGGGGGTGACGTTCATGCAAACCGGCTCGCAGATTCCTGGTCGCCCGAGCTTCGGCTCGTGGCTCGACTACGGCCTCGGTAGCACGAGCGACAATCTACCCTCCTTCGTCGTTCTCCTCACCAAAGACAAACGCGGCCAACCGCTCATGTCGCACCTCTGGGGCTCAGGTTTTCTCCCCGCCAAGCACCAAGGCGTGCGCTTCCGCTCGGGTGCTGATCCCGTCCTCTATCTCGGCAACCCCGCCGGCGTCTCACCTGAAAATCGCCGCCTCGCGCTCGACCGGCTCCGCGAGTTGCACGAACACCAATTCGCCGGCACGCCCGACGCCGAAATCTCCACGCGTATCTCAAATTACGAGATGGCGTTCAACCTCCAGACGAGCGTGCCCGAAGTCACCGATCTCAAAGACGAACCCGCGCACGTCGTGGACTCCTACGGTCCCGACGCCCGCAAGCCCGGTTCGTTCGCCGCCAATTGCCTGCTCGCCCGTCGTCTCGCCGAGCGCGGGGTGAAGTTCATCCAGCTCTATCACCAAGATTGGGACCACCATGGCGCACTGCCTGGCAGCATCAAAAAAGAGTGCCTGCAAACCGACCAAGCCGCCGCCGCACTCGTAACCGATCTTAAGAATCGCGGGATGCTCGATGACACGCTCGTAGTCTGGGGCGGCGAGTTTGGCCGGACCAACTACTGCCAAGGCATCATGACGGCGAATAACTTTGGCCGCGACCATCACCCGCGCTGTTTCTCACTTTGGATGGCGGGCGGCGGCGTGAAACCGGGCCTCTCCTACGGAGAGACCGACGAATACGGCTACAACGTCGCCAAGGATCCGGTGCACGTCCACGACCTGCACGCGACGATTTTGCACCTTTTCGGCATCGATCACGAGCGGCTTACCTACAAATTCCAAGGCCGCCGCTACCGTCTCACCGATGTCTACGGCCAAGTCATCAAAGGCCTACTCGCCTGAAGAGGCTATGACAGACGCCCTCGCCCTCGCTCGCGCCCAGGCCCTCACCGCGGAATTGCGCGCACAACTATGGACGGTTATTCTCGGCACCGCCGCAGCGGACGGCACGCCTGATGCCTCCGTCGCCGCCGCGCTTCTCGATAGCGACGGAGCGTTCGTGATCTACGTCAGTGGTCTTGCGGCGCACACGCGCCACCTCCGCGTCAACCCGCGCACTAGTGTGCTTCTACTAACAGCCGAAAATTCAGCCGGCAATGCCTTCGCCCGCCCGCGATTGACCTTCACGTGCACAGCTCAACCCGTCCCTCGCGATGAGGAAAAATACAGCGTCTATGTCGCCGCGTTTCGCGAGAAATTCGGCGCAACGATCGACGTCTTGGCGACGTTGCCCGACTTCCAGTTCTTCCGCCTGCGGCCGCAAAGCGGACGCGTCGTCGCGGGCTTTGGCGCAGCGTTCAACGTCGATCCGCTCGACTGGAGCCAGCTCACGCCCGTCGGCCCGCCGCCCGCGCGTTGAACCGTCCGGCATTTACGCCGGAGGGCTGGATCGAAGCCTGTGGTTACTTGGGATCGAGCCCGAGAAAGTGCAGCGCAAAGGCAAATTTGTCCGCCGCCTCGTCGATGATCTTGGTCGTGGGTTTGCCTGCGCCGTGACCCGCCTTCGTCTCAATGCGCACCAACACCGGACCGGCATCGGGCGCGACGCCCGCCTGCATCGCCGCGGTGTATTTGAACGAGTGGCCGGGATGCACGCGGTCGTCATGATCCGCGGTCGTCACCAACACTGCCGGATAACGCCCACCCTTTTTCACCGTGTGCACAGGCGAATAAGCCGAGAGATAACGAAAACCTTCCGGCGTGTCGCTGGAACCGTAGTCACTCGTCCAAGCGAAACCGACGGTGAATTTGTGAAAACGTAGCATGTCCATGACCCCGACGGCCGGCCAGGCGACGCGGCAGAGATCAGGTCGCTGGTTAATCACCGCCGCGACCAGCAAGCCACCATTACTACCGCCGCTCAACACAAGGTGGGCGGGTGAGGTATAGTGATTCGCCGTGAGCCACTCCGCAGCGGCGATGTAGTCGTCGAATACGTTTTGCTTGCGCTCTTTAGTACCAGCTTGGTGCCAGTCTTTGCCGTACTCGCCGCCGCCGCGCAGGTTGGGCAGCGCGTAAATCCCGCCTTGCTCCAGCCACGCGAGATTGGCCACCGAGAAGGTCGGCGTGAGGGAAATATTAAAACCGCCATACGCGTAGAGCAGCGTTGGCGACGTGCCGTCGAGCTTCAGGCCTTTCTTGTGGGTAATAAACATCGGGATCTGCGTGCCATCTTTTGAGGCATAGAAGATCTGTTTCGTCTCGTAGTTAGCGGGATTGAAAGCAACCTGCGGCGCTTGAAACACGCCCCCTTGGGCTGCCTTGAGGTCGTAGCGATAATTGGTGGTCGGTGTCGTGAAGGAGGAGAAACTATAAAACAGCTCCGTTTCCTCGTCGCGCCCGCTCACGCCCGCGACCGTACCGATGCCGGGCAAATCGATCCCGCCCAGCGCACGTCCATCGCGCGCATAGACGAGCAACCGGCTGCTTGCATCGCGCATAACGCGAACGACAAATTTTCCGCCGATCAAATCGACGGACTCGATCACGTCTTTACTCTCAGGAATCAGCGTCTGCCAATTTGACCGCGCTGGCGCCTTCGTATCAATTTTGATCAACCGATTGCGCGGGGCATCGAGGTTAGTTAGTACAAAAAGATGCGCGCCGTCGCTGCCGATGACGTCGAACTTTGCTTCAAATTTATCCGCCAACGTAAGCACGGGAGCGTCGAGTTTGGGTGCACGCGGGTCGCCGAGATCGATCACGCGCAGTAGATTTTCCGACGAAGAACCACGCCGAATCGAAATCTCTAGCCAACGTCCGTCCTCGGTCGTACCACCGCCAACAAACCACTGGGGCTGATCCGGCACCGCGTGGATGAGCACGTCGCGCTCCTGCGGCGTGCCGAGGCGGTGGTAGTAAAGCTGTTGGTGCTCAAGTTTGCTGAAGGTCTTGCCTGTGCCTTCGGCGATCTGCGGTGCAGGGTAACGAGAGTAGAAAAAGCCCGCGTGGTCGTTAGTCCAAGAGATGCCGGAAAATTTTACCCATTTTATCACATCGCCGGTGTCTTTTCCGGTCTCGACCGAGCGCACGCGAAACTCATTCCAATCCGAGCCCGCGGCGGCGGTACCGTAAGCGACCCATTTACCATCACGCGAAACCGCGGTGGCTGTGAGGGCGACGGTGCCGTCGGAGGCGAGCGTGTTAGGATCGATCAACACGCGGGGCTCGGTAGCCGTCGCATCTTGCACGTAAAACACGGCCTGATTTTGCAAGCCGCTGTTGCGCGAATAAAACACACGCCCGCCTTCTTTGTTGGGCAAACCGATGCGCGGGTAATTCCAGAGCTCGGTGAGGCGGGCCTTAAATTTGGCACGCCAAGGCAACGTCGTAAGCAGGCTGTCCGTAATTTTATTTTGCGCCGCGACCCAAGACTGCGTCGACGGCGAATCGAGTTCCTCCAACCAGCGATAAGGATCAGCGACTGACGTGCCGTGATAATTATCCACCACGGAACCACGTTCCGCAGCAGGATAGTTCCAAGTCGCGGGAGCGGCGGAGACAACAGAGGTCATGAGGGCAAGAGTGAGGAGCGAGGGGATACGCATCCACCCAACCAGCCAAGGAGCGCGCCCCAAGGCAAGGCTGCGCGATCGGTGCTAGTCTGCCTTTGCCGCCCCATGCTTTGCACGATACGTAAACGGGCTGAAACCTGTCTCGCGACGAAATGCGACGCTAAGATAACTCGCATTGTCAAAACCGGCCTGCTCCGCGACCTCGCTGATGGCGACCTTACTCTCCGCGAGCAGATGCTTTGCCCGAGCGATGCGTTGTTGCACAATTTGTCGGTGCGGCGAATGCCCAAGCAAAACCTTAAATTTTTCCTCCAAACGCGTCCGCGACATCGGCACCGCCCGCAACACATCGCCCACGTCCACTCCCGCACACGCGTTTTGCCGGATGAATTTCAACGCCGCAGCCACCTTCGCATCGGCCACGGCTACGACATCAGTCGATTGCCGCTCCACCACGCGCACGGGCTGCACCTGATGAGTCGGAGCCACCGACTTTTTCTCTCCGCGCATTAACCGAGCGAGTAACGCTGCCGCTTCGTAACCGGAGCGCCGCGCATTCGGTTGCACGCTACTGAGCGGTGGATTCGCCAATTCGCACACGAGTTCATCATTATCCACGCCGAGCACCGCGACTTGCTCGGGCACATTTAAGCCGAGCAACTGACACGCTTCGAGCACTTGCAACGCGCGACCATCGTAACACGCAAACACCGCGACCGGTTTCGGGAGGGCTTTTAACCAGCGTGCAATCGCCCGAATCTCCGCGTCGGACCCTGGCCGACCATCTAGCGCTTGCTCGACGAAATCGACACAGCGCCGGCCTTTCGCGGCGAGTCCGCGCTTAAACTCCGCCCCGCGC
>CANGCX010000111.1 GCA_947452315.1 Opitutia bacterium | reverse complement strand
GTATCGGGCAACACCACCAGCGCGTGCGTCTTGTCGCTTTGCGCACCGACCGCCCAACCGCGTTCGCGGCCGCGCGTGGGACTCAAAATCGAATCCGCCGCAAATCCGTCCTCGGTCACATCCGCCTGTACGAGTGCGAGGCGAATCGGCTGCACACCACTCACCGCGAATTCGGCGCTGGCCGCTGGAGCGGAGGCCAGCGTGGTACTCCAAACGACTGCGCGTTTTTCATCGAGTAACGATACCTTTGCACCCGCGAGTTCGGCGCCGAAGGTGCCATCGGTGCGCTTCCATACAACGATGCGCTCGACGGGCGCGGTCGCCTTGAGATCGAGTTCCCACCAAGGATTTTCGGTTTTTTCGGTCAACGATGTGACGGGAGCTTTCTCGGCGTTGCCGTTGGTGCGGCCGTCGTTGGCGAATTTCGCGACGCTGTCGCCGGCAGTGCTGCTCTGGCTCGAAGTCGCGGTGGGCGCGAGGTTATCGCCGTTGCCGAATACTTGGACCTCCGCCAAGGCCAGCACGCGGTCTTTGCCGGGCAACTCAACGCGCACATAACGCCCCGTAACTTCGTGTTGGCCAGCCGGCGTGATCGAGGCCAAAACGCGTGTGACGACAAATTCGCCGGCGTTGGAAACAGGGCCCTTGGCCGCGTTGTTTTCGAGCGGAAAGGTTTCGAGGCGAAATCCGGTGAGCGTCTGCGCGGTGTCGCTAGTGCTCGTGAACGTATAAACATCATTTTCGGCGCGGGCCGCGACGCGCACGATACCGTCGGCGTCGCGCTGGAAGGCGGCGCCCGATTTAGCCGTCATCGCGGCCGAGGACAACGGTTGCCACGCGATCGGCGCGGAAAAACGGTTTTCCCACGCGGGCTGCGCGGCGAGCAAGGCCGGCGCGCGTGTACGCATTGTCGTTTCGAGTGAGGTGATCTCGGCGTCGAAGGGCGCGCGGGCTTTTTTCTTTTCGTCCGTGAAGAGCGGGAGCACGGGCGCTTCATCGGTGCGGTCTTCGTCGGCGGTGTTGTTATAAATCGCGAAGAGCCGGAAGTAATCCGTCTGCGTGAACGGATCGTATTTGTGCGTGTGGCATTGGGCGCACGCCAGAGTGGAGCCCATCCACACGGTCATGGTCGTGTTCACGCGATCAACAACGGCGACGTTGCGAAATTCTTCGTCGATCGTGCCGCCTTCGTTGTTGGTAGGGGTATTACGATGGAAAGCGGTCGCGATCAGCTGATCTTCGGTCGGGTGCGGCATGAGATCACCGGCGAGTTGCTCGATGGTAAATTGGTCGAAGGGCTTATTAGAATTAAAGGAGCGGATCAGGTAATCGCGATAGGCCCAGATGGTGCGTGCCGGATCATCGACGTAGCCCGAGGAGTCCGCGTAGCGCGCCTGATCGAGCCAGAGCCGCGACCAGTGTTCGCCAAAGGCCGGTTTAGCGAGCAGGCGATCCACGAGACGTTCGTAGGCTCCCGGAGCGGCATCCGTCTCAAAGATTTTCACTTCGTCGGGGGTCGGCGGCAGGCCGGTGAGATCTAGCGCAACGCGACGCGCGAGCGTCACGCGGTCGGCCTCGGCGGAGGGGGAAAGTTTTTCGCGCTCGAGGCGATTGAGGATGAAGCGATCCACGGGGTTCGCCGGCCAAGTCGCGGCGTTGACCGATGGCAAAGCGGGGCGCACGGGCGGCACATAGGACCAATGCTGCGCGTAAGTGGCGCCTTGCTCGATCCAGGCTTTGAGGACGGCTTTATCACGAGCCGAGAGGGTTTTACCGGAATCGGCGGGCGGCATCACGTCGTTTTCATCGTCGGTGTTGATGCGTTTGTAGAGTTCGCTCTTCTCGGGCTGGCCGGGAATGATGGCCGCGTAGCCGTCGGTCTGCGCGAGCGCGCCATCGCGGGTATCGAGACGGAGGCCGGCTTTGCCCCCATCGCCGCCCTTGCGGTCTTTCTCATCTGGACCGTGGCAGCGGATACAGTTTTCCGAAAGCACGCGCCGGACGTCGCGATTAAAGTCGATCGTCTCAGGCACCGGCGGAGCGCCACGCGCGACCAAAAAAAGCCCAAGCAAAAGGGATAAAAACGCTGCGTGATTAAACACCCGGGAAATCAGGATGGGGCCGCTCCGTGACATACCTGTTTTGTGTGTGCATGAAGCACGCTATGGCAAGGAAGGCGTCGATTTAATTTCGTGAAATTTCTTCGATTAAAAATTCAAACCTCCAATGCACCGCATCGAGATTGATCGTATTTAAAGTGATTAATAAATACATTCAATCAACATTAGCGTTGATTCGATGTATTTATTGTTAACATTAAAAAAATGTGGTCCGAACGACAAGCGATCGAACTCTTTCATTTAGTTTTCACGGCTCACCTTGGCCGGCGAGTAGACAAGGCACTGTATGCAATCAAGGGAGGCTGCAACCTAAGATTTTACTGTAAAAGTATCCGCTATTCGGAAGATATCGATTTCGATGTCCACACCATGGCTCGAAAAACCCTCGAGGGGAATGTAGCCACCATTTTGGCTTCGACCGCGCTGGCGCTGGAGCTGAGGTCAAAGCAGATCACCATCGAACATGTGACGTCGGCCAAGCAGACCGAGACGACTCAGCGCTGGAAACTAGGGCTCCAAGTAAACGGAGGCGCTCCCATTCCCACCAAAATTGAATTCTCTCGGCGCGGACTAGATCCGGAGGTTAAATTGGAAGCAGTGGATACGGAGTTAGTGCGGGCGTATGCTCTGTTTCCGGTACTGGCGCAGCACTACTCGGACGAAACCGCTTTTCGCCAAAAAATAGTAGCCTTAAGCAAACGAAACGAGACGCAGGCGCGAGATATCTTCGATTTGAAACTACTCATAGATCGAGGGGTCGGCAACGTAGCCCTCCCGGCAGGCGTAAAGAATGAGGTAGGGCCGGCGATCGCTAAGGCGATGTGCATCGGTTTCGATGAATTCTCCGGCCAAGTGCGGGCGTATCTCCTGCCAGAGTACTACGATTATTACGCACGTGCGCGCTGGGAGAACTTGCAAGTAGCGGTGGTTGAAAAACTGGAGAAACTGCAATGAATCAGATGGAGGCTTTGCAGCGAATTCGCGCATTAGGGGTGCCTTCATTTGAGACCCGGGATGTTTCCGCCCTGTTACATGTAAGCGCCGCGAATGCCTCTATGCTACTGGGGCGCCTGAAAACGCATGGACTGGTCTGGCGACTAGCGCGTGGCAGGTGGAGTCTGGGCCCGATTTCTCGTGGACTAATGGTCGAGCAAGTCGCGGCACCCTATCCAGCCTATGTTTCACTACAGTCCGCTCTCTTCCGCCATGGGGTGATCGAGCAAGTACCCGCAATCACGTATGCCGTGACGATAGGACGCGCCAAGAAAGTTGCGTCACCTCAAGGGATGGTTTCACTGCATCGGATGCCACCGGATTTGTTCGGAGGATTCGAAGATGGCGAAGACGGCGGTAAAATTGCTACGGTTGAGAAAGCACTGTTCGACTTGGTTTATCTGAGTCCAACGCGTTCACGCCTTTTTGTAAAATTACCCGAACTGGAACTCCCGCGAGCATTTCGATGGGCCGAGACCACGCGTTGGACAAAATTGATCCAAGGGCAAAGCCGCCGAACCTTTGTTGACGCAAAACTGTCGGAATTGCGCTCGACTCGGATTTAAGGATTTAAAGCTGCGCTGATGACTGAGGTGCGACGCAGCGAGATGTTCAACTAGTGCCTAAGCAGACATTCCGCTTTAATGATTTTCGCCTACTTTGATCAAATCCGTGATGTGCGTGCTAAAAGGAAATGACGAAATGATTTCGTGCGGAAATTGAGAGCGATATGATCGCCTTAAAATAACGTAAAGCCTAGATGAACAATTAGAAAAATAAAAGCAATCCCCCGGCCAAAATCATCGGCACCCCCAAGATCAGGCCGATCAAGGAAAGACACAAAATAGCACCGACGATCACCAACAACAGCCCGATCGCTTTGCGGAGCGGCTTAAAGGCTAGTGCCAACCAGACCATGAGTCCGACGATCAAAAATCCGAGCAGAGAGTTGAGTGTCATGCGGCTAAGATTGCCGATTTTATTTAGGGCCGGTCAAGGTTCAGCTCATTCTGCCGCTGCCCAGACTAGGTTATTCAAACTCAAAAATGATCCAACGAGTGGCGTGTGCAAAAGGCAGCTGCATTAGAGTTGTCGCCAACGCGACCGCGCGGAGCATCAGAATCGTTTTCGCGCTTTTCCCCTGAGCCCCAGACCCAAATTAAATTTCCCGAGCGCAGAGCTTGGGCTGCTATTCCTCCCCCTGACCTGAAAATGCCGAAGCCGGCCTTATCCGTGTATTCCATTATGAAAAAAGTTTTAAAGGCACTATCCCTCGCCGGGTGGTGCACGCTCCTTGGTTTTATCGCCACTACGACGCTCACGCACGCCGCCCCCGTCGCGCGGATCGAATCCGCTCCAGAAACCAACCGCGTGACGTTTCTTAGCTGGGATACCGAGGGCGGCCGCCGCGTGGAGCAAAATCTTCTGCGCGAACCCATCGTTAACATCCGCGCCACGCTCGATGCAGAGGGTGGTTTTCAACTACGATTCACCGGAGACGAACTACGCCTGCCCTTCGATCCACGCGTCACTTCCACCTGCATAATCCCCGCACAGTGGCATCCCGACGGCAGCTTTACCTTTCCCGCCATCATTAACGCGCCTGATTTTGGCCCGATGTCAGTGACGCAGATCCAAGGTCCGTCACTCACCGGTCGCTTTGAAGGCGATCGCAAAGAAAAACGCGCGGACCTGATTCTACGTGGAAACGAAACCTGCATTCTGCGCTTTCAACCCCTGCTTCTCCCTGCGCCGGCTGGGTTAAAAGATTCGCAGCTCTGGCCACTGGCTCGCCGTGGCTGGCTAAACGCCATCCAGCCCACCTCGCGCTGGGGCGAACAAAATCGCCCGTTCAGCGCTCCTGCCGGCATGCTCGGCAACAACGTCATTAGTGATCCCGCCAGTTGCTCGCTCTGGTTTTACGCCGATCAAGCACTCTTCACGCCGGAGCCTTTCCCCGGCGTGTCGTTGATGCCGCTGGTGCGCCGCACGATCGATTACTGGATCGACACCAAAATGCTCCGCGATGCCAATGGCCAAGAAACCGGCGAAATCATCTGCTACTGGAACTACGGGCATTTTCTCGACGCCAACGCCGGCCCGCTCATCGCCGCTTGGGACTACGTCGAAGTGACCCATGATCATGAATGGCTCGCCCAAAAAATCATGCGCCTTGAAATGATCGCCGACTTTCTCGCGCGCCGTGATTTCGACGGCGACGGCCTCATCGAAGCCACGCAAAGCGGTAATTTCTACACGCTCAAACAACCCAACCGCTCCTGCGCTTGGTGGGACGCCCTCAACTGCGGCCACAAAGACGCCTACACCAACGCGCTCATTTACCGCTCATTTCGCAGTCTCGCCGATCTCGAGAAACAACTCGGCCGCACCAGCGAAGCCTCACGCTACACCGCGCGCGCCGATGCGCTCAAAGCGACGTACTTCAAACTCCTCTATAACGAAAAATCTGGCCTGCTCGCCGGCTGGCGCAGCGCCGACGGCATGTTGCACGACTACGCGTCGCCGACCACCTGCGGCCTCGCTATCGAGTACGGGCTCATCGCGCCAGATCCCGCCCGCGCCATGCTCAACCGACTCTGGCAAAAAATGGCCGAGGTAAAATTTGAACGCTTCGATCTAGGCGTCCCGCCCAACCTGATTCCTATCGCTCAAGGCGATTATATTCAAACCGGGTTCGGCACACCGAAACGCAGCGACGGCAGCGACACCTTTGGCGTTTACATGAACGGCGGCATCACCGCCGGCCAAGTACTGCATTTCATTGCCGCCCATTACCAACTCGGCGACCCGGCCCGCGGCGATCGCGTCTTACGCGCCATGCTCACGCGCCAAGCCAGCGGAGAATTTCAAAACGGCGTGACCGATTCCGCGATGAAAGGCATCGACTGGACGACTTGGGACGGCCAACCGAGTGGTTACGAAGGCTACCTCGCAGACAGTTTTCGTTTTCTCCAAGCCGTACTTCTACGCGAACCTGCCCTGCGCCAAAAACTCTATCGTCCTATGCAGCCATAATCACACGTGACGCGTGACGTCTCACGAAGCCCCGCGCTCAGCGGATCGTGAGCGTGTAGCGAAAAGGCGTCGCGCCCGTGAGGTAAACCCGCTGCCCCTGCGTCCGCAGATGGCCGTTAATCCAGGTGTAATCTTCGCCTTCCATCCGACCCGGCGCGCCCGCACTCGTCCCCGGGCCAAATTCAATCGTATCGGCGCCAGCCGTGAATTTACCCATACCGCGGGCCAAAATAAAATTTTCCGCGCGCTCTTCGGCGGCCGTGGCGCCAGCCCGCGTACCGCGCGGGTCAACCGTCTCCGGCAAAGCCGCCACACCTTCGAGTTTACCATCGCGACGAAACGTGAGCTCGACCGTGACGAGCACACCCGCCGGGCCACCCACCGCAAACTCGAGGTCAAATCCTCCCTGACGCTCCGCGATCGCCACCGAGCTGCGCAGCGTCCGGAACTGTTTTGGGCGGTGCTCGAAATCCAGTTTACTAAAATAGCGCCCGTCATCCGAGAGTTTGTAATCGCCCTGCTCGTTTCGATAAGCGGCGGGCAACGGCAGATGATACGGGACGTTGACCGTTTGTTGTAATTGATAGCGTCCTTCGGCGGCGTGGAGGCCGTTGCTATAAAAAAAGCCGGTGCTAAAAAACGC